>JAQWFM010000093.1 GCA_028704415.1 Oscillospiraceae bacterium | reverse complement strand
CCAGCGAAGCGTCCGCTTCACTTAACATCCGGTCAATCAGGTCATTGGCGGCGTCCTGCAAAGCTCGCTGATCTGCGGTCAGATTGGCCTGTTCCAGGTCAGCGCCGGCCACCGAAGTACCCTGGGTTTTATATTGTTCAATAATGCTATAGGCCTCTGAAATCCAGCTCATCGCCGCCAATGGACCCTGCTGTGTTTCCAGGTCTTCTGCTGTCTGCAGCACCGCATCCCGGTAACTGGTATCTGCCTGATCCTGGACGCTGCGCAGCGCGGCTTTCAGCTGAGCATCCTGCGGGAGATTTTCCAGTGCTTTTTCAAGCAGCGCCCTGGCCTGCGCAGGTTTACCTGCGCTCAGCAAGCTGCGGGCCTGCTTAAGCCGGTCCTCCCTGTAAGCCGCCTGGGCCAGGGCTATCTGCGTTTGCGCGTCGCCATACCAGGCGTCATCGGTCACCACCTGACGGTAGGACTGTATGGCAAGTAAATAGGCCGCCTGGCTGTAATAGCTTTCCCCCATTTCATAGGCCTGGTGAGATTGATTCATCCTCAGTAATTCCGTTTCTGCCTGTTCACGCGCCGTGGCAGGAATAAATATGCCGCTTTGATCCAGAGCTGTCAGTCTGCTGTCCGCCTCCTCATAGGTCATGGTGTTGGCGGAAAACTGCTGCAAAATCGAGTCAATTGAGTTCAGGACCTCCGTCTGAGCCACTTGCTGCAGCGCAGTATCCCCAAACATGTCCTGATAGTAAACTGCCCTGGCGCCGCGGATATCCCCTGTTTCCAGGGCGGCAGCCAGTTTTTCCTGCGGTTTTTCCGCCTGGTTGAACTGGCCGCGGCCAACCGCAAACCATAACAAGCCCAGCAGCAGGACCGTCAGCAGGACAAGCCGGCTCCTCCATCTGCCGCGGGTTTTAGGCGGGACCGCGGTCTGATGTTTACGCACGGAATCCGCTGCCGCAGCGGGATTGGAAACAGCCTCCGGCGCTCCGTCGGACGACCGCCCAGACTTTTGATTTCTGTCGGTACTGCCCCGGCCTGAAGCGTTAGGTTTATCCGGTCTGAGTCTAGCTAAAAATTTCAACCCGCATCAGTCTCCTTACGCCCAGCATCAGTTCATGTGCCCTCAGCCCGCTGCTTTACGCCTCAATGTGACTTCCCCTGTCAAATCCTCTGATCTCAATAGATACTGGTAGAAAGCGTGACATGCGCATCATAGCCGGCGTCCTTCAGTGCTTGCATAATCTGGTCTTTATGCGCGGCACCAAAGGCTTCCAGGGTGACCTTAAGTTCCACGGCGGCATTCCGGTTTATGCTGATGAACTGATTGTGATCCAGACGGATAATATTGCCCTTGGCTGCAGCAATTATGTGCGCCACATGTTCAAGCTCACCGGGACGGTCTGGCAGTAAAACCGTAAAAGTGAAAACCCGGTTGCGGGCAATCAGGCCATGCTGCACTAATGAAGACATGGTGATCACATCCATGTTGCCGCCGCTGAGGATAGACACTGTCCTGGTATCAGCCGTCAGCTCCAGATGCCGCAAAGCTGCGACCGACAATAAACCGGCGTTTTCCACCAGCATCTTATGGCGCTCCAGCATATCCAGAAAGACCACCACCAGCTCTTCGTCCGGAACCGTGATAATACCATCCAGATTCCGCTCCAAAAAAGGATAAAGCTGGTCTCCCACCCGCTTAACCGCAACGCCGTCCGCGATAGTATTAAGGCTGGGCAGGGTCACCGGATGCCCGGCTCTGAAAGCGGTTTTTAAGGAGGCGGCTCCGGTAGGCTCAACGCCGAAAACTTTAATATCCGGTTTCAGGAGCTTAGCCAGTACGGCTACACCGGTGGCCAGACCGCCGCCGCCTACCGGCACCAGGATGACATCAGTCTCCGGCTGGTCACGCAGGATATCAAAGACCATCGTACCCTGCCCTGCCGCGACATTCAGATTGTCAAAAGGGTGAATATAGGTCAGCCCTTCAGTCTGTGAAAGCCGCAGCGCTTCATCCGCGGCGTCATCAAAGGTCGCGCCTTTAAGGATGACATTAGCGCCATATCCTTTAGTGTTATTAACTTTAACCAGCGGGGTCGTTTCAGGCATGACAATCGTTACCGGCAGCTTTTTCAGCTGCCCGGCCAGGGCCAGACCCTGGGCGTGGTTACCGGCAGAGGCAGTCACCAGCCCATGCCGGGCTTCCGCCTCAGACAGGCAAGATACAGCATAGTACGCACCGCGAATCTTAAACGCTCCGGTCAGCTGCATGTTTTCAGGCTTGAGGTAGCATTGCGCGTGATTCAGTTTGCTGAAATGCTCCGAATAGACCAGCGGCGTCTCTCTCAAAACCGGTTTAAGGACATCATAAGCATTTTGAAAATGCTCCAGAGATAGATCTGTAAAACTCATTTATTGCACCCGACAACCGCCTGGTTGCCGGCCCTCCTTGCCTTAGCTGACTTTTTGTCTATTATAACGCAAACTCTGTACACAGCAGAGCTAAAAGCGTGCAGGCACCCGGTCATAAACCAACCATGTGAGTCTTGCCATACAGAAAACCGTCTGCTTCTGTATCTATTAACATCGGCATTTATAACAGGTACAATAGGGACAGATTGTAAACGGAGGATTTGGACATGAGTCATCATTCAAATAACCAGGCAGCCACACAGGCAGATCAGTGCTACATATATACTAAAAAAGACGGATACATTCCCAGAGTGGCGGCCGTGCATGATCTGTGCGGTTACGGTAAATGCTCGCTGGGCATTGTCATACCTGTTTTATCCGCAGCCGGCATTGATGTCTGCCCGCTGCCCACCGCCCTGTTTTCCGCCCATACCAAATATCCGGTGTTTACCTTCCGGGATACTACAGAGGATCTGCCCGGATATATAGACGCCTGGCAAAAAATCGGCGTGGATCTGGATGCGATATACAGCGGTTTTCTGGGCAGTGGCGCTCAGATTGATACGATTCTGGAACTGGCCCGCCGTTATCCCCAAGCCCGGCTGATTATTGATCCGGTCATGGGAGATGGCGGCCAGCTCTATCCGACCTATACGGATGACCTGTGTCAGGCAATGCGCCAGCTGGCCTGGCACGCAGAGGTGCTCACCCCCAATCTGACGGAAGCCGCAATTTTAACCGGTCAGGCCTATGCCGGCCAGGCGCCTTCAGATGAAGCGGTTCAGGCGCTGTTAACCGCCTTACTGGACCGGGGAGTCAAATACGTGGTGCTGAAAGGTATTGAGCGCGGCGAAGAGGTGGTCAACTTTGTGGCGGGTCAGGATATTAAAACTGAGCAGATCTCAGGGCCTTTGTACCCTGAAAAGCTGCATGGTACCGGCGATCTCTTCGCCAGCGTATTGACGGCGGCGCTGATAAGCGGCCACAGTCTGGCGGCAGCGGTGCGCACAGCCACGGATTTAGTCTACCAGGCCATGTTTGTCTCCGCCCGGCAGCCTGATTACGCTATGCGGGGGGTCAGCTTTGAATCCCTGCTGGGGCAGGTCGCAAAGCTGGCCTAAGGCGGTGGATTTATCCGCTGGCACCGGCGGGCTGGGTTTCGTGGCTTGATATAGTCTGGTCTTAGATTAGTCCGGGTGTTATGATGTACAAAGCTAAAGCAGCTGCCTATTTCAGGCCTGCTAACTTCGGAGGTACTTCATGGAACACGAGACCATTTTGATCCTGGATTTTGGCGGTCAGTATAATCAGCTGATCGGCCGCCGGGTCCGCGATCTTAACGTTTATTGCGAGATTCTGCCTTACCGCACCCCGCTGGATAAAATCAAGGCCAAGCCCTATAAGGGTATTATCTTTACCGGCGGCCCCAAGAGCGTTTACGCGCCGGGCAGTCCCTCCTATGATCCGGCTATATTTGAGCTGGGCATCCCGATTTTGGGCATCTGCTATGGCGCTCAATTTATGGCCTACGCCCTGGGCGGCCAGGTAGCGCCGGCGGCCGAGCGGGAGTATGGCCACAGTGATCTGACCATTACGGATACCTCTGACCTGATTTTCAAAAATGTCCCCCGGCAGACCGCCGGCTGGATGAGCCACACGGATCAGATCACCCGGGTGCCCGCCGGCTTTCATATCACGGCTGCCACCCCCACCTGTCCGGTTGGCGCAATGAGCTGCCCTGAGCGACGTTTATATGGCGTCCAGTTCCATCCAGAAGTCAACCATACCCCTGAAGGCAACACCATGCTGCGCAACTTTCTATATGAGGTCTGCGGCTGCAGCGGAGATTGGCAAATGTCTACCTTTGTGGAAAATACGGTGGACCGGCTGCGTACTGAGCTGGCCGGGAAAAAGGTCCTGGCGGCCTTCAGCGGCGGCGTGGATTCCTCTGTCGCTTCGCTGATGATCCATAAGGCTGTCGGCAGTCAGCTGACCTGTATCTTTGTCGATCACGGCTTGCTGCGTAAAAATGAGGGCGATGAGGTCATGTCGGTCTTTGCTCATTCCTTCAATATGAATATCATCCGGGTCAACGCCCGGGAGCGCTTTTTAAGCAAGCTGGCCGGCGTGAGTGATCCGGAGCGCAAACGCAAGATCATTGGCGAAGAATTCATCCGTGTCTTTGAAGAAGAAGCCCGCAAGATCGGTAAAGTGGATGTGCTGGTTCAGGGTACGATTTACCCGGATGTCATTGAATCCGGTACGGACGACGCCGCCACGATCAAGAGCCATCACAATGTGGGCGGGCTGCCCAAGAACATAGAATTCAAGGAACTCGTGGAACCGCTGCGCAATCTGTTTAAGGATGAGGTGCGGCGCGCGGGGACGGAAATGGGGATTCCGGAGAACTTAGTCTGGCGGCAGCCCTTCCCCGGCCCGGGCCTGGCGGTGCGGATTTTAGGTGATATCACCGCGGACAAGATTGCCCTGCTGCAGGATGCGGACGCGATCTTCCGGGAGGAGGTGGCTAAAGCCGGTCTGAACCGGGACATCAGCCAGTACTTTGCGGTGCTGACTAACCTGCGGTCAGTCGGCGTCATGGGTGACAGCCGGACCTATGACTACACGGTGGCGTTGCGGGCGGTGACCACCCAGGACTTCATGACCTCAGACTGGGCCAAGATCCCCTATGAGGTATTGGAGCGAGTGTCCAGCCGGATTGTCAATGAGGTGCAGCACGTCAACCGAGTCGTATATGATATCACGACCAAACCACCCGCGACGATTGAGTGGGAATAATGAAACGAAGTTAAAAAGCCTGTATTCATGCGGGTTTGAGGATTCTTGATACCATCCGCGGCAACATTTTGGCAACACTAATTGTATTATCCATAAGAAAAGAGCTAACTGATTTTTGAAGTCAGTTAGCTCTTTTTTACCGATTTTAATGTAGTTCGTTTTATGATTTGAAAATGTCATGGAGCGGCTCAACGTCGAGAATAGACGAAGGACACGAAGCGTGGGAATCTTCCCAAGCTAAGCGTCCTACATCAAGTTGGTGACAACTTACCTCATCGAATACTCAGAAGATTGGTCAACGGCGAGAGCTTATCTGAGCCAAGCTTCTTTGGCTACTATCCTAGAAGCCGCTTAAGCTTATAACGCACTCTTAAGTTGCAAACATTTTAAAGCAAGCTGAGGCACAGGCCAAACGCCAGATCCAGGATCTGCAAGCTCAGGTAGACTGGCTGATGGAGCAGCTGCGTCTGTCCCGGCATCGCCAATTTGGTAGCAAAAGCGAGCAGACGCCAGCAGATGACTATGTCCAACTCAGCCTGTTTGATGAACCGGAAGTCTACAGCACGCCTGACCAGGCAGAACCCACCATGGCTGAAATCGTTCAAAGTTATAAACGGCGCAAAAAGGCCGCAACCGAACGGCTGCCGGAAGATTTGCCTGTGGAAATCATCGACGACACGTTGCCGGAATCGGCCCGTCACTGTGGGGCCTGTCAGGCTCCTTATGTTAACATTGGCGTAGAAACTCGGGATACGCTGAAACTGGCCCCCGCTAAAGCCTATATTCTGAGGGAACGACGGCATGTCTATGCCTGCAAAGCCTGTGAGGCAACCTCAGATAGCACCCCGATTGACAAAGCGCCGATCCCGCCCGCTTTGTTACCTGGCAGCCTGGCCAGTGCGGAAGCGGTCGCGTTGCTGATGACGCAAAAGTTTGTGCTGGGTACGCCTTTGTATCGCCAGGAACAGGATTGGAAAGGCCGGGGCATCCTGTTATCGCGGCAAACGATGTCCAACTGGCTGGTCGCTTGCAGCGAGCGGTATGTCAAGCCGCTGCTGGCGGTGATGCACCAGCAGCTGGTCGAGCAGCCGGTCCTGCATGCGGATGAAACGCCGTTACAGGTTCTGCATGAGCCGGGCAAAGCGCCCCAAAGTAAGAGCTATATGTGGCTGTATCGGACAGGCGCCTGCAGCCGGCATCCGCTGGTGCTGTTTGATGACCAACCGGACCGCAAGGGACAGCATCCCAGAGATTATCTGGCCGGCTTTCAGGGCTATCTGCATACAGATGGATATAGCGGCTACAACCAGTTCCCGCCCGGGATAACCCGGGTGGGCTGCTGGGCGCACGCCCGGCGAACGTTTGAAGAAGCCCTGCAAGCCCAACCCCCTAAACGCCGAAAAAGCAGTCCGGCCGCAGAAGGCAAACGCTTTTGCGACCGCTTATTTGACATCGAAGCCGATCTGAAAGCGCTGGATCCGGACATCCGATACCAGCAGCGGCAGGAAAAAGCCAAGCCTCAGGTTGAGGCGTTCTTTACGTGGCTGAAACAACTGCCGCCTCTGGGCAAAACCCTGTTTGCCAACGCCGTGACATACGGTCTGAACCAGGAAGCCGCCTTACC
>JAQWFM010000092.1 GCA_028704415.1 Oscillospiraceae bacterium | reverse complement strand
TGGCTGGTCACACCGCCCCTTGCCAGTTGTCTGGCCGGGCTACTGGTTTTCCACACGATGATTTTATCCGAAGCCCGCCGGATTAAGGCGCACCAATTCTGGCGCAGCAGTTTGCTGGGGCGTTTGGTCGGTTTAGTCAGGCGGCTGCTTCATAGTATTCCCCGCAATATTATGTTGTGGGTTTGTTTTATCTTCTATTATCTGTTTGCCATCCCGCTTTTTTTCTATTTGTGGGACCGGCTGTATAGTTACCGCATGCTCTTCCTGATCTTTGTCTTGCTGGAAGGCCTGCCGTTAGTGTTTTTCCTGTATCTGGTTTATGTCCGCCGCAGTCTGTATGTCTTGAATACCATGATTGCGGATATGTCCCAGGGGGGATTCTCCGCCACGCCCAGGCTGACCGGCGTTAAACTGCTCCCGTCTGTCAACCGGGCCGTCCGCAACCTGGAAAATCTGGGGCAAAATGCGCGCCAGGCCGTAGAAGCTCAGGTTAACTCTGAACGGCTTAAAACCGAGCTGATTACCAACGTATCGCATGACCTCAAAACCCCGCTTACTTCTATAATCAGCTATGTGGATCTGCTGAAAAAAGAAAAACCCGGCAGCGCCGCCAGTCAGGAATATCTGCGGGTATTAGAGCAAAAGTCCGAACGGCTGCGGCGCCTGATCGACGATTTAGTTGAAGCGTCAAAAGCGGCTACCGGCAACCTGACTTTAAATACGGAAGAAATTGATCTGACTGAATTTCTTCGCCAGGTTCAGGGAGAGTTCAGTGAAAAATTCACCGCTAACCACCTGGAGTTGGTCCTCCGCCTGCCGAAACAAGTCAGCTCCGTGCTGCTGCAGACTGATGGCCACTATTTGTGGCGGATTCTGGAAAATCTCCTGGAGAACGCGCGCAAATACAGTTTATCCGGTTCGAGAGTTTATTTGGACTTACTTTGCCTCAGCGACGGACTTTCCGTGCGGATCAGGAATATTTCCGCAGCCCCGATTGATCTGTCGACCGAAGAATTGATGGAGCGGTTTATCCGTGGGGACAGCGCCCGAACCAGCGAAGGTTCCGGTCTGGGCTTATCTATTGCCCAGAGTCTGACTGAGGTTCTGGGAGGACACTTTGAACTGGATGTTCATGATGATATTTTCACGGCTGCGGTTTACTTCCCGGCCAGTCTGGAGCAGGCCAATGAGCTGAGATCCAGTGAGGTTATCCCTTTTGCCGCGGATCAGCTTACCCCGGAGCCGGAAGAAGCAGACAGCAAGCCCGCTGCCGCACCGCTTAACCCGGACAGCAAGACGGACGCCCCGCCAGCCGCGGATCCGACGCCTGAGGCCCCGGCTGCGCAAGAGTAAGCGCGCCCAAATTGCAGGTTCTGTCCGATTCAGCCGGATTTTCGTTCAATTATCGCCTGTTATTAACCTCATTTTTGGCTTGCTCCTGCAGGCTGCAATGTGATAATATTCACAATTAAGTTAATAATTCAGCTTTTTCACAGCTTGTCAATTGAACGGAGGCTTATTTATGAACAGGGGTATCAAAGGGTTACATCGTCTTGCCGCTACACTGACTGCATTGTCTATGGCCGTCATGCTGGCCGGTTGCACCAGTCAAAGCAGCGCTGCCACCACGACCAATGCAACCGCAACTGCTACTGCCAGGTCTGAGGAAACAAGCACCGCGGCGACCACTGCCTCGGCATCGGCTGCTCCCTCGGACAGCAGCAGCGCTGAAACCACCGCGGAGGCTTCGACTTCGGCTTCAGGCACAGTTGAACTGGTGGATCAGAGTTTTAAAATCGGCATTATGCAGTTAGTAGAGCATAACGCCTTGGACGCGGCCAAACAGGGGTTTGTGGATGGCCTGGCCGCGCTGGGGATTGTCGAAGGGCAAAACCTGACGATTGATTTTGAAAACGCGCAAAATGATCAGTCCAACGCGCAGACGATAGCGCAACAATTTGCGGCCGACACGGACATTGACCTGGTCTTGGCCATTGCGACCCCCGTAGCTCAGGCTGCGGTTAACGCCATCACTGACCGCCCGATCCTGGTGACAGCCGTCACTGATCCTGCCGCCTCCGGTCTGGTTGAAAGTAATGACGCCCCGGGAGGTAATCTCACCGGTACGTCTGATCTGAATCCGGTCAAGGAACAGATGCAGTTACTGACTGAACTGGTACCTGACGCCAAAACCGTAGGCATCATGTATTCCTCCAGTGAGGCCAACTCTGAAGTACAGGCCAAACTGGCTGAAACAGAAGCTCAGGCTCTGGGACTGGAGACCGAAATATTTACAGCCTCAGCCAGCAATGAGATCCAGCAGGTAGTGGAGTCAGCTGTAGGTAAGGTTGACGCGTTGTATATTCCGACAGATAACACCTTTGCCAGCTCAATGGCTATCGTGGGTCAGGTAGCGGAGGAAGCCAAACTGCCGGTTATTGCGGGTGAAGAAAATATGATGGAAGCCGGAGCACTGGCTACCGTCAGTCTGGATTACTATAAGCTGGGTCAGCAAACCGCTGATATGGCTTATGAGATTTTGGTTAACGGTAAAGATCCTGCCACAATGCCGATTGAGTACCAATCGGATCCGGTGTTGGCCATCAATCAGGATTTTGCCGACGCGATTGGGCTGACGATTCCGGATAGCATCTTAGCTGAGGTAGGGAAATGAGTTCGTTTGCCAGTTCACTTGTCAGCGGAGTCAGTCAGGGGCTTTTATGGGCCATTATGGCTTTGGGTGTTTATATCACCTTTCGCTTGCTTGACATTGCTGATATGACTGTAGATGGCAGTTTTACTACTGGCGGGGCGGTGACAGCCATCTGTATGATGGCGGGTTACCACCCGCTTTTTGCCATTTTAGTCGCTACGCTGGCTGGTATGGCGGCCGGCATGATCACCGGTATTTTGACGACAAGGATGAAAATCCCCGCCCTGCTGTCTGGTATTCTGACGCAGATTGGTCTTTATACCATTAATCTCCGGATTATGGGTAAAGCTAACATTCCGCTGACCGGGATCAACAGCCAGATAGAAAATCTGTTTAATTGGCAGCTGCCATTCAATGCTTCCCGCACAGCCGTTGCGCTTATCATTGGCTTGATTTTTACCGCGGTTATTATTGCGCTGATGTATCTGTTTTTTGGAACTGAAATCGGCGCGGCTATCCGCGCAACCGGTAATAATCCTGCCATGGTACGGGCATTGGGGGCCAATACCAAAAACACCACCCTGTTTGGCCTGATGCTGGGCAATGCCCTGGTGGCCATCAGCGGCGGTTTGGTTGCTCAGCAGCAGGGTTACAGCGATATTGGCATGGGAACAGGCGCTATCGTGATTGGCCTGGCCAGTATCATTATTGGTGAAGTTCTCTTCCCTAAAACCAATTTCTGGTTTCGCCTGATGGGCGTGGCTTTTGGCTCCATCATTTACCGCATCGTCATCACCCTGATTTTGCGCTATAGTCCGCTAAAATCTTACGACTTGAAATTGTTCACGGCAGTGGTGGTGGCTCTGGCGCTGTGGCTGCCTTACTTGCTGCAGCAGATCCGGGAGCATAAAGCCCGTCGGAGTAATATACCAAGCAGAGGCGGTGTTTAAATGCTGGAAGTGGTTGATGTATCCAAAACCTTCAATCCAGGAACGGTCAATGAAAATCCAGTTCTTAAAGGCTTAAGTCTTAAACTCACCCCCGGTGATTTTGTCACGATTATCGGCGGCAACGGCGCCGGCAAATCAACCCTGATGAATATTATTTCCGGGGTTCTGTTTCCTGACCACGGCCGGGTTTATCTGGGTACGCATGATGTCACCTACATGCCGGAGTACCGGCGAGCCAGGTTTTTGGGGCGGGTATTTCAGGATCCCATGCAGGGTACCGCCGGTGACATGGAAGTAGTGGAAAATCTGGCCATGGCCAGTCAGCGCGGCAGTCTGCGCGGGCTTAGATGGAACCTGAAGGCTCATCAGTTTGCCTATTTTCAGGAATTATTAGCCTCATTGGATTTAGGTCTGGAGAACCGTCTGCATGCCAAAGTCAAATTGCTGTCTGGCGGCCAAAGGCAGGCACTGACCTTATTAATGGCTGCGATGAACCAGCCTGACCTGCTCTTGCTGGATGAGCATACGGCGGCGCTGGATCCCAAGACGGCGCAAAAAGTCATGCAGGTAACCCAGCGCGTGGTTGCGGCGGATCAGCTGACGACGCTGATGATCACACATAATATGCAACAAGCTATCCAATACGGCAATCGGCTCATTATGATGGACAGCGGCAAGGTTGTCCTGGATATAGAGGGCGAAGACAAAAAGCGACTGACCGTGGAACAGCTCCTGGCTAAATTTGTCACCGCCAGCGGCAATGCCCTCGCGAATGACCGCATGCTGCTGTCCTGAGCCGGCCGGAGCAAAGTCTTGATTTATTATCCCATAAAGCTGAAGATCTGAAGCAGGCCGGAGCCGGTAAGTCCCCGCCGCGCAGGACACAAATCACTTGTTCGCTGCGCTGTCTGGGACTGCCGCTGCGGCCTGACTGCTGTAATAAGCCTGCCAGGTATCCAGCAGGGTACTGTCTGGCAGCAACGCCTGCCCCGCCGCGACCGCCTGCTGCGCGGCGGCCCAGTCCTCCTGGTCGGCTGCCGTCTCAGCCTGGGCCAGATAGTACGTTATGACAGTCTCTTTGGCGGCAGCCCAGGCTTCCTGAAAGCGGCGCTGATCCGCATAAGTCGTCACCGCCTGCTCCAGGCGGGTCAACGCAGTTTCAAACCGGCCCGCATCCAGATCGCGCTGACTTTCAGTTATAATAGCATCCTGAGCCGCACTTTCCTGTTCGGATTTGACCCGGGCGGACAGCTGCTGCAGGCTGCTGTCCCCTGGTACTCTGGTAAGCGCTTCCTCCACCGCGGTTGCAGCTTCCGGGTAAGAGCCTTGCTCCAGCAAATTTTCCACCGTTTCCTGAATACTGCGGACGTATCTGCCCCGCAGCTCAGATAAGCGTACCTGCGTCACCTCGTAATTTGGATCCAGCAACTGCACCTGTGCATAAGCATCCAGCGCATCTGCCAGCCGGTCATCCTGACGGGCGGCTTCAGCGGTCAGAAAAGCCTGCCTGGACTCATTGAGGACTGCCAGCTCAGTTATGGCCTGCGCTACCACCTCATCATTAGCCACCAATCTGGCGGCTTGAATGTCCTGCAGTTCAGTTTCAATCTGGTTTTCATCAATCAGCCCGTTGACATAGTTTTGCTTAATGGTCTCCAGCACACTAACCAGTAAGGCCTGAGCTTCTTGCTCCAGCTCTGGATTACCTCTGATATCCTCTGTAAAGTAGCGGCCCGCAGCCGTATAGTCGCCCTCCTCCAGGCTTTCCCGGTAGCGATCAATCTGGTCCGGGGAGCTGTTGTAATTAAAGAGCGCGAACGCAGCCAGCAATAAAACAAAGACCAGGGCCAGCAGAAAAGCCAGGATACCCCGGTTTTCCCAAATCAGCACCTGCAGCTGGCGTTGTTTGCTTTTCTTTTTCATGGCTGGCCAGCCTCCTCAGTCTGATACAGGATGGTATATTGACCCTCGCCTAATTGCGCCAGTTGATCAGCCTCAAGCCAGCCGGCTGATTGCCAGAGTAAATCACTTGAATTGCTAATCCATACCAGCCGGATCTGCCAATGCAGGTCCAGGGCCGCGGTCGGCAGTAAATCAAAGGGGACATAAAGCTGCAGCTCAGTCACAGTCAGGTCGGACTGGTCGCTGGTATCCGTGCGGTCATCTGCCGTTTCATTCCCGGTCTTGCTGGCTGACTGGCTGTCAGGCCAGCTATTTAAGCCAGCGCGGAAAATCAAGCGGTCTCCGGCATAGAGCTCTGGCACCAAGGCCAGATGAGACGGACTGAGAGGCAGGTCCGCCGCCTCAAGCAGCTGTTCAAGCAAGGTTTCCAGCTTTTGAGTATCAAGCTGCAGATCGAGCTGCAGCCAGTTGCCGCTCTGACGGGGCCAGCTTGTCCGGTTGAGCTCAGCCCAGGTTTCACTTTGATCCTCCATCTGCAGTGCGGTCAGCGAGTCCGCGGTTTTAGATTTATAGCCGGCGGCCGCAGTCAGCAGTAGCTGACTGCTGTCGGCTAAACTAAACCCGGCTTCATCATGGCTAAAATCCAGGGAAAGATAAATCTGCAGCCCGGCTGCCTCCGCTGCTTCCACCGTCACCGGCTGACCATCCTTTTTCAGGCTGACGGTCAGCGTGAACCCGGCGGTTGAATCCAGGGCCAGCTGCAAGTCCTCCGTCTGCCCCGCGGTCAGTAACGGCAGTTGCAGACTGTGATCCCCTGAGCTGAGGCTGAAATCAACCGTATAACCGCTGGTCTCCGTTGCTGAAGGGTCTGCGCCTGAAGTTGTGTCACGCTGCCGCACAGCCAGTTGTCCTGAAACCCAGTTGTAACCCAGCGGCAGCAACGGCCAGCTAAGTTTGGCCTGCTCCGCCGCCTCAGGATCAGCCGCAGCTGGTAACAACTCCAGCCATTGACGACTGCTGTCCAGGCCGGCCGCAGCCGTGTCTTCACTGCTTAGCCGCAGATCGGCATATAAATCTGCCTTGCTGAGCAGGACAGTCTGCTCATAAGCTACCGCAGCGGCCAGCTCAGCCTTATCTGTTTCCGGCAAGTCCGGCTCGGCAGACTGATCCGCCTGGCTTTCGGTCGCGGTTTCTGTCTGCTCCTCCGCCTGAGTGCCGCTAAGTTCAGTTTGAATCGGCGAGCACAGTTCATATAAGCTCAGCTGCAGATTAGCGAGTAGTTTTTGGGCCATGGTTTGCAGGGAACTTTGTTGCGGCACAACCGTTTCCGCCTGATTAAGCAGCAGGAGAGCCGCGGTCTTGGCCGCAAACGCTTCCGTGCTTCCCAGCGAAGCGTCCGCTTCACTTAACATCCGGTCAATCAGGTCATTGGCGGCGTCCTGCAAAGCTCGCTGATCTGCGGTCAGATTGGCCTGTTCCACGTCAGCACCGGCCACCGAAGTACCCTGGGTTTTATATTGTTCAATAATGCTATAGGCCTCTGAAATCCAGCTCATCGCCGCCAATGGACCCTGCTGTGTTTCCAGGTCTTCTGCTGTCTGCAGCACCGCATCC
>JAQWFM010000091.1 GCA_028704415.1 Oscillospiraceae bacterium | reverse complement strand
CTGCATAATAGACATTGACTTTTATTTTTCCTTCATCGGTCTGATAAAGGATGATCTTACTTTGTTTTGACTGGTTGTCCACTGGCACCCTCCTTTTCATCTTCACAAGTTCATTCAAAAGAATGAAGCGGTTAATATTCACCCTAAACTTTGTAAATTATTGTCACAATACAATAATAAGACCAAACATACGCTCAGGTCAATTGCCCTCATATATTTGGTCTTAAAAACTTCATATTACATCGAGTAGGTTGTTTTATAACCACTTCCTTTTAATTGTATGTTATTTTTTCGACAATGACACGCAATTTTCTACATGCCTTGAGGAGACAAAAGAGATGCCACTGGAACCTTAGATTTAAAATTATTTCTGATGCCCAATCTCTTTCAATGTTATACGCAGGCCATAATGCGAATAAACTTGCCAATTTTACCGCCGGGTTTTCATCCAATGTCAATTTTTCAATTGTATCTTTAAACTGTTCAAACAGAGCACTGTCTTTCCATAATAGCTTAGCTATTGCTTGAGCTACCTTGACCCTTACGCAATTTAATGCATTACTTTGTAACATATCAAAACTACGCATTTCTTTATCTTCATTATTAGTTACATTTGGCTTGCCGATTTTCAGATTTTTATGGTTAATCGCAATATCCTTAAGAATATCCAATATCTGCTGTGACCATTCCTCATTCTTCCTGTTTTCAATCAGTGAGCAAATGTAATCCGCCCGGTATGAGGTATAATCATACTGATATTTTAAAATCATTGTTTCTAACAATTCTACCGGTACATTATCCAATGCTTTACTATATGCTACTCCACTAAATAAGGAATCGATATATACGTCCAAAATTTCTTCATTATATAAAAGAACCAGCGTTATCATTCTTTCAGGTTCTTCAGAAACGGCATTTTTAAAACTACTTGAAAATTCTTCAATAGAATTTTCTATAAAACCACCTGGAACCTCTTTCCAATGGGAGTGACTTTTATGATTAAGTTTTTTGTTAGTTAAAATTTCTAGCCACTTTTTGTTATTTAGTTTTTTTCCCGCAATGGGTGAACTTACCCATCCACTATGTCCATTTGAATGTTTGTATAAATTAGACCCTTCAGGAAATTTACGTTTTAAAATACGTATCAGATCTTTTGCTTGATCGCTCAATCGCTAAAGCAGGTCCCGCACCTGATAAACACAGCGGCAGGCCGGACTGTGGGAGCAGACTGTCAGCGGCCCGTGTTTTGACGGAACTGCCTTTAAAAGGTGACCGGCCGGACAGGTCAGTCCGGCTGCAACCAGATAGCCTCCCAAAATTTCCAATGTAAGCTTGGCAGCCGGAAGATCGCAGCGCGGGTAAGCGGTGCAGCCCAGAAAATAGCCGCTGGTTCCCGTACGTACAGTCAGCGAGGCGCCGCAGCGTGGACAGACAAACCGGGTTTCCACGTACGCCTGCAGGCCGGCGAAGCGACCCCCGCCAATTTCCCGGCGCAGGTCCATCTCCAACAGGTAGAGCAGCGTGCGGCAGATCCTCTCCCCAGTTACCCGGACACTGCAGCGATCCACCTTGTCATCTCCCGGCCAGGGACTGCCGTACCAGAAGATGTTCCGTTCCGCCGCCGTCAGCGGTGTCTTGGCAGGAGTATAGCGCACAGCATACGGCTGCAGTTCAGGCGGCAAGACTGAGGGCCGCCCGGCTCGCAGGCGCAGGCGGGCGCCGCCCGCTTGCGCCTGCCGCAGGGCACGCGCTGCCAGCCGCTCAGGCGGACCGGCTGCGGCAGGCCAATCCACCTGGATGGATGCGGCATGGTGGACGTCAGCCTCCCAGGCTTCAAGGGCCGCCCGGCGCTCTGTGTACCATTCCATTTCCATCTCTTCGCCCGTCATGCGGTCAGGCAGGCTGGCCAGAAGCTCTCTGCCTCCAATCACCCGGCCGTTTTCCCGGATGAAGCGAAAAAGCCCGCACACGGCAGAGTCACCGGGTAGCCTGCTCTCCAAAAAATCGCGGCAGGCCAGGACGAAAAGCTTGCCCCGCGCCCTGGTAACGGCCACGTTAACCAGCCGCAACCCCACGCTCCCTTCCCTGCGGGATAGGAGGCCGCCGGGGCCGCGCTGGGGAAAAGAGTCCACCAGGTCCAGCACTACCGCGTCCTGCTCCGCTCCCTGAAAACGATGGACTGTGGCGGCCACCAGGCCGGCAGCCTCGGAACGGGCGCCGGCAGCGCCTAAAAGTCCTGCCGTCAACGCATTCAGCAGCCTGGCCTGGGCAGCGTAGGGCGTGAGCAGGCCCACCGTAAGACCGCCCGACCTGATCTGTCTGGCCAGCGTCAAGGCCAGGAAAGCAGACAAAGGGTTGAAGCGGGAAGAACCATGCTGGTAGCAGAAAGTGGGCAGATCGCTCAAATCGACCAGCGTCAACGCCGCTCCCGGACAAGGTCCGGCAGCGGCCAACGCGGCGCGTTCGGCTGTCTCCGGGGCATTGTAGAGCAGTCCGCCGTAAACAAAGTCATTCGCAAAACCGGCGATGGCCGGGTGCATCCGCCGCTGCAAACGCAACACAGCGATGTCCGGCGTCAGCCCCTTTTCAAAAGCGGCCGTTATCCCGGCTTCATCAAAGATATCCCGTTTCAGCCAGCGTGCCACTTCCGGCGTCCCAGCCAGCGCCACCGGCGCCAGCTGGCGGAAGTCACCGCTCACCACCAGCTTCCGGCCCGCCAGAGAGGCGGCAAAAAACACCTGAGGGATGTAGGCCATGCTAGCCTCATCCAGCAGTACGAAGTCGTAGTGGTCTCTGTAAATCACCGGATCAGTGGCCGCTGTGGACAGAGTGCAGCCAACTACCCGCGCTGCACGGCACACGCGTGCCGCTGCTTCCTTCAAGGCTGCCCTGAGGTCTCGCAAGGATCGCTCCACTCCGGTCAGGCGTTCGTCCCGGGCACCGCCGCCGCGCATCCCGGCCAACAGTCGGCCGCGCTCATCCTCCAACTCCCTAAGTTGCTCCAGCATCTCCGGACGACCGGCGGCAGCCAGGCTGGAAGCCAGCAGGCCGCTTTGCCGCAGCTCCGCCAGCCTTGCCCAACCGTAACGCGCCACCAAGCCGGAAGAAGCCGGCGCCCCGATCCGGACTGCCGCCCGCAGCACCGCGCCGTCCACGGCCACATTGGCATGGGAAAGGATCAGCACCCGGCCGCCCTGTTCAAATAAGAGCTTGGCGATCCGGCCCAGGGTCTCGGTCTTGCCGGTTCCAGGCGGCCCCCAGATAAAGGTGATTTCCCTCTCTCCAGCCATTCTTAATGCTTCTTCCTGTGAACTGGTTGCGACAGACAGCGAAACGTAACCACGCTGGCGCACCGGCACTTTCTCCAGCACGGCCAGGGCCATTTGCAAATTCCTTTCCGGCGTTTCGCGCAACCGCTCCTGCAGGGCGGCCAGCAAAAACCAGGGTTCGCAAAACACTTCTGCCCGCTCCAGGAGTTCACCCAGGTTCTCACGCAGCGCCAGGGTCAACTCTGAACCGCGCACGGCCACCACTTCCCCTGCGGTTTCGCGAAAGCCGTAGCGCAGCCGCACCGGCGTGCCGTCGAAAAGAAAAGCCTCCACTTCCAGGTCAAAAGCGTACAGAAATCCCTCCTCGCCCCGGTAAACCAGCACCCCGTCCAAGACCACCAGGGGGCGGCCTCCTTCATTGCGCAGGTATGCTAATTCTTCCGCCAGCGCCCCGTTGAAAGCCTCGATCAATGCGGTAGCGTGCAAGATGTCACCTCACTTTTTGAGATTGGAAGTCAGAAGTTAAAAGAATAAAGATAAAAGACAACAGATAGCAAAGAAAACATAAGTTTTCATCATCTGTTGTCATCATCTAAAATCACTCGCTCAATATAAGGAAATCGCTCCTTGAGCCATTCCCTGTTCCTACCTCTCATCGTCCGGCAACTCTCCCGGCAAGAGTTCCTCCGGCAGCTCCGCCGCAACCTCCGGCCTGCCGCCGTATAGATACTGCAGGTCCAGGTTCTCCACCATGGTCCGGATCACCGTACGCAGGGGCCGGTCCGCGGGAAGGCCTGCCGTGGCCCTGTCGATGTCGTCCGGGACCTGCCAGCCGTAGGCCAGGGCATGCTGGTCGCGCACGGCCTGGAGCATACGGCGGATGTCGAAAGTGGAGAGAGTGTCCAGAAAAAGGTTATCTTTTAAAAAACTGCCGAATACTTCCCGCACTGTGGGGATGTCGTGCTGCCTCTCTTTGGCCGCCAGTTTCTGCGGCACATTATCATAATCACTGTTTTTCTGCTTCCAGATCAATTCCGACCAGAGGTTGGATGAAGCAGAAAAGACAGCATACGTTGCCGTCAAGCCGAAAGATGGCGACATAAAGCGGGCAGCGTTCAGGTAGGCGTTAGCCCTGGCCGTGATACCCAGATACATCAACTGTTCGAACTCGTCGAAAAGGATCACCCACCCGGCATAGCCGGCGGCCCGGACTAAGCGGGAGAGGAAACGAAAGTAATCAAAGGTGTTTTCTTTTACCTTGAAAGGCGGCAGGGACAGCGCTTTTCCGAAGTTCAGGCGATGGATGGATTTCAACTGCGCGTTGGGAACGAAGTCACCAGCCAGATCGCCGGCCAGGATATGCTGGTTGTAATTGTCACCACTGCCGTCCAGGTAGTTTTTCAGCACAGCCTCAAGTTTCGGGTGAAGGTTGCGGGCGGCATAGTTCAACATCTCCTCCGCTTCATCGCTGCCCGGTCGCAGCGCTTCCAGCAGGGGAACGAAGCTTGGTTGCGAGCAGCCCGGCAGGTACAGGCCGTTTGCCGCCCGGCGGTACAGACGGTCTAGTTTATCGAAGGGAGTTTCCTTGGAAAGCGGCACAAAACTGACGGCAAAGTTCATTTCTTGCGCCTTGTGGGCGATGATGTTCAGAAAATGTGTTTTCCCGTTGCCGAAGTTACCCTTGATCACCAGCGGAATGACGCCGCTGTCCGAGCGCACCCGTTCCAGTTCGCGCCCCACGCGCTCTAAGGCAGCCTCCCGCCCATATGAAAAAATAGCGCTCAAGTTACGGGAGGAAACGCCTGAACGCAGGCATTCAATGATCTGTCTGGCTGCAAAATTACCCACTTAGCCCACTTCCCTCGTCATATTGGTTGACAATCGCCTCCACCACCCGCCGTACCGGCGAGAGCATGCTGACATTCTCCACCAGGCAGCGAAAATCCTCCTGAGCGATGCCGGAGTTGAGGCCCAGGACTTCGTTCAGTTTCTGTTGCAGTTCTTGGCAGGTCCCGGCAGTAAAAAACTCCTTTACCAGATGATCCTGGTTGAAGAGATCGGCAAATTTGTTCGGACGCGACCCTGTTACTTCGTTCTGGACGCGCATCCACAGCGCCTCGTACGATTTAAAGCCTCCCTTTTCATCGTGGAGCAATTCCGTCCGCCCGGCAAAGACAAAAAACGCCCCCTCGAATCCGGCAAAGTCGTCCAGTAACTGCCGCAGGCTCTCGTAGACCTCATTGCGGGCGGACCGGCCGTAAAGCGCCCGACCCTCCGGCCCCCGCTCCAGCAGCGCGCTCAGGTTGTCCACTACAACGCAAAGCCCCCGGCGGCCGCACAGTCGCAATAAGTGCAGGAAAGAAGCCATCATGTGCCTGGCGTTGTATTTGTCGATACGGGTAAAAATCTTCAGGGGTTTTAAAGACCTGGCCGGCAGAGTGCGTCCTTTGAGCCATTCCTGCAGGATTTCTTTCTGCTCCTCCGCCAGCCGGCGCGAACCCAGGTGGTGAGCGCAGAGCTGGGTAAACGCCAGGGCAAAGCTGCGGTTTATTTTCCGGTCCTGGTAAAGCGTGTCCAGCTTTTCCTGGATCTCCCGCCGCAAGCTGTCCGCGGCCCGGCCCTGCGCCTGCGCCCAGCTAAAGAAATCCTGTCCCGGTGCTAGCTGTCCGGCCTGGTAGCCCAGGCTCTCTACCACCGTAGCGCAGTAAGCTGCCACCAGAGCTGCCACATCCACCGCGTCCAACACGGCCTGGTAGATCGAGTCAAACTTATTCAGCCGTATCCGGCGGGCGTCTGAGAAAATGGTGACATAACCCAGCCGCCAGGCCTCCTCCAGCATCAGCCGGAGGGCGTGCGTCTTACCTGAGCCGGGCTTGCCGATGAGAAATTTCACCTTGCTGCCGCCGCAAGCGATATAGTCGTCCAGATAATGATCCCGCCAGAAATTCCAGATCCCTTCCCGCTCCCCCACTGTGATTGCGTCGAGCACTCGCAGGTCCGGCGGCGGCTCCCCGCGTCTCAGGCTTTCCAGCGCTGCTTCCCTGACTGCCGGCTCCACAGGCTATCCCTCCTTGTAAAACTTCATCACGCCGAAGCGCTGGGGCTGATCTTGGGCATCCAGGACCACCAGCGCCTGCCTGTTGTTGCGCACATTGCCCAGCCAGAGGCGCCTGCCGTCCGGTGCGTTCAGCCGGCCGCTTTTCAGCACCCGGTGCAGATCGAAGGCAAAAAGCTGCGCCGGATAGTCACGTCTTTGCCGGGCTAAAGGTGTAAGAGTGTTATATATGTCTTTCAACAGCACTTCCTGTTCGCTGACGTCGATCTTGGTCTTGGCGATCTGTTTGGCCATTTCCGTGTCATACGCTGCCTCCAGGGATTGGAGAAAGCGCTGAGTATCAAAGGAAGCCGCGTTTAAGCGGTCGATGCTTTTCTTCAAGTGCCCGGCCAGGATGCCGGGACGCAGATTGCGGTAGACGCGGTCATCGATGGTAACCATCTCTTTTTCCGGCAAAGCCCGCACTTTAAAAGGAAGGACTTCGTAAACCGGGTATTCCGCTTCTACGGCCAGGTTTTCCGCCGCCAGAGCGTCCAAAAAGTCCCTGTGGAATTCTTCTTGCAGATAAACCTGCAGGTTGAAAGACGGCAGCTTCTCCAGCAAACCATGCAATGTTTCCTGCTGTCTGTACAGCAACTCTTCGTAACGGGCCAGCGCCTGCTGCAGGGCTTCCAGGTTACCTCCGTCGCCTGCTGTTTTCACCCGTCTGACCACGTTAGCCATACTGCGGTGGACATTATTAAGGCTTTTAAAATCCTCTTGCAGCGTCTGGTCCAGAAATTCATCAATAGTTTTCGGCATCTATAAAAACACCCCCAAAAGTCTGACAGAATATACTAATTTTCTTCAAGGACCGT
>JAQWFM010000090.1 GCA_028704415.1 Oscillospiraceae bacterium | reverse complement strand
ACGGCGTCCGCTCCGCCGGTTTGGATAGCGTCGGCAAAATCCTCCAGCCGACCCGCCCCGCCGGACGCAATCAGCGGGACATCGACTGCCTGGCTGATCAACCGGTTGAGTTGATTATCAAAGCCGCTGCGGGTGCCGTCACGGTCCATAGAGGTCAGCAGGATTTCTCCGGCTCCCATACGGACGCCTTCTCGCGCCCATTCCAGGGCATTGATCCCGGTGGGCTGGCTGCCGCCGGCGGTGCAGACTTCATACATATCCAAGGCTGCGTTCCAGCGCGCGTCAATGGCCAGCACCACACACTGGCTGCCAAATTCGGCGCTGGCTTCGCGCAGCAGCTCCGGACGGTGCACCGCCGCGGAGTTGAGACTGACTTTGTCTGCGCCGGCCAGGAGCAGGCGCCGGATATCGCTCAGCTGGCGGATGCCCCCGCCCACGGTAAAGGGGATAAAGACCTGAGCGGCTACCTGACGGACCATTTCCGTCATGGTATCGCGGCCCTCCAGGGTGGCGGTGATGTCCAAAAAGACCAGCTCGTCCGCGCCGGCGGTATTATATCGGGCCGCGCATTCAACCGGATCCCCCGCGTCACGGATGGAGACAAAATTTATGCCTTTGACCACCCGGCCGTCTTTGACATCCAGACAGGGTATAACTCGTTTGGAAAGCATCCTAAAGTCCCTCGCTTTCTTGACTGCTGGCCTCACGTAAAAAGGTCTGTAATATAGCCAGTCCGGTAGCGCCGCTTTTTTCCGGGTGAAACTGAACGGCCCGCAGGTTACCCTGGCGGAGCGCGGCGCAGAAGGGCAGGCCGTAGTTACAGCGGGCGCTGATCACGGCAGGATCGGCGGGATCGGCATAGTAGGAATGGACAAAATAAACCTGGGACTGGTCCTGCAGGATCTCATCCGGATTGAGGGGGTTGACATCAATGGTGTTCCAGCCCATGTGAGGAACTTTTAAGCGGCTGCCATCAGGGGTGCATAAGTTTTCAGGAAAGCGGCGGACCCAACCCGGCAGCAACCCCAGTCCGGGTTCCCGACCCTCGTCACTGCCATCAAAAAGCAGCTGCAAGCCCAGGCAGATCCCTAAAAAAGGCCGGCGGCCCTCCCGGGCCAGCTGTATAAGCGCCGGGGCCATCCCGCTGGCCTGAAGACTTTTAGCCGCGTCGTCAAACGCGCCTACCCCAGGCAGGATAACCGCGCCGGCGGTCTCCAGATCTGTCGGCCTTTGAGCAATCAGATAATCCGCGCCCAGGTAATGCAGACTGTTGGCCACACTGGCCAAATTGCCGCGTCCATAGTCAACAATTGCGACTTTCATGACAGGTATCCCCCCTTGACCGGTCCGTCGGCGAGGGGCTGACGGAACTGGTTACTTTAGTGCTTTATTGTACCATATAGGTAAACCAAAGCGGTATGAATGGTCGCTGCCGCTACTGAAATGCCGCAGTGGCAGGGCAACCTGGTTAATCTGGGTAATCGGCGCAGGCAATCGGTAACATAACTGTTTAGTAAAATGGCCTTAACAGCTTATAATAGCTTAGCAGGAAAAATGGCGGCGGCCTGTGCAGACCGCTTATTTGGCTAACAGCCGCAGATTTTGGTTGCAGTTAAAGTCAACTGCCTGAAACCCGCCGTGCTGTAGTTGGAGCCTGATTTTGCTGATGACAGCATTTACCTGGAGCTTTCGCTCGAGAAAAAGAAAGGGTACGGATTAAATATATGAGTAGACCAGTTCTGGAGATTAAAAATCTGTCTTGTTCAGTTGACAATAAAGAGATCTTGCATGGTATTGACTTGACAGTGCGTGGCGGGGAAATACATGTCATCATGGGACCTAACGGAACCGGCAAATCAACCCTGGCTTCAACCCTGATGGGACACCCCAGCTACCAGGTCAACGGCGGCCAGGCACTGCTGAATGACGAGGATCTGCTGGCCATGCCGGTGGATGAACGGGCGCGCAAGGGCCTGTTTTTGGCCATGCAGTATCCGGCGGAAATTCAGGGTGTGACGAACGCGGATTTTATGCGCACGGCCATGAACGCCAAATTGCCCGCTGATCATCAGATTGGCGTCTTCCCGTTTCGCAAGGCCCTAAATCAGGCGGTGACGGAGCTGGAAATGGATCCCAGCCTGCCGGATCGCTATCTGAATGAGGGCTTTTCCGGTGGTGAAAAAAAACGCAATGAAATTTTGCAGATGAAACTGCTGAAACCGGCTATCGCCATCCTGGATGAAATTGACTCCGGCCTGGATATTGACGCGCTGCGCATTGTGGGCCAAAACGTGACCCAGATGGCCCAAGCCCGCGGAGAAGAGATGGGCCTGCTGCTGATTACGCATTATCAGCGGCTGCTAGACTATATTGTGCCAGATTATGTACATGTCATTATGAATGGACGGGTGGTCCGCACCGGTGACAAGGAACTGGCGGAAAAACTGGAGCGGGACGGTTATGAATGGCTGCGGCAGGAGGCCGGCTTGGAAGCGGAGCCTGCAGACGCTGCGCCGGCTGCTGATTTACTGTCCGGACTGCCGCTGTAACCTGGCGGCGGGGGGTCCCAGACGACAGCTAATTCAGGAAGGAGCCATATTGTGCGTAACATTGATAAAATCAGGACCTCATTAGGTCTGGATAATATATACGGCCTGTACTTTTCTCATAAGGGCCTGAGCAGTTTACTGCCGCTGCAGCGTCCTGACAGTCAGACCGGCTTGGCGGCCGACTCCAAATGTGATCCGCTGACCGGCAGCTGTCAGCGCGACGGGATGAGCCTGGAACCCATTGCGTCCCCGGAGCCGGAGGCGCTGGCGCTATTCCGGCCGGTGGAGATTGAGCAGAAAAAAAAGGAGCTCAACCGTCCCTTACCGGTGGACTGTGAGACGCAAGCCTATCGCTTGCGCATCTCTCCGGTAGGCCATCAGGTTAACCTGCCGGTGTTTATGGCGGGTGAACGGCCTGCCGCGACCTATCTGGATATCACCCTGGAGTCTGACGCGGAGGCGGCCATTACTTTGGTGACGGCTAAGACTGAGGAGCCGATCTTTCTCAATATCAATCTGGAAGCAAACAGCCGCCTGGATCTCAATGTAATCAAAATGCCGGGATATATTTCCTGGCAGCTGCTGTCCTACCGCGCGGCGGTTGGGGACGGCGCCAGCTTGCGCCAGCATTCAGTTAATCTTGACAGCTCGGCCTATCAGGCCGGCCAGGTCTTTCTGCGCGGGGAAGGCGCTGAGGCCAGGACGCAGACGGCTGCGTTTGTGAACAGCTTTGAGTCGCAGCGCTTTGATATGACCATTCGCCATGAGGTACCGCATACGGTCTCCGATATGTTTAATCACGGGGTGATTTTGGCGGACGGCTTTGGCTGTTTTGCCGGCCGCGGCGTGATTGTCAAAGGCGCTTTTGGCTCTAAAGCAGAACAGGACAGCCGCTTTTTAGCTCTGGACCCTACTGCCAGAGCTGAAGCCTATCCGGTCCTGATTATTGATGAATATGATGTGGAGGCCGGTCACGCCGGCAGTGTGGGTCAGATGGATGCAGAAGCTTTGTTTTATCTGCAGAGCCGCGGCCTGACGCTGGAAGAGGCACACAGCCTGATTACGGCAGGTTATCTCTTTCCCATCCTGCATGATATGGGCCGCTGTGTACCGGCGCTGCAAAAAACGGTGGCTTATCTGCAACAGCGTGTCATTGAAAAGGTGAGCTTATGAATGAGGATAAATTAAAAGAAATCCTGACCTGCAAAAGTATTGATCCGGCGGTGCGCAATGACTTCCCGATGCTGGCGGTCAAAAGTCACGGCCAGCCCTTCGCTTATCTGAATAATGCGGCCACCTCACTTAAACCCAGACCGGTACTGGAAGCTATGTCGCGCTATTACCAGGAGTATGGCAGCAGCGTTTTCCGCGGGGTGGACAGCATTGCCTATAAAGCAACGCAAGCCTTTGAGGCGACCCGCTATAAAGTAAAGGACTTTATTGGCGCCAAGCAGCCTGAATCCATTGTGTTTACCTCCGGCGCGACCGCGGGCCTGAATCTGGTCTGCCACAGCTTTGCCGCGCCCTTGCTGCAGCCCGGGGATGAGCTGGTGGTCGGCGCCACGGAGCACCACGCTAACTATGTGCCCTGGCAGCAGCTGTGCAAGCAAAAAAGGGCGCGGCTGGTACTGGCCCCTAACAATGAGCGGGGGGAAGTGACGCCGGAGCTGCTGGCGTCAGTGATGACGGACAAGACCCGCCTGGTGGCCGTCTGCCATATGAGCAATGTGATGGGTGCGGTCAATGACCTGAAAGCTCTGGCTGAGATCGCGCACCGGCACGGCGCTTATCTGGTAGCCGATGGGGCGCAGGGCATTGTGCATGAACGTCCGGACGTAGCGGGCTGGGATGTGGATTTTTACGCGTTTTCTGCCCATAAGATTTACGGCCCGACCGGCGTTGGCGTCCTGTACGGTAAGTATGACCTGCTGGAGAGCATGCCGCCTATGATCTACGGCGGTGAAATGATTGATGTAGTGGATGTGGCTGACACCACGTTTCGGGATCCGCCGTATCGTTTTGAAGGCGGCACCCCGCCCATTGCAGAGGTCATCGGTTTAGGTGCGGCCCTGGATTACATCAACAGCCTGGGCTACTGCTGCATGCAGCAGAAAACCTTGCAGCTGTGCAAACGCGTTGTGCGCGGGCTGCAACAAAACCCAAATGTGGAAATCTATAATCCGGACAACTATTTTTCCGGTATTGTGAGCTTTAATGTCAAAGGGGTTCATCCCCATGACGCAGCCAGTATCTATGATCGGGAAGGGATTCAAGTTCGCGCCGGTCATCACTGCGCCCAGCCGGCCATGCGCTGGCTCCACCAGAGTGCGACCTTGCGCGCATCGTTTGCTTTTTACAATAATGAGGAAGAGGCTGACCGCTTAGTCACGGCCACCAAAAAGGCAGGTGATTTTTTAGATGTCTTCTTCTGATGAACATATGAATTTACTGTATCGCCAGATTATTATGGATCATTATCAGCATCCCCGCAACAAGGGACTGACGGGAGCGCCTGACTATTACACGGTGCATTTAAAAAATCCGTCCTGCGGGGATGACCTGTCAGTACAAGTCAAGCTGGAGGGCGACCGGGTAGCCGATGTCCGCCATATTGGCGACGGCTGCTCTATCTGTTGCTCCAGCAGCTCGATGATGAGCGAGCTGCTCAAAGGCGAGACGGTGGAGCAGGCTCTGGCTACCATTGCATCATTTAAGCATATGGCTTCGGCAGAACCGTATGACGCGGATTTACTGAAAGAGGCGGTTAGCCTGCATGGGGTAGCGCAGCTGCCCGCGCGGGTAAAATGCGCCACACTGGCCTGGATAGCTGCGGAAACGGCCATTCGCCGGGATGAGGAGCAGGCCCGGCAGCCGGCTGCCACCAGTACCCCGTCGCAGCCGACTGGTCAGGATGAAACGAGGACAAGTTAATGGATATAGACAAAAATCAAGTTAAGGCTGCCATGGATAACGCTGTGGCTGATGCGGAACAGGAGAATCTGGTTTCGCCAGAAGAGATTACCCGCCAGCTGGATGAAGGCTATAAATATGGCTTTCGCGATGAGATCCAGAACTATAAAAAACTGCCTAAGGGTATTAATGAAGATGTTGTCCGTGAAATCAGCCGGCTTAAAAATGAACCGGCATGGATGACTGACTTTAGAGTCAAATCCTACCGGACCTTTGCGGCCATGCCCATGCCCAGCTTCGGGCACATCGGTAAGGTTGATTTCCAGGACATGTATTATTACGTCAAGGCGACGGAAGAAGCCGAGACCAGCTGGGATGACGTCCCTGAACAGATTAAAGACACCTTTGAAAAGCTGGGGATACCTCAGGCGGAACGGGAATACCTGGCCGGGGTTACCACTCAATATGAATCCGAAGTGGTTTACCATAAGGTGCATAAGGAGCTGGATGAGCTGGGCGTGATCTTTACTGATACCGATACGGCGCTGAAAGAGCATCCGGAGATCTTTAAAAAGTACTTTGGCAAGCTGGTTCCGGCCACGGACAACAAATTTGCCGCTTTGAACAGCGCGGTCTGGTCAGGCGGGTCCTTTATCTATGTACCCAAGGGCGTTACAGTGCCCCAGCCTTTACAGTCATATTTCCGCATCAACAGTGAAAAAATGGGCCAGTTTGAACGCACGCTGATTATTGTGGACGAAGGCGCAGATCTGCATTACGTAGAAGGCTGTACCGCGCCTAACTATACGACCAATTCCCTGCATGCGGCTATTGTGGAGATCTTTGTGGAAAAGGGCGGCCGCTGCCGCTACACCACCATCCAGAACTGGTCAGACAACGTATTCAACCTGGTTACCAAACGCGCGGTCGCAGGCGAAGACGCTCAGGTTGAGTGGATTGACGGCAATATTGGCAGTCACCTGACCATGAAGTATCCCGCCGTCTTTCTGCGCGGCGCCCGCTCCAAGGGCACCACGATTTCTATTGCGGTTGCCGGGAAAAATCAGACGCAGGACGCGGGTTCCCGCATGATTCATATCGGACCGGACACCTCTTCCACTATCATTTCTAAATCGATTGCCCGCAATGGCGGTAACGCGACCTATCGCGGCACTGTCAATTTTGAGCCTTCAGCTTTGCGGGCCAAGGCACACGTGGAATGCGACACCCTGATTTTGGATGAGCAGTCCAAATCAGATACACTGCCGACTAACCGGATTAAAAACGGCAGCGGCCAGTTTGAGCATGAGGCCACGGTCTCTAAAATCTCTGAAGAAAAGCTTTTTTACCTGATGAGCCGCGGTATTCCGGAAGAAAAGGCCACGGAGATGATTATTATGGGCTTTATTGAGCCGTTCACCCGCGAATTGCCCATGGAGTACGCTATTGAACTGAATCAGTTAATGAAGCTGGATATGTCTAGTTCCGTAGGCTGAGCGCGTGTGCTCTCTGACGGGCTGATGAAGCCGGCGCAGGACTGTCTGCGCCGGATTTTTTAGCCTTTTTCAGGCTGTAAAGCTAAACCTCAGGAAATTTGGGCGAAGCGCTGAAGGTCAGTCGCTCAGGCAGGCACTTAACGCCGCCCAATCCTTAATATGTAAATGTGGGCACCGGGGCTGCCGCTTACGGTCTGAGCCTGTATCCGGCCAGGGGTCATACCACACCGGTGTCAGGCCGGCCTTATCTGCGCCTTCAATATCGGCGATGACGTTGTCACCGCAAAACCAGTTGCCTTGCGGCGGCCGCTTGGCTTTATGCAGCGC
>JAQWFM010000035.1 GCA_028704415.1 Oscillospiraceae bacterium | reverse complement strand
ACTGACCCGTGAGCTCATTGATGAACTGGCCCGGGCGGTGGAAAAAGCTCAAGCGGAACAAACCCGGGCTTCTACAGCGGCCGGCTCCGCGGCAGAATTGCTGAAGGAAAAACAGACAGCACTGGAGGACGCTATAGCCAGGCTGGCGGCTAAGCTGGCTCAAACCCTGCCGGATACGCCGGCCGGTCTGTCGCTGGAACAGGCGGAGCTGCGCTTAGCTCAATGGCGCGCGGAATTGTTGACCCGGGGCAAAGCCAGGCAGCAGGATGCCGCCAAATTGCTGCAGCTGCAGGAGGCCTTAAAGACGGCCGGCGGGCAACGCCGGCAATTGCAGGATCAGGCTGACCGGGCCGGCGAAGCGTTGGCGTCAGCCAGGGTGGCGCTGGCCAAAGCCCAGGAGGCTTATGACGGCCTGGCAGCCCAAAAGACCTATCCAACTGAAGCCCGGGCCAGGCTGGCGCTGGCCCGGGTAAGCAAAGATAAAGAACTGGCTGAGGCCGCCTATGCGGCAGCCCACGCGGCGGCGCAGCAGGCCAAAACGGCCCGGGAGACGGCCGAGACATTGATTCGCCGCTATACGGAAGAGCTTCCGGCGCAGCAAAAGACCCAGGCAGAACGGCAGCAGACTTATCAAAATCTGCTGGCCGAAAAAGCCCTGCCGGAAACGGTCTGGCAGACGGTGACTGAAACGCACGCTAAAGCGGAGTCGGCTGACCTGAGAGCCAGGCTAAGCGCCCATGAGACCCGCAAGGCCACTGCCGCGGGGACGGCGGCCGCGGCCCGGGCGGCCATTGGAGCCGCGCCCAAGCCGGAGCTGTCGCAGCTGGAAGCAAAGCAAAGGGAAGCAGAGCAGGCTCTGGAACGAGCGCGGGCCAGTCTGGACCAGCTGAATGAAAGCTACCGGGTCAATCACGGCGTGTACCGGAGTCTGCAGCCTAAAATGGCTGAGCGCGGTCAGCTGGTGCAGGCCTATGTGCGCGTTGACAGCCTGTATAATCGCCTGGCGGGAAAGGTGAGCGGCGCCAGAATGGACCTGGAGACCTTTGTCCAGCGCTACCATCTGCAGCGGATCCTTTACGCAGCTAACCGGCGTTTCCGGGATATGACTGCCGGTCAATATGAATTGCGTATGCTGAGTGATGAGCAGGCCGGGGACGGCAAAAACCGCGGGCTTGACCTCCTGGTGTACTCTACCGTGACCGGCAAAGAACGGGAGGTCCGGACCCTTTCCGGCGGCGAATCGTTTATGGCGGCGCTGTCTTTGGCCCTGGGTATGGCAGATCAGATACAAGCCAGCCGGGCTGCGATTAATCTGGACATCATGTTTATTGATGAAGGCTTTGGTGCTTTGGACGAGCACGCCCGGGATCAGGCGGTGAGAGTGTTACAGAAAATGGCGGCCGGCTCCAAATTAATCGGGATTATTTCCCACGTCTCAGAGCTGAAGCAAGAAATTGAAGACCAGCTGCTGGTCACTAAAGATGAGGACGGCAGTCATGTCACCTGGCAGATCAGCTGACCGATAGAAGCATAAGGTCTGGTGAATCGTAACCGTCAAAAGTAGCGGCGACTAGGCAAATTATCTATCAACCCGTAGACCAGGGGCATCAAACCAAATGACCGGAAACGCTTTAAACAACTTTTAAAAGTTGTTTAAAGTTGTTCAAGCCTGAAAGTTTGATTTAAAGTGACCCTCTAGTTGATAAAAGACGGGAGAAACAGATGACTATCCAGAAACGTCTCAAAGCGCAACGACGAGCAGATTGGGCCAAAATGGTACTTTACGTGTCGCAACAGCGGGCTGAGTATCCCCGCCTGGTGTCGGTACCATCAGATTCACCCGGATACCGACTACTATCGCGAGCGCCAAGTCCTCAGCCAGATGCCTGCGGTTGCAAGTGGACCTGAATTTGTAGCCGTGCTACCCGAGGCAGCTACAGCGGCACATCCCTGTTCAGCCACTCGTGAGCTCACCGTCGAACTGGGTGCAGCGCGAGTGACCGTGCCTTCCGGCGCAGACCCACAAACGCTGGCTGCGGTGCTGCAGGTTTTAAAATCCCTATGCTGAGGGACTGGCCGGACGTCATACCGGTTTATCTGGCCTGTGGCTGAATATGCCGTTCTAAAAGAGCAGGTAGGGGGGTGCGGACAAATCCTTGGGCAAAAGGAGGCGTCCTATGAGAAGATACACAGAAGAAGAAAAAAGACGTGCAGTGGAGCAGTACTACGAAGAGGAATTGACGACACAAGAAACGGTAGAACGATTAGGCTATCCAACCCGTCAACATCTGGAAAGATGGCTGAGAATGGACGATCGATACGGAGAGTCTTTTTATCACGGATTTTATAGCACCAATATAAAAATAGAAGCCGTCAGGAGATATCTTTCCGGACAGTATAAGGCAAGGGAAATTGCCGAGCAACTAGATATTCGGTGCAGTGGATGTATAAACACATGGACGAAATCGTAAAAGCAGAGGGGTATGCAGGACTTATGCCAAGAAAAAAGAATGCCGCCGAACCTAAACGGTCGCCGCCGCCACCCCCAGATGAGCTGGAAGCCTTAAAAAAGAGAGGTGAAGAATTAGAAATAAGCAATGCGATTTTGAAGGAGACCATAGAAATCATAAAAAAAGGCCCACGCGTCGACCCGAAAGACCTGAGTCATGGGGAAAAAACACGGGTGGTCGATGCGTTAAAGAATCGGTATTCCCCTCACATTCTGCAGGTGTATCGTCGACTTCCGCGGTCGAGTTATTACTACCATTCAAAAAGACAAAAACAAATACAGAGGAAAGAAATCTTCCGGATAAAAATCCGGGAAATCTTTCAAAACAGTAGACAAACCTACGGATATCGTCGAATCTGGCAAATACTGCAGAATGACGGTTGGATCCTGTCTGAGACGGTTATTCGTCCCATCATGCGTGAAGAAAGATTGCAGATCGTCAAAAAGAGACGCAGAAGATAGTCTAGCTATCAGGGTGAGATTACACCGGCTCCTGAGCATATCCTAAATCGGAATTTTCACGCAGACAAACCAAACGAAAAGTGGGTGACGGACATGACGGAGATGGTAACCCGTGAGGGAAAACTGTATCTTTCGCCGATCATTGATTGCTTTGACGGTAGGGTGGTCGCTTGGAAGATGAGCAAGAATCCCAATGCGGAATTAACCAACCGTATGCTCTCCGAAGCGATTTCAACGCTTCCAAGCGGAGCCAGACCGCTCAGTCATACGGATAGAGGTGTCCACTATCGATGGGCAAGTTGGATCCAAATTATGGAGCAAGCAAACCTCGTTCATTCCATGTCACGAAAGGCATGTTCTCCGGATAATGCTGCCTGTGAAGGTTTTTTTGGCCGTCTAAAGAATGAACTGTCCTACGAAAAGGGCTGGGCTCACAAATCAAAGGCACAACTTATGACGGCAGTGGATGAATACATTCGATGGTACAATCAGGAAAGAATAAAAATGTCTTTGGGTGGAAAAAGCCCTTTTCAGTATCGCTTAAACCTAAGATTATTGGTGGGATAGTGTACAAAAAAATGTCCGCACCCCCCTATGCCAAACGATGTTTATTACGCTTAAAAAATGCCACTAATCCGGCAGGAGAGCACCACCAAACCGGACCAGCAGCACCAGTGTTCTGTTAAGAACACCAACTACGATTTGTGAATACCATATAGCTCTCTCATCGAGGCTGTTGCCTGTGAACTTTTGACCTCAATGGTGTAGGAGTCGTAGACCATACGATCAAGTATGGCATCGGCCAACGTTTCTTCAGGAATTCTTTGGTGCCATCCCTGCGGCGCAAACTGCGAGCAAAAGATCGTCGAGACTTTTTTTGTGTCGACGATGGATAATCTCCAACAAATAGTATTGCCTCTTCAGGCTTCAGCTTAGTCAGCATCCAATCATCAATAATGAGTAAATTATACTTCGTGTACTCTTTGTAGTATTTGGCCAGTGTCCCGGCAGCTTTAGCCAGTAACAGGACTTCTAATAGTTCGGCCATGTGCATAAATTTAACAGAATAAGATTGCTTGCATGCCTCCATGCCCAGCGCACAAGCCAAGTATGACTTACCGGAACCCGCTGCGCCTAAACCTATGAACTCTGGCCTTGATCCTTTTTGCACATAATTCTTGACACTATCAGAATCGGACAGTCACCGTGAAGACAGCCAGGCAGTGAAGGATAATGTACAATCGAGGATGAATTAAAGGAAACTGGTGCGATAGAGCCTAGAAGCAATCCTTTATATCCCTGTTATGCGGGCTTAGTAATATTCGTTCTAATTTCTGTTTAGCCTTAATCTTCTCTTATTCAATATATCCGCGAGTAGTCCGATAACAGCACATATGAGAATTGTGCCAAGCCAAATAAAAACTCCGTTGTGGTAATCTGCTCGATTTAAAGTTTCAGCGCTAACCTCAATGCCATTATTAATAAGCTGGTTAATTTCATGCCACTTATTATCAATGATATTTTGACCAATGACATCCCCTAAAACAATGCCAACAAAGCACCCTATTGTTAGGGCAAGTGAAGTATATGGCAAACTGAAAATTGCAAGTAAAATTGCAGGTACCCAAACAAAAAGAAAATAATGGTTTACTGCCCAATCAGCAGTATAGCTAAAAGTTGGAACTTTACTAAAAAACAGCTTGATAATAATATATCCCACGACAAATAGCAGTGCTGAAATTGAGGCAATAACATAATTTCTTTTCTTAATCATAATATTATCTCCTACAAGAATGCCGATGTGGGGGAGCATTGAAAAGCTCCCCCCCATTTTATGTGCTTGATGTGGCCTAAATCCAATACTGCGATATTGACCAAGTTGCAGGGCTTCCCCATAAATAAAAATTATTTGCAGAATTTTCCCAACCAGTTACAACTCGAACATAATTGCCGCCAGAAGAGTATTGTCTGTAACCTACACCAACAACCCAATGCCAGTTATTAACGGCCGCTGTTAATAATATTCCACAAGGCCTCTTATTGGTAATAGCAGTTTTATAAGTGGTATATGAAGAAACAGATGAGTTATTTATTGTATAGCCTCTCGAAGTTGCATATGCGCTCACACTGTCAGCTATCGTTAATACAGGGCAATTACCCGTTCTATTGTGCAAGTCATAGAAAGTGTCATTAACACTCCCATTCTTTTTCAAGTTTGAATAACCTTGCGTTGCGAAATATAAGGAAAGATTTGTCGCAGCGGTAGCACCGCAGTGGTCATTAACTACTTTCTTGCTAAGGGGATTTGTTTTACCTGTGTAATTACTCATTACCGCCCATGTTGTACCCGAAAAAGGTAGCCAATCAGATGAGTAACTTCCACTTGGCATACTGTTCCAGTCAATAAAATCGTAACTGCCACCTCGACTTTGGTCTCCGTTCGATAGTGCTAAAGCTCGTGCGGTGGTATGGATTTCTTTTTCAGCAGCGTTTGAACTGTCAAGGAATGCGTACATATCTTCTAATCCAAAATCTTCAGTAAGCTCACTGTCGGAGCTTTGGCTTCGAGAAAAATTGCGAGTTGTATCATCAAAGCTGTATGAAGGCCCAAGATATACTATTTTCGCTTCTGCTTTTCGACTCAAGGTCGTTGCTTCTTCAAGAATATCCCTAATCGGCCCATTGTCTCCATCACCAAATTCTATAGCTACTGGATTCTCCAAGTTGTTGTTGATAATGGCATATCCCATAGGATAAAACGAAATATAATATGCACGAATATTATAGTTAAGATCGTAAAGAGGAATAACCTCATTTACGCCCTCAGTTGTACGCCATATATCTGCATTATCCTGAGTTCCCGACATATATCTATGAGACGAGATAAGGACGATGTAGCTTTCGCGATTCTCAATAAACTTCACTTTTTTACATAAAAAAGACATACCCTCCTTGGCGGAAGCTATGTCTATTTGGTGCCGGCAGTGGGACTTGAACCCACACGCCATCTCTGGCAACGGATTTTGAGTCCGCCCCGTCTGCCAATTCCAGCATGCCGGCAAATTTGAACCTTGTAAATATTAGCACAAGGACTTGAATCCCGTCAATCAATCACGTAAAATAATTTCAGCAAAGAAATCCTTTAACCCAGTCCGGAGAGGCTGACAAGGAACCGAGATATTTGCCATATATCAGGATTTGCGCCCGCCCCGGGCCCTGCCACCGGATCGCCGCCCCCAAGCGGATGGAGCCGGAAACTGAGCCCCAGGCGCCGATCACCTTACGGTGTGCCGCAGATCTGCCAGGATAGATGTGTATCGTTAACAGGTGCCTTTCGCCCAAGCTTTGGACGGAAGGCATTTTTTTGTACCGGAGCGACTCGCCGCGGCAAAGATTGCAGCCGTATGTGACAAGGAGAAGCAACATGAGTATTAAAGCAAGATTGATGGACAGCCAGGACATGGACCGGGCGCTCACCCGCATTGCGCATGAAATTCTGGAGCGCAACAAAAGCACGGATAAACTTTATCTGGTTGGCATTCAGCGCCGGGGCGTGCCGCTGGCTAACCGCATCGCGGATAAAATTGCGGAAATTGAGGGGACCCGGCCGGGCGTAGGCATCCTGGACATCACCTTTTACCGGGACGACCTGAGCCTGCTGAGTGAAAACCCGGTGGTTAACGCGACTGAGATTTCCTGCGAAATGAACGGTTATAAAGTCGTGCTGGTAGATGATGTCATTTATACCGGCCGTACAGTTCGCTCGGCTATAGAAGCCGTCTTTGATATGGGCCGGCCGGCTGAAATTCAGCTGGCGGTCATGATTGACCGCGGTCACCGGGAACTGCCGCTGCGGCCGGATTATGTGGGCAAAAATGTTCCGACCAGCCACCGGGAAATCATTATGGTACGGGTGCTGGAGTTTGACGGTATGGATGAAGTGGTGCTGGCAGAAGACCCGCGTTACAGCGCAAAGGCAGCCGGACGGACGGAGGATTAACAGTGACAAAACTCAGATCAAAAGACCTTTTAGGGATGCAGCAGCTGGAGGCGGAGGAAATTACCCTGATTTTGGATACCGCGCGTACCATGAAACAGATTATGCAGTCCGGTAATAAAAAGACGGCTCACCTGCAGGGTAAATCGGCCATTACGCTGTTTTATGAAAACAGCACCCGTACCCGGCTGTCGTTTGAAAACGCCGCTAAATACATGGGCTGCAATACCGGCAGCATCAGCACCTCAGGTTCATCCATACAAAAAGGAGAGTCGCTGCTGGACACGGCCGTTACCATTGACCGGATGGCCACAGACTTCATTGTGATCCGCCATCCGCATGCCGGGGCGCCGCACTATCTGGCGCCGCGCGTCAACGCGTCAATCATCAATGCGGGTGACGGTATGAATGAACACCCGACCCAGTCTCTGCTGGATCTTTATACCATGCGGGATAAGCTGGGTCGCCTGGACGGGCTGAAAGTGGCCATCATAGGTGATATCTCTCATTCGCGCGTGGTTCGCTCCAATTTATGGGCTTTAAAGAAACTGGGCAGCGAAGTTTATGTAGCCGGCCCCGGTACCATGCTGCCGGTACAGTTTGCTCAAACGGGGGCTCATGTCTGTCATAGCGTCGCGGAGGCGGTTGAAGGCGCAGATGTGGTGATGGGCTTGCGGATCCAGCTGGAGCGGCAGGAGGCGGGCTTGTTCCCCAGCGTGCCGGAATACAGCCGCTTTTACGGGATCAGTCCGGAGGTGCTGAAGCTGGCTAAACCCCAGGCGCTGCTGATGCATCCGGGTCCGGCCAACCACGGGGTGGAACTGCCCACTGAAGTTTATAACTGCGATCAATCCGTGATCAGTGAACAGGTCACCAATGGTGTCGCTGTCCGCATGGCCGTGTTGTATCTGCTCAATATCAGGAGGAATAGTTAAGTGAAGCTCATGATTAAAAATGCCACCACCGTCCGTCCCTGCCCGGCTGGTGCCGGCAGTCAGGAACAGCAGGACTGCCTCCGCCGGGAAACTGTCTTTATACAGGATGGCTTATTCAGCCAGGCGTTTGATGAGGATCAGGATACCAGGGTGATTGATGCCCGCGGCCTGTATGTGCTGCCCGGACTGATTGACGCGCATGCTCACCTGCGGGATCCTGGCTTTGAATATAAAGAGGATATAGCAAGCGGGACAGCCAGCGCGGCGCGCGGCGGCTTTACGACTGTCGCCTGTATGCCTAACACCCAACCGGTCTGTGATAATGAAACGGTGGTTCGCTATATCAAAGACAAGGCAGCCAGAGTTGGCGTTGTCAATGTCTGGCCCATCGGCGCGGCCAGCAAAGGACAAAAGGGCCAGCAGATCACGGAGATTGGTCTGATGAAGGAAGCCGGGATTGTGGCGGTGTCAGATGACGGCGCGCCGGTCTCAACCGCGGATCTGATGCGCAAAGCCATGACCTATGCGGCCGACTTTAACCTGACCGTGCTGGATCATTGTGAAGACAAGTCCCTGGCGCAGGGCGGGGCGATGAATGAAGGTTACAACTCTACGGTGATGGGGGTGCAGGGCATACCGACCGCGGCTGAAGATATCATGATTGCCCGGGACATTATTTTAGCGGAGTACCTGGATTTGCCGGTACATATCTGTCATGTGTCTACCCATAGCGGCGTGGAACTGATCCGGCAGGCCAAAGCCCGCGGGGTCAAGGTGACGTGTGAAACCTGCCCGCATTATTTTACCCTGACCGATGACGCCTGCCTGGGCTTTAATACCTTGGCCCGGGTCAATCCGCCCCTGCGCCGCCCTGAAGATGTGGAGGCTATTGTCCGGGGCCTGGCCGACGGTACGATTGATATCATTGCCACTGACCACGCGCCGCATCATCAGGATGAAAAGGACCTGGAGTTTGACCAGGCTGTTAATGGCATGATCGGTTTTGAAACCGCCTGGCAGCTGGCTTATACCAAACTGGTAAAGACGTCACAGTTAAGCTTGGCTGACCTGGCCCGAGTCATGAGTCAGGCTCCTAACCAACTATTTAAGCAGGATCGGGGAAACCTGACCATAGGACATCCGGCTGACGTGACCATTGTCGACTTAAGCCGACGGGTTACCATAGATCGCTTCAAAATGCGTTCTCGTTCTAAAAACAGCCCCTATCACGGTATGACCGTAGACAGTGACATAGCCTACACCATTGTGGGCGGCAAGGTGGTTTATCATGGCTGAGCTTCAGACGCCGGCACAGCCGGATTTTATCAGCAGGCTGGAGACCGCGGTCAGTCGCTGTCAAAACCCCACGGTTTTGGGCCTGGATCCCAAACTGGAATATCTCCCCGCTTCGCTGCTGCAAAAAACCAAAGCTGACTGTGCCAGTCCGGAGGAGGCGGTGGAGACCGCGCTGTTCGAGTTTAACCGTTGTTTAATTGACGCGGTTAAGGACATCATCCCCTGTGTCAAACCACAGCTGGCTTATTATGAGCTGTACGGCCTGCCGGGGCTTAAAGCCCTGGAGCGCACCATCCGTTACGCCAGGCAGCAGGGTCTGCTGGTCATAGCCGACGGCAAGCGCAATGACATCGGCTCAACCTCGGCCGCTTATGCAGAAGCCTGGTTGAATCAATGGGACGCGGACGCGCTGACCGTCAATGCTTATCTGGGCCAAGACGGGATCAAACCGTTTATTGAAACTGCGGCGGCTAATGGGAAAGGCTTATTTATGCTGGTCCGCACCTCAAACCCCTCCGCTGCAGATTTACAGGACTTGCAGCTGGCCGATGGGCGCCGCCTCTATGAAGCCGTGGCGGATTTGCTTAACCTCTGGTCCGGCGACCTGCCGGTGGCGCCGTCCGGCTACAGTTTGCTGGGCGCGGTGGTTGGCGCTACCTGGCCGCAGCAAGCCCAACAGCTGCGTCTCCGCCTGCCCCGGGCTTACATTTTGGTTCCGGGTTATGGAGCGCAGGGGGCTACCGCAGAGGACTGTATGGCTAGCTTTGACCGGCAGGGACGGGGCGCTTTGGTTAACGCCTCCCGCAGCCTGATGCTGGCCTATCGGAGGGATCCGGCTTTTGCCGGGCGGGATGAGGCTGTGGCGGAGGCCTGCCGGGCCGAGGCCTTGCGCATGCGCGCCAGCCTGCAGGCCGCCCTGGCCAGGCACTGCGGTTAAGTCGGGATCGAGCCAATAGAAGTCAGACAATCTTTTAGACTGCATAAATATTATTAAACATGACCATTCATGCAATCAGTGTGTATAATAATGCATATTTACGCATGATGAACGCTCACGGCCCGGAAGAACGGCTGCAGCAAGCGCGCAGCCAGACCTTCAGGTAAAGGAGCATGAGGAGAAATGAATGCCCAAAGACACATCCATTAAAAAAATTATGATTATCGGCTCCGGCCCCATCATTATTGGCCAGGCCGCGGAGTTTGACTACGCCGGCACCCAGGCCTGCCGCACCCTGCAGCAGGAGGGCGTTGAGTCCGTGCTGCTGAATTCCAATCCGGCTACCATCATGACTGACGCGGAAATGGCGACTAAAGTCTACCTGGAACCCTTGCAAACCAAGGTCGTGGAACGGATCCTGCTGGAAGAAGGCTGCGACAGTCTGCTGGCCAGCCTGGGCGGTCAGACCGGCCTGAACTTTGCCATGGAGCTGACTGAATCCGGTTTTTTAGCCCAACACCATATTCGCCTGCTGGGGACCTCCGCTGAAGGGATTAAGCGGGGCGAAGACCGGGAAGCCTTCCGCAGCACCATGGAAGCTATAAATATTCCCTGCATTCCCTCAGGTATAGCGCACACAATAGAAGAGGCGCTGGCGCTGGCCGAAAGCATCAGCTATCCGGTTATCATCCGGCCGGCTTTTACCCTGGGCGGTACCGGCGGCGGCATTGTTAACAATTCGGAAGAGCTGAAAGAAATCGCGGAGACCGGCCTGGAGGCCAGCCGGGTCCATCAGATCCTGGTGGAAAAATCCATAGCCGGCTGGAAGGAAATTGAATTTGAGGCTGTCCGGGACGCGGATGGTAACGCGATCACCATCTGCTCGATGGAAAACTTTGATCCGGTGGGGGTTCATACCGGAGACTCCATTGTTTTTGCACCAGCTCTGACACTGAATGACCATGAGCTGCAGCTGCTTCGCTCCGCCTCCATGAGAATCGTCCAGGCGCTGGAGATTGTGGGCGGCTGCAATGTCCAGTTTGCGCTGCATCCGACCGATGGCAGTTACGCGGTCATTGAGGTCAATCCCCGGCTGTCCCGCTCGTCGGCTCTGGCTTCCAAGGCTACAGGCTATCCGATTGCCAAGGTCGCCGCGCATATAGCCCTGGGCTATCGTCTGGATGAAATCCGCAATGAGGTGACCGGCTGTACCTGGGCCGCCGCGGAGCCGGTCGTGGACTACGTGGTCACCAAAATTCCCAAGTGGCCTTTTGATAAATTTGTCCACGCAGACCGGGCGCTGGGCACGCAGATGAAGGCCACCGGAGAGATTATGTCCATCGGCAATACCTTCAAGGCTTCGCTGATGAAAGCCATCCGCTCGCTGGAGCTGCATGATTACGGCCTGCGGCAGCCGGCTTTGTTTAAGCTAAGCCCGGCAGAACTGCAGGAACAGCTGCAGCACGTCAATGACCGCCGCCTCTTTGCGGTGGCAGAAGCCCTGCGCCGTGGCCAGTCCCTGGATCTGGTTTACCAGCTGACCCGGATCGACCGCTTCTTTTTGGGGAAGGTGCGCGAGCTGGTTTTAGAGGAAGAGCGGCTGGCTGGCCAAAAAAGCATCAGCGACCGTGAGCTGCGGCAGGCCTGGCAGGACGGCTTGTGTGATCGCCGTATCAGTGACCTCACCGGCCTGGACCGTGAGCTGCTGCATCAACGCCGGCAGCAGCTGGGCCTGGTTACGCACTACAAAATGGTGGATACCTGCGCGGGTGAGTTCGAAGCCAGTACCCCTTACTTTTACTCCTGCACGGATCCGGAAAATGAGGCTCGGCGGACCGAGCGGCGCAAAATCGTGGTGCTGGGCTCCGGCCCTATCCGGATTGGTCAGGGGATTGAATTTGACTACTGTTCAGTGCACTGCGTGCAAGAACTAAAAAAGCTGGGCTATGAAGCTATCATCATCAACAATAACCCGGAAACGGTGTCTACCGACTTTGATACCTCCGACCGCCTGTACTTTGAGCCGCTGACGGAAGACGACGTCCGCGCGGTGCTGGAAAATGAACAGCCTGACGGCGTGATCTGTCAGTTTGGCGGTCAGACCGCGATCAAACTGATCAAGGCTGTCAGTGACTGGGGCTACCGGATACTGGGGACCTCTGCTGACGGCGTGGACCGCGCCGAAGACCGCGAACGCTTTGATGAGGTCTTGAACCAGTGCCGGATCAGCCGTCCTCAGGGACATACCATCTTTTCTACTGCCGAGGCTCAGGCCGCGGCGCGGCAGCTGGGTTACCCGGTTTTGCTGCGGCCTTCCTATGTATTAGGCGGGCAGGGCATGCAGATTTGCTACAATGACCGGGATATTGAGGCGTACATGGCCATCATCAACCTTAACACTCAGGAACACCCGATTCTGGTCGATAAATACCTGATGGGTGTGGAGCTTGAGGTGGATGCGATTTCTGACGGGGTGGATATTCTGATCCCCGGCATTATGGAACATCTGGAACGGGCCGGCATCCACTCCGGGGACTCCATTTCTATCTTTCCGGCCTACATCCCGGATAAGCACCGGGAGACCATCATCCGCTACACCCGCCTGCTGGCCCAGCAAATCGGCGTCATTGGTCTGATTAACATTCAGTTTATCCTGTATAACGACGAGGTCTATGTCCTGGAGGTCAATCCGCGTTCTTCCCGGACGGTGCCTTACATCAGTAAAGTGACCGGTCTGCCGATCGTCAGACTGGCTACAGAGGTCATGCTGGGCCGTTCGGTCAGTCAGCTGGGCTACGGCGAGGACCTCTACGCCCGCTATCCGGCGGTCTACGCTATCAAAGCGCCGGTGTTTTCGTTTGCCAAGCTGCATAATGTTGATACCATCCTGGGTCCTGAAATGAAATCTACCGGTGAGGTCTTAGGCCTGGCCCAGACTTATGCTGAAGCTATGTTTAAGGCTATTCTGGCCTCAGGCTTTCGTTTCCCTAAGCGGGGCGAAGCGGTGCTTTTGTCGGTTAAGGATCCGGATAAAAATGAGCTGCTGCCCTTAGCCTGGCGCCTGTACGAGATGGGCTTTACGCTCTACGCTACCGGCGGAACGGCTAATTATCTGCTGCGTAACGGCGTTCCCGCCAACAGCTGCCGTAAGCTTCAGGAACCTTCGCCCAATACCGGCGACTTACTGCGCAGCGGCAAAATCAAACTGCTGGTCAACACGGCCTCAGGGAACGACCCGCTCAGCGGTGGCTTTAGAATCAGGCGAATGTGTATTGAGCATGGCATACCTACCATTACCTCGCTTGACACCCTGACCGCGGTTGTGGAATGCTTAGAGCGAAACCTGACCGTAGCTGATTTGACGCCTTGTGACATCAGACGCTTTGCGCGCCTGGTTGCTTCCAGCCGGCAGAATAAATTGCCGCTGAATGAGCTGCCGATGCAAAATCAGACCGCCAAGGAGAATGTCTGGAAACAACATCAGACGGAGGAATTGTTTACAGCCGGTCAGGACTGAGCCGGGGTGGGCTACCTGCGCTTCCGGCTTTCAATCTGGGCTTGGCTTCCCCTGAATCCATCTGAAGCTTGGTTAAACCTTAAGGAGGATCTATGACACAAGTGAACCAAAGTCCACCCCGGCCGGCCGGGACCGGGCTCAACCAGGCCGAGGCTTTGGACCTGTCAAAAGCCCGGTCCGGACAGCTGGAATACGCTGCTGAAGTGATCTCTTGCCGGCAGCTTAATGCCGGCACCTTCTGGCTGCAGCTTTACTGCCCGGAGGTAGCCTTGAGTTGCCAGCCGGGGCAGTTTGTCAATTTATCCTGCAGTCAGTTCCTGCGCCGGCCTTTTGGCGTGGCCCAGGTGGATCGCGCAGCGGGGACTATAGCTATCGGCATCCAGCTTAAAGGTCAGGGCAGTGCGGACCTGGCTGCTTCCAAACCGGGCCGGGTGCTGTCGCTGCTGGGACCGCTGGGTCATGGCTTTACCCTGCCGCAGTCGGGGCCGGAGCAACAAAGCTTTGGACCGGCGCCGTTACTGCTGGCAACAGGCGGGGGATCAGGACTTTTCCCGCTGCTGTTTGCGCTGCAGGAGGCCAGACTGCAAGGCTGCCGGACTGCCGCGGTCCTGGGCTTCCGCAGCCGGGACCGGGTGGTGCTGGCTGATTCTTTCCGGGCGGTTTGTTCTGAAGGCCTGACTCTGGCTACGGACGACGGCAGCCTGGGTGTCCGGGGGACGGTGGCGGCGGCCCTGGCCCAGTTGGAGCTAAGCCCTGCCGTTGCGGAAAATAACCGCCGCGCGGCGGAGCAGGCCCCGGTTACGGTCATCGCCTGTGGCCCCCAGCCTATGCTGGCCGCAGCCGCTCACTGGGCAAGCGCCAGGCATTACGCTTGTCAGGTTTCGCTTGAGGAGCGGATGGCCTGCGGTTTTGGCCTCTGCCGGACCTGTGCCTGTCAGATTACCCGTGACGGCCGGCCGGAAATGCTGCGGGTCTGCTATGAAGGACCGGTCTTTAAAGCGGAGGAGGTTTTCCCGGAATGAGCGCGTTGGTAGATTTATCCGTTCAGGTTGGCCCCAGCCGGCTGCAAAATCCGGTCGTGGCCGCGTCAGGTACCTTTGGCTTTGGCCGGGAAGCTCAGGCTTTCATGGATCTCCAAAGTCTGGGCGGCATCAGCGCCAAGGCGGTTACGGTGGAGCCCCGGTCAGGCAATCTGCCCCCCCGAACGGCGGAAACCGCTTCAGGCCTGCTGAATTCAGTCGGGCTGCAAAACCCCGGCCTGCAGCATTATCTGGCTTATGAACTGCCCTTTATGACCGCGGCCGGTTTTTTTATTGTGCAAAATATCGCTGGTGACACGGTAGAGGATTATGTACAGCTGGCGGAAGCTTTAGATCAAACTTCGGTTCAAGTTATCGAACTGAATTTATCTTGTCCCAATGTCAAACACGGCCTGAGCTTTGGCGCCCGGCCGCCGCTGATTAAAGAAGTCACTGCCGCGGTCCGTAAAGTTACGACCAAGCCGCTGTGGGTAAAGCTGACCCCCAATGTTACTTCTATTACTGAGGCGGCCCAGGCGGCCCGGGAGGGAGGAGCGGATGCGGTTTCATTGATTAATACGTTGCTGGGAATGGCAATTGACTGGCGCAGCAGACGGCCGATTTTGCATAATAATACCGGAGGCCTGTCCGGCCCTGCGGTTAAGCCCGTGGCGCTGCGGATGGTCAATGAAGTTTACCGGACGGTGGATATCCCCATTGTGGGGATGGGCGGCATCATGACGGCAGAGGATGTCCTGGAGTTCATGCTGGCCGGAGCCAGCTGTGTTCAGGTGGGGACGGCTAACCTGCTCCACCCGCAGGCCATGCCGCAGATTATCCGGGATCTGGAAAGCTGCTGTCAGGAACAGGGCATCACCCGGCTTTCTCAGCTGATAGGGCAACTGCAGCTGTGGTAAAAGCAAAAAAGACCGCCTCAGGCCGGCTGCCTGCCGCTGATCTGGTTACCTGGGGAACTGCCGCCGCCCGAGCCTGGCCGGAGCTGCAGCCGCTGCTGCGTTGGTTTAGTGAGCACAAGCGGGACTTACCCTGGCGGCATACCCGTGATCCGTATAAAATCTGGCTGTCTGAGGTGATGCTGCAGCAGACTCAGGCGCAGACGGTCATTCCATATTATCAAAACTTTCTGCAGCGCTTTCCGACGGTGCGGGAGCTGGCCGCGGCGCCGCAGGCGGAGGTGTTGAAAGCCTGGGAAGGCCTGGGCTATTACAGCCGGGCCAGAAACCTGCACGCGGGTGCAAAATACATAATTGAAACCTGCGGGGGCTGTTTTCCTGAAAGCGCTGAAGCCCTGCTCAAAGTGCCGGGAATCGGCCGCTATACTGCCGGCTCGGTGGCTTCGCTGGCGTTTGCGCAGCCGGTAGGGGCGGTGGACGGCAATGTGTTGCGCGTACTCTGCCGTCTGGGGAATTATCCCTGGCAGCAGGGCAATGCCCGCGACCGCAGAGCCGGCGAAGCTTTACTGGATTGCCTGCACCAAACCGGCCGCTATCCGGCTGGCCCGCTAAATGAGAGCCTGATTGAATTGGGGGCGGTCATTTGTCGGCCCGGGGCCCAGGCTAACTGCCCGGCTTGTCCCTTGCAGATTGTCTGTAAAGCCCGGCTCAGCGGGCAAGTCCAGGCCTTGCCCGGGCCTGCCCGCCGGCTGGCGCCCTTGCCGGTCGAGCAACGCAGCTTTTTGCTGCTGATCAACCAGGCTGACCAGACCTGGGGCTTTGTGCAGCGGCCTGCCAGCGGCTTGCTGGCGGGTTTTTGGGAGTTCCCGTCTCTGGATGGCAAAGTCAGTCAGGAAGAGATCGACCGTTACCTGGAAGAGCAAGGGTACCGCGTATTGCACCTGGACTATCTGGGGCAGAGACGACAGATCTTCACCCACTTGATCTGGGACTGTGATTTTTGGCGGGCAGAAGTCAGCCTGCCGCTGGCGTCTGGGCCGCCTGCGGTAACCGTGTCACCGCCCGGTGAGCCTCCAGGCTTAGCTGCCCTGCCTGATGGCCAGACCGCGAGGCAACTGGCGGAGCCGGGGCAGGCTTATACGCCGGTTCCGCGTAAACCTGTTCCGGCCGCCCCCGCTCCGGCGGCCGAGCAGGCGCCAGGCTTCAGCCAGCCGACAAGCTGGCTGAGCCCGGCCGGGGCGGCCGCCCGATTTACTTTTCCCCGCGTTTTACAAAGTTTTTTGCCTGAGCCGGGAGCAGCTGCTCCCTTATCCTGACGCTTCAGCCTGAATGGGCCGCCCGCTGACCAGTCAGCGCTTACTTTTGGGATGATTTTCAGACTAAGCGGTAACGGGCCAGCTCCTGTTGCCGCTGGCGGTAATCCGGCAGCCGTAAAGCGACCAGCGACCAAAAAGCAGGGCTGTGGTTCAGGTGAGTCAGATGACAAAGCTCATGCACTACAATATATTCAAATAGAGATTGTGGCAGCTGTGCACAATGAAGATTGACAGAAATCGTCCCGCGGGAAGAACATGAACCCCAGCGGGTCCGCTGGCGACGGATTGACCAGCGGACCGGCCTCGGCCCGTCCCAGCCGGTCATAAAATCAGCCAGCCGCTGGCTGGTCTGCGCCCTGAGCCGGGCTTGCCTGGCCGGATCAGGTAAGGTCAATATAATAGTCTGCGGATCCTGCAGGCGGGCGGCCTGTCTTTGGACCCAGTCAGTGTGCCGGCTGACAAATTGCCGCGCCGCCAATTGACTGATTTGCCGCGGACAGCGGACCTGCAGGGAACCGTCAGGCTGCAGCTGCAAAGCCAGCGACCGCCGGTCGCTGCGGATAACCTTAACGACAGCTTGCCGGAGCCCCAGTTCAGGCATATATAATTGTGAAACCGCTGCCGGGCGCCGCGGACTGATTTTATGGCCGCGCAAACCGTTTGCTTTGGGCATGTCAGGGCGGGTCAGCTTTGCTGACTCTGCAACCAGCGGAAACGATTGACGCGCTCCGCGGTTTTGGCATCCCGCTGCTCTTCTGCCTGTAAAAAACCGGGATGACTGGCCAAAAACTGCTGAATGAACTGATCCGGATCACTGGCATAACTTTCCAGCAAAGCGGCCTGGCCGGCATTAATCAGTCCCTGGGCCTGAGCTGCTTCAAAAAGCTTTTGGTCAATGGCGGTCAGGGCATGAAGTTTTATGCCCTGCTGCTGCAGGACCGTCCGGCTGCCCTGCGCCCGGTCAACTACCACCAGGGTGTCTTTAATCTGTCCCCCCAGCGCGGTGACTGCCGGTATCCAGCTGCGGGTGTAAGAAGAAGCCTGGGTCACTAAATCAGCAATATGCAGGAAAGTCTGTCCTTTAAAGACCGGTCCCTGGTAAGACGCCGGATATAACTCCGGCCGGCCCTTAAGCGTGCTTAAAACTCTGGAGCCGTCTTTAAAGATGGATAAATGGGGAACCTGCAGCCTGGCAGCCACTGCGTAGGAAAAAAAGAAGTCCCGGCGCTCGCCTCCGGAAATCAGATCAAAAGAAAGACCTGAGGCTAAGCTTGCCAGCTCATCAATGACATGACGGTAAATCCGGTTGTTTTCATATTGCTGCTCAGTCTGCCTGGCTATGGAAACCGGAAAAAACAGACGGTTGTCCCGGGCCAGCTCCCGGTCAATTTGCTCCAGCAGATTTTCTGCCGCTTCCTTACTGCCATAAAGAAAATGGGTATTAATATAGTAGGGTCCAAACAGGCCGGAGGTGTACCAAAACGGGTGATCAGGATCACAAACCTGCAGAGCCTGAGTTTGAAACAACTCACTGACAATTGTGTCAACCATTGCTGCGTTCCTCCTCTCGGGTACGCTAATTCTAACATAATTTACCTGCTTTACGTGTTGACAGAATATTCAATAACCGCTAGAATCGTTAACGTTGTTAAGCAGAAGTTCCGCTTCTCACCTCCAGCTTAAAGCAAAGAGGTTTGACGTTAATACTGATGATACCGTCCGCCCCTTGTTTACGGGTCGGATTATCAAAAAGGTTATTGACACCGGAGCGGAAAACAACGCTCCGGTTTTTTTTGCGGAGCAATATTACAGGAGGTCAGGAACATAGCTAAGAGACAGAGTAACCAACCCATAAATGATCAAATTCGCTACCCTAAGGTTCGCTTAATTGCTGAGGATGGTGAGATGGTCGGCATTGTCCCCATTGAAATTGCGCGGCAAAGGGCTGAACAGGCAGGGCTGGATTTGGTACTCATTTCTCCTAACCCTACCAACCCGGTTTGTCGGATTATGGATTTTGGCAAGTATCAGTTTGAACAGGCCAAGCGGGAACGGGAAGCGCGGAAAAAGCAAAAAACCATTGAGGTTAAGGAAGTCGGACTTAAACTGACGACAGAGGAGCATGACTTAAGCTTTAAACTTAAGAATGCCGTGCGCTTTCTGGAGGAAGGTAACCGGGTTAAGGTTAATATTCGTTTCCGCGGCCGTGAAATGGCTTATACCAACCGGGGCTACGACGTGATGCGGGAGTTTGCGGAGCGTGTAAAACCGGTGGCTACAGTGGACCGCCCGGCCAGAATGGAAGGCCGCAATATGGTTATGTTTCTAGCCCCCATCAAGGATAATTAAGCACCAGAGGAGGAACGATAAAATGCCCAAACAAAAATCACACAGCTCGTCCAAGAAAAGATACAAGGTATCCGGGACGGGAAAGGTCATTCGCTTTCAGGCCTTCAAAAAGCATAAAGCAGCCGCTAAATCACCTAAGCGCCGCAGAAATCTGAGAGGATCAACCACATCCTTCAAGACCGATGAAAATCGCATCAAGCAGATGATTCCTTATAAATAGGTTAGAGCGCCGCACATCAGTTTATGGAGGATATAACAAATGGCTAGAGTTAAAAGAGGCGTGACTACCCGCGCCAGACATAAGAAGATTTTAAAGCAGGCTAAGGGCTTTTTTGGCCGTAAGCACGCATTATATAAAGTAGCTAATCAGCAGGTCATGAAGAGTCTGACCTATGCCTACCGGGATCGCCGCAATAAAAAGCGTGACTTCCGCAAGCTCTGGATTACCCGCATCAATGCGGCGGCCAGACTGAATGGCCTGAGCTACAGCCGGTTTATGAACGGGCTCAAAAAGTCAGATATTACTTTGGACCGTAAAGTCCTGGCTGATCTGGCCGTGACGGATCCGGCCGCTTTTACCGCTTTATGTGAAAAAGCCAAAGCCGGTCTGACTGCCTGAATTTAGTTGAAATTAGGGATATTAGCTCACTCTGATCCAAAACAGGGTGAGCTTTTTTATTGCCGGCGGTCCGCGGTCGCTCCCGCCCGCCCGACCTTCAGCTAACTGGGGTTTTACAGGGCGCCTGGCAGCCGCTAAGATAGAAGCATCACGCTGATAATAAGGAGCTGCCTATGCCTGTCATTTTGAATCAAGACTGTCCGATAATCCGGAGCCGGCAAAACAGCCACTTCAAGTCCTGGCTGCAAACTGGCCGCAAAGGTCCCTGGGGAGACGCTTTTATTTGCGAAGGCTGGCGCTTTGCTGAAGCTGCCTTGCAGTCCGGCCTGCTCCCGCTGGCTTTTATTGTAGCGGAATCACAGCTGGTTCAGTCGCAGCGGCTGGACCGGCTGGCGGCCCTCATGCCGGAAAAGACGCCTGTTTATATTCTGGCAGATGACTTGCTGGCTTCATTGAGCGATACCTGCCACAGCCAGGGCTGCATCTTGCTGCTGCCCAAACATTTTCAGCCTGCGCTTTCCGCTCAGCAGCTGGCCTTAACCTCCCGGCAACAGCGCTGGCTGGTCCTGGACCGGCTGCAGGATCCGGGCAATGTCGGGACGCTGATCCGGACAGCTGCCGCCTTTGCTTTCAGCGGCGTCCTGTTAATGACCGGGACGGCTTCGCCTTATGAAAGTAAAGCTTTACGGGCCTCAATGGGAGCCATTTTCAGGCTGCCCCTGACCTCCTTCAGCACGGCAGCAGATTGCGCGGCTTTCTTAAAGGCTCGTCAGGCGCATATCTATGCGGCAGCTCTGGACGGCACGCCCAGCCCGCGGCTAAACTGGCAGCTGCCGGCCGCGCTGGTGATTGGCAATGAAGGCAATGGCGTCAGCCGTGAGTTTTTGCAACTAGCGGACTGCTGTGTCCGCATCCCCCAGGTCCCGGAAATTGAGTCGCTGAATGCCGCTTCTGCCGGCGCTATTTTGTGCTATGAATTATGCGGCGATATTTCATTCAAATAGAGCGGCGGTTAACTGACTAACATGACCTTCACCGGATTATTGTGACGGTTGACAGAATACGTATTGCAAACGCATAATATAGGTTCAGGGTGTATCAGGATCATTCTGTCTCGCGGAAGGGGACAAAGACAGACCGCAAATCCTATGCCGGGCGGCAAACGCAGGCAGCTTTGACGGCATAATCCGGCTTACCTGCTTGGACTAAAGACCGCATCGACAAAGAGGCGGAACTTTAGCGCCAGAGGCAGCAGCCCACCCGGCAGACCTGAACAAGACAGCCCCCGGCTCCAGCCAGGTTTCCGGCGGTTTGTTGCCCGTCCGGACCGGTGAATCGATACAAGATTTTTGAGAGGACGCAGCATATGAGTGGATTAACTATCAGTCAGAAAATTATTAAAAAGCATTTATTGAGCGGCAATATGCAACCCGGGGAGGAGATAGGCCTCAGGATTGATCAGACACTGACCCAGGATTCTACCGGGACGATGGCATACCTGCAGTTTGAGGCCCTGGGCCTGGATCAGGTCAAGACTGAGTTATCGGTTGCGTATGTGGATCACAATATGCTGCAGGCCGGTTTTGAAAACGCGGATGACCACAAATATCTCCAGACGGTGGCCGCCCGCCACGGGATTCGCTTTTCCCGCCCGGGCAACGGGGTGTGCCATCAGGTGCATATTGAGCGTTTTGCGGTCCCTGGCAAGACCTTGCTGGGTTCTGACTCGCATACGCCGACTGCCGGGGGGCTGGGCATGCTGGCCATAGGCGCCGGCGGCCTTGATGTTGCCGTCGCCATGGGCGGCGGCCCTTACTATATCACCATGCCCCGAATGGTTCAGGTCTGGCTGGAAGGCGCGTTGCAGCCCTGGGTGACGGCCAAGGATGTTATCCTGGAGGTCCTGCGCCGCCTGACGGTTAAGGGCGGTGTCGGCAGGGTTATCGAGTACGGCGGACCGGGCGTTGCGACTCTGACCGTGCCTCAGCGGGCTACCATAACCAACATGGGTGCGGAGTTAGGGGCTACGACCTCTATCTTTCCGGCAGATGAAACCAGCCGGATTTTCATGCGGGCTCAGGACCGGGAAGCTGACTTTGCCCCCCTCGCTGCGGATGATGATGCCGTTTACGATCAAAAAGTGGTTATTGATTTATCCCGCCTGCAGCCGCTGGTTGCCTATCCGCACAGCCCGGACAACGTTCATACCGTGGAGACGGCGCAAAAAGAACAGATCAAGGTGGACCAGGTAACGATTGGTTCCTGCACTAACTCTTCTTATACTGACATGATGACGGTAGCGGCTATCCTTAAGGGTAAAACGGTAGCCCCGGATGTTTCCCTGGTTATCGGACCGGGGTCCAAGCAAGTGCTCAGCATGATCGCGGCCAATGGTGCGCTGGCTGACATGATTATGGCCGGAGCCAGGATTCTGGAGGCCGGCTGCGGACCTTGCATCGGCATGGGGCAGTCCCCCAAAACGGATGCGGTGAGCCTGAGAACCATCAATCGTAACTTTTACGGCCGCTCAGGGACCAAATCCGCCAGGGTTTTTCTGGTCAGTCCGGAGGTCGCGGCCGTCTCAGCCCTGACCGGCTATCTGACGGATCCTCGCAGCCTGGGCCAGGATCCGCCGGCCGTCACCTTGCCGGCGGAATTCACGGTCTCTGACAACATGATTATCCTGCCGCCTGAGCATGGCCGGACGGTTGAAGTCGTGCGGGGACCTAATATCAAACCTTTCCCGCTGAATCATGCGCTGCCGCCGCAAGTCAGCGGTTCAGTCCTGATTAAAGTTGAAGATAACATTACGACGGATCATATTATGCCGTCTAACGCCAAGCTGCTGCCCTTTCGCTCCAATATCCCGTATCTGGCCGACTTTTGTTTGACTCCCTGTGATCCGGAGTTTCCGGCCCGGGCCAAAGCCCATGGCGGCGGCATGATTGTGGCGGGACAAAACTACGGGCAGGGATCCAGCCGGGAGCACGCGGCGCTGGCGCCGCTGCAGTTAGGGGTCAGAGCCGTGCTGGCTTTGAGCTTTGCCCGGATACATGAGGCTAATCTGATTAATAACGGTATTCTGCCGCTAACCTTCATTAATCCGGCTGATTATGAAGCCCTGAAACTAGAGGATGAGCTGCTGATTGACCACGCTGTGGATCAGGTTAAGGCTGCCGCGGCCGGACAGCCCGTACAGGTAAACGTTAAAAATACCGGCAAAACCATAGCTTGCCGCCTGACCATCAGTGACAGACAGCGGGATATGCTGCTGGCCGGCGGCTTGCTGAATCTCACTCGTTCCGGCCATCTGGCTCAGGCATAATAAACACATGAATTAAGGAGGCGACCACCGTGATGAATGACCAAGAAAACAAAACCGCAGCGCTTTACCAGCACGCCAAAACCCGCCGGCAAATACCCCCGGAATTATTTGAACGCTATGGTGTGAAGCGGGGCTTACGAAATGATAACGGCACGGGCGTATTGGCTGGTCTGACAGAAATCGGTGAGGTCTATTCCTATATTATGGATGATGGCGAGCGGGTGCCTTGTGAGGGACACTTGTTCTACCACGGTATTGATGTAGAGGATCTGGTACACGGCTTTTATGATGAAAAGCGCTTTGGCTTTGAAGAAACCACCTACCTGTTGCTGTTTGGCGAACTGCCCACCCAAAAGGAGCTGGATGTCTTTAACGCATCCCTGAGCTGTAACCGGGATTTGCCGGAGAATTTCTTAGAGGATCTGATCCTGAAACATCCCAGCCGGGATATTATGAATAAAATGGCCCGGTCCGTCCTGAACCTATATGCTTCGGATGACAACGCGGATGATATTTCCCCGGAAAATGTCTTTATTCAGTGCGTCCGCCTGATTGCCCGCTTTCCGGCGCTGGCAGCCTATGGCTATATGGCCAAGTCCCATTATATTGACAAAAAAAGCCTGTTTATTCATGCCCCAAGGCCTGAGTACAATACTGCTGAGAACCTGCTGTATCTGATCAGGCCGGACGGGCATTTTACGGAGCTGGAAGCCCGGGTGCTGGATCTGGCTCTGGTCCTGCATGCGGATCACGGGGGCGGTAATAATTCCACTTTTGTAACCAGAGCAGTCACTTCAACTGGTACTGATACCTACTCAGCTATCGCTGCAGCTTTGGGTTCACTCAAAGGCCCGCAGCACGGCGGCGCGTCCGGCAAGGCTTATGCCATGATGCAGGACTTGAAGGCCAATGTCAGCAATTGGCGTTCGGAAGACGAGCTCAGCGACTATCTGACCCGCTTGCTTACAAAACAGGCTTTTGATCATTCCGGGCTAATTTACGGTATCGGTCACGCAGTTTACACGCTTTCTGATCCCCGGGCTAAACTATTGCGTGATTATGCGCGGCAACTGGCCTACGTCAATCATATGGATGATGAATATCAATTGTATTTAGATGTCGAACGATTGGCGCCGGCGGTCTTTTGCAACGTCAAAAATAGCGATAAGCAGGTCTGCGCCAATGTGGATTTCTTTTCCGGTTTTGTTTATAAAATGCTGGGGATCCCGGAGGAACTCTATTCTCCGATCTTTGCGGTTGCCCGTATTTCCGGCTGGTCAGCACACCGCTTAGAGGAGCTGATTTCCGGCGGCCGGATTATGCGGCCGGCCTATAAATCCATTGCCCGCCGCAGAGCTTATACGCCCATGGAAAACCGTCTGGGATCAGAAAAGCCATGACCGGGATAATCGGTGGCTATGATCGCCTGCCCCGGCCCCGCCAGCCGGCGGCTAAACCGCCGGCGACGCCGCTCGCGCTGCATGCCAATCAGAGCCTGACGGCGCTGCAACTGACCACGGCAGACACCCAGGGCCAGGCCACGGCAGCAGACGTCAGCGATTGCTCTTATGTTATCCGCGCTGAGGCTCCGGTGGTTGCCGAAGGGGAGCGTCCGGCAGATCCTGCCCGCTGGCAGGGCTGGTATCTGGCTGTCCAGGAACGCAGTCCTGAAAATCAAGCTGACCCGTCGAGCGCCTTGCTGGCTTTTAATCCCGGAATGGGTTTAGCACAGCGTCAGGCCATACCGGCACTGGCGCCTTGCTTTTTGTATTTTGACGGCCTGTATGTATTTACCGCTGATTACACCAGCGGCACCATCAGCTGTCTGGCAGCTTATTGGCAGCCGGACGCCAGCCTGCCTGATCTGCTGTATCTGGGGGCGCTGAGACCTTGCGACAGTCAACGGGCCAGGCAATTATCAGCCGATTCTCATGTTCATTGGGTAGGGACAGATCCACAGCAACGCTGGCTGCTGGCAACTGATCTGGGTTTGGACTGCATACTGGCATATCCGTTGCAGGAGCTCCGGCAAAGCCTGGGCCGCCGGCTGGCGCGCCTGCAATCCGCTCAGGACCCCGGGCAGCTGGCTCGCCTCAAGAGGGAGTTCAGCCTGCTGCCGCTGACTTTACCCTTACATTTGCCTTTAACCTTGCCTGGCGGCAGCGGACCGCGCCATTTACTTTGGGCTGAGGATGGTTTACGCGCTTATTTATTAACCGAATTATCCTGTGAGCTCTTTTCGCTGTATTGGCAGGCGGATACCTTTGATATTCAGGATCGGCTGAGCTTAAAGGAACTGCCGGGCAGCAGAGAAGCTTTGCCTGCCGCCGCGGCCTTGCACTGGTGTCAGAACCGCCAGTTCCTTTTGGCCAGTGTCAGGGGCAGTAATCTGCTTTGCAGTCTTAAAGCGGATGCGAACGGACAGCTAACCCTGATCTCCAGCGCAGCCTGCGGCGGATCCTGGCCCAGGGACTTTGCGCAGCTAACCGGGAGGGGAGATATTTATTGCGCCAATGAACGGAGTGATTATCTGTCCAGATTACAGCTGGCAGCTGACGGTCAACTGTCCCTGCTGCCCGATCAGTATCCGGTGCTGGCGCCGGCTTGCGTCTGCAGAGCCTGGGCCGGCCTGTAAAGCGGCTGATTCTGGCCTCAGGAGGATAAGCGCCGGATATCTTTTGGTACTGACGTAACCGCGCCGGTAACTGATGCCGTGGACTTGTCCTGCTTATTCCCCTGGCGGAGCTGCTGAAGTACCTTTTCAATGGATTTTCCGGTGGGATAGTCATCGATTAAGACTAATGGGACCGGGCTGGCTTTGAGATCCAGGTTAGTGGTCAGCAGCAGATCATAATTGTCCGGCACCTGTTTTTGCTTAAGCTCTTCATAGCACAGGGTATCCACCACGATGCCGGACCGTTTACCGCTAGCCTGCAGGGCCTCCTGCAGGCGCTGCACCCATATTTTTCCGGCTTCCCTACCCAGGTCATGGATAAGCAATATTCTGGCGGCCGGGACCTGACTGCACAGGCGTGGATCCGACAGACAGCAGCGGTAAACCATGGTATTCTGCTGGATGAGCATGTTGGCGGAGATACTTTTGATCAACTTTTCCAGCTCTGTGCTGACAATCGCGCAGGTATGCGGATTAGCCTGATGATAGCCCTTGACAAAATAATCTACCCGGTCCAGAAATAACGAGGTCGGATAAGGGTAGTTGATAAAATCCAGATAGAGATAATAAAATTGCATGGCCAGGCTTTGCAGCAGGGTGGGTGCCGCCGGCAACTTTAACTGCTCATACATAGCGGTAAAGGCCTGCTCAGCTGGCCTGAGGATCGTCTGAGCTGCCGGCGTTTGCGGACTGGGCCGGTTGGTTTGCTTGAAAATTCGGCGCATGGTGTTGAGGTGGCGGCTATACACCCGGGGAAAGACCTGCTTCATATAAGTCTGCAGGTCTTCAGGCCATTGCCACATCTCGATGGCTTTGTCGGGTTCCGACAGGTTTGGCGTCTGCTGATTTATCCCTTCAAAACCCTGATTGTAACGGGTCAGAATAACCGCGGCAAAAGTAGTATAGTAATCAACGGTCAGGTCTTCAGTCATATAGTCGCCGTCTAAAATCTGATCAAAAACGATATGCCTTAAAGCGCCCGCATCATAACCCATACCTTCGGTAGCCTGGTCCAAACCATACATTTCAATATAAGTGCAGGCTATATGCTTACATAAGTAAGCCTCATTTTTAGCGGTCAGATAAAGTTCATTGTCACGGCTTTCAATCTGCATATTCATATTTGCGTAGATGCGGTTCAGCTTGTTAATCAGCCGCCGCAGGCTGGAAACACTGATAAAGAGTCGCTGAGCATAATCGGCTGCTGAGCCAAACGGTTCCTTAAAGAGCAACTGCAGTAACCGGAACATTTCCGATTCCATTAAAATGGAACTAATACTCTCCCGCAACACCGCTGTGCTATGACTTCGCAGGGTTAACCCGCGCTTGGTATCTGAATAGATACCCAGATCCTGACCCCACCGGCTCTTGATCAGCTCCAGCGTTTCCATAACCGCTTTTTCAGTCGCACCGACCTGCGTTGCCAGGTCCTGCAGCAATATCCAGCCGTCACTAAAAAACAGGATATTGAGGATCTTTATCATACGGTCTTCGGTGCTGTTTAACGGACTATCTTGCGCCATGGGGCAATATATCCTCCCTCTGCCTCTTGCGGACTGAGCCGGCAGCCAGACTGTTCCGGCCTTGGTAACGTAATCTTTTCCCGTCGGATGGCCTGTATTTCCCTGCGGATGACCTGCAAGGTTTTTAATGACGGATAATCCTCCAGCAAAACTGTATGCCTGTGCACTGGCTCTGATTTAATTACCGTGGTTAAAAATAAGTCGGCCTGTGCTAAAGCTGATTTTTGCGGCGGCCTTTTTTGGGAATAGCAATGCACGAGCAGATTTACGCGATCAGTGCTTTTAAAGGTATCAGCAATATACCGGGCAATAAACTGCTCACTTTCAAGCCCAAAATCACCCAGTAAAATGACCTGCAAAGCAACCGTTTTGTGACATAGCTCCGGCAGGTTTGCCAGCAGGAAATAAATGACATCATCTGTCTGGTCATGCAGGGGATAACCGGTATTGACCTCAAAGGTGGCAATCGCCAGCTTAATGGCAGCATAGGCTTCCGGTTCCTCCTGAGCAAATATCTGGGTATATTTGCTCAGCCGGGTAAATATAATATCCTCTCGATTGGCGGTGTGCATACCAAGAGATATTAATTTATAAAACTGCTTCTGAAGCTGGGGCCAGAGCTCCGGTGCTATTTGGAAGGGCTGGCCTTCGTTTAGTTGCTGGCAAAACGCCTGGATTCCCTGCTCAATAATCCGGCGGGCCTCAGGGCTAAAAGCGGTTTGACCAAAAGAAAGCATGAAGGAGGTAATGCTGGCAATGCCGGCTGGCGTCACGCCGGGATACAACTGGCGTATCTCCTGTTGCCGCTGCGGCGACAGGCGGCGCAGCTTGCCGGAGTCAGCTTTTTTGACGGCCTGAGACGTGTGAAAGCCGGCCTGTTCACGTTTGAGCGCCACGTGCAGCGCCATAACCATCAGCCGGGACCACACATCCTGACCGCCCGCGGAAATGATCTCAAGATCAGCCGCCAGTATCTGCCGGAGCAGTGGCTCAGACGCGTGCAAAATCCGGGTGTTATAAGCAGGGTCACAAAATGAAACGGCCAGGCCAGCTGAAGCAATCCGGATATAATCCTCATTTCCTTCCAGCTGATACTGACTCTGGCGCCTGGTTATGGTGTAATGACCATACTTAACCAGCTGCTAGTTTATAAGCTTAATCTGGCGCTGCAAACTGGATACGCTGATGTTCAGACGATCCGCGTAGTACTGCGCGGACTGCCGCGGCTTACCCACAATGACCGCAAGAATGCGAAAAACCACGGTTTCTCTCACAATGTCCATACATATGGATGTATAGATGGCAGTGCTGCGATTTTGCACCCTGATCCCCAACTTATTGGAGGTTTCAATCCGCAGCAGTTCTCCCCACTGCAGACGGATCTTTTTGAGGTCGGCATGACAGGTGCGTTCCACAATGCCGGTTTCATGGGATAACGCTGCTATGGTAATCCAGTCATCTGCAAAAATCAGTGTCTCCACAATTTTGATCAGTCTTTCATCCGCTGGCTGTAGTAGCATTGAAAAAATTACCTCACCTGAAAGTATTCAGGAAAATTCAATCTCTGCTTACTTGGCATAGATAATGTCCCTGTTGTGACAGATAGAGTTATTATAACTGATAATGATTTTTTTTAAAGCAATAAATAAGTCAGATGGCCTTATTCAGATGAACTTACAGGGTGTGTGGCGGCCTGACCTGCTGTTCTACAAACCAGCGCCCATCCTCATACCACAGGGACAGCTGACGCCCCAGGACCCGGCAGACATACCTTATCCCGGCGCCGCCAGCTGTCTGGCTGGCCTCAGGCCGGATGGCCAGGACCCGGTCCACCGGGATTTCCCGCTGCCCCCACTGAAAGCTTTGCGGAGTCATGGTTCCGCTGCAGTCGTATAATACCTTAACGGGGAGATAGCGCTTACCAGGATGTTCATATTGGCGCCTGATCATCGTTTCCACCAGCCCATACCTCCTTTAAGCGGATAAATTATCTGCTGCTTTCATAATAAAACAAATGTTCGATTTGTCCACAGGCAATTTTGCTGCTGCGGCAACTGGCGCCAGCTTGTGGGCTTGACATTGCAAGTTACGGTTGCAAACCATCCCGGTGCGGTGATCTTGTGCGGTTCTTTATCTAAAACCGTGAAAAAGGGAAAAAGGCTATAATTCTGATCAAAGGAAAAAGTAAAAATGGAGGGATCAAAATGGAGCCGGTATTTAACTTTGTGGAGATGTTTGAACGGTCTATTGG
>JAQWFM010000034.1 GCA_028704415.1 Oscillospiraceae bacterium | reverse complement strand
GTCGATCTCGTCCGATCCGACCTCATCCGCTATGGCGCGTTCTGTTAAGATCGTGCCCAGCGAGGGATTGCAGAGATACCAGAGCTCTGTGTCTCTGATATCTGACTGTTCGTCTACTGACCACTCTGCCCAGCTTTGTGTTCTTAGTCTCTCCACCAAGAGCAGCTGCTCGCAGCTTCATGAAAACGGTACCGGAGCTAAGCGGTGTCGGCGGTGTTCCGCAGAAGATCGTCTGCGGGTTCTTAGAGTCTGAAACAACATACTTCAGCGCCGACTCTTGATCTTCGGTGTACTCTTGTGCCTCGTCGATTACAAGCAGGTCAAAGCCCTCACCGAGTCCGCCTTGATCGTGTCCGAAATTCGACCGTGCCTGTCCCCAGCGTGATCTTCTCGCGCCCGCTTGCTTTGAGCGACTCATAAGCTATCCCGGCCTTGTCCAAGAGGGCACAGAGCCGTTCCCAGGCTGCGTGTGATGTCGTTGTTCGATGAGCCGTGTGCAGAATGCGCTCTCCGTTGTCTGCGCCCCACATCTCGCGGATCGCCACAACTTCGTTCTTACCGTTTCGGCGGGGGACGGAATATCCGAACTTAGAGTGTATCCATAGTCCTTTCTTCGTCCGCGCCATGAGAGGCTTTAGCAGATTGATCTGCCAGCGCTGCGCTTTCCTCTCGGATTTCTCGTATAGGTTAACGGCCTCCGTGTAGAGGCTGTTACGGTTGCTCAGCAGCAGCGACTGTGTTGGCATCTGATTTCCTAGTCGCTTGCGTGTCATGCATATCACCTAATTTCAGGGCCTATGTGAAATTTCGAAATTCGATCCTTAGTGTGCCATTTTCAATCGAAGGGATGCACCATGTGTAGAATTTTTCAAATTCTCCCAAATCTCTATCGTTCGAAAATAGAGCCTCGAAGTGACTGCTTTGGGAATTAGGAATAAGCCAGCCTGATATGTCATCTATCTCCATGTTTTCAAATGGAATATCTTTGCATTCCCCAAAATCAAGAAAAAACACGCAGCCTATCGCGGCAGCCTCCTTTTGGACTTGTTCAAAGAAATTTAGGAATTTAGGATTTTCCTTGGTTCTTAAGCCTTGCATTATCCGCGCCTCCTTTCATGATTGTTATAAACTCTTTCTTATAATTCGCTAAAACCACATCATCAGCCTTGACGTAAGCAACTACCGGCTTCGTTTGGCCTCTCCAAATTACGCCTCTAACAGTGCGGTCTGGATTATTTGCGATTTCGTGTATTATTCCTTCAAACTTCTTTCTGTCGCTTTCGTCGGAAGCATTCAATCCATAATCCTGCATGTGCTTTCCAGCCTTTTTTCCAAACTGACGATCAGATATCGAGAAAGTTATTTCGTTTTCTATCTGCTTTCTAGCCTCAATTTTAGCACTCTCTTCAGGATCCTTCCATTGCTTTGACCACACATCTTGACCTTTGCCGCTTTTAGTCGGCTGGAACTCGACCGTGCACCGGCAGTTTTCGTGCCGGCGATAGACGTCCTTGGGGACATCTGGGTAGCTGTAAGTCCCGGCCAGCATAGAGCACCATTTACAGCTCTTGAATTCCGCCTTGCGGATGATGCGTGGCTGCAGCCCTGATTTAGCCTGGAACTCCGCATTGAGCTTGATCGTGTCGTCCACGACCGACTGCGAAAAATTGACGATCGGCTCGTCGAGCAGCCAGGCGACCTTGCCATACTCGTCCGAAGACGACAGGCGATTGATCAGACCATCAATGCGGTCCTGGCTGAGCTCAGGCTTGAGCCCTGCAAGGCCTATCCCTGCAGTCTGATTGAGATCCGTCTGGATCTGTGCAGCGGCAGCCGATATCATCTCGTGATTGTTGCCCAGCGTGGGCTGCAGGATGCGCTGAGCGATGTTGTAGTACATCTTACCGTCTGGCAGTGCCTCTGGGCTTATATTGGCCTTATAGGCAGCCGCCAGCGCAACTGAAAGACGGTAAAAAAGACTAACCAAAAAGGCGGTCAGGGTAACACCTGGCCGCCTTTTTTTATTTTCTGCGAATGGACTTCCCAAGCGCGACAATCGCGATCGCGAGACCGGCTAAAACCAAAATCCATAATAGATACTTCATTTTCTTTCCTTTCTGCTATAATAAGCGGTATAAAGAGGGTGTTTGTGGCACCCCTTCCCGGGCCTTCCCGGTGGAAGCTTATCGCTTCCGGTTACTGTAGTTAATGATCGCCGTGGTTAGATTGATCAGTGCCGTGGCGATCATTAATATTGTAAGCCACATTTTTATCACCTGCTTCCGTTTCTTGATGCAATCAATATACTTCTAGAAGTATATTGATTGCAAGCTGACAACTGCACTATCTTCTAGATGATATCTTGCGCAATTGTATACTTCTAGAACATGACGTGCCATGCTATAATTCAACCAAAAGGGAGGTGTCTATGGAAGTGAATAATTCGGCCACGAAAGCCAAGAATAAATATAGGGCCAAAAACTATGACCAGATTAATCTTATTGTAAGCAAGGGAATGAAGGATGAGTACAAAGCGATCGCCGAAGCTGGGGGGAAAAGCCTGAACGCCTACATCAACGAGGCGATCACAGAAAAAATAGAGAGGGAAGCAGGAAAGTAACGCTCCACCTTGTTGTTTAGGTAAAATGTACCCATTTTGTATTGATTTTGTATTGATTCATGATTATTGGGAGCGTATTGGCGGCCTTAGCAAACCTAAAAAAGTCCCACGATTAGGACGTTTCAAGCTTTCCCGCCTAATCTGTAGATTTTAAAATGTGTCTCTTAATCAGTGGGTCCAGGGTTCGAGTCCTGAAGACGCACCAGACACGGAAACCCCGAAGGCATCACGCTTTCGGGGTTTTTCTTTACAAAAGGAAAGGCTTGTTAAGCTGAATAAAAAAGAATGCATCTAACCTTTAAACTTGTTTTCCGAGGCCATTAATAGCAAATACGATTCCATTAATCAACCTGACGCACAGCAGCGTCTGGAAAACCCGGCCGCAACTTAACCCGGCCGGGCCTTTTTGCGACCCGCCTTGCCGCCAGCTGTGCTTACTCCAGTTCAAAGGCGCCGGTATAGAGCTGATAATACTGCCCCTTTTGAGCCAGCAGCTCGGCGTGGCTGCCGCGTTCAATAATACGGCCATGGTCCAGTACAATGATGACGTTGGCGTTCTTGACGGTCGAAAGGCGGTGAGCAATGACAAAAACCGTCCGACCATGCATCAGACTGTCCATACCCCGCTGGACGATTGCTTCCGTACGCGTATCAATGGAGGAGGTCGCTTCATCCAGAATCATGACCGGAGGATCAGCCACTGCCGCCCGGGCTATGGAAAGCAGCTGCCGCTGGCCTTGCGACAAATTGGCGCCGTTTTCGCTGAGTTTGGTCTGATAACCCTGGGGGAGACGGGAGATAAAATCATCAGCGCCGGCTAATCGAGCCGCCGCTACACAGTCAGCATCACTGGCGCTGAGCTTGCCGTAGCGGATGTTATCCATCACCGTGCCGGAAAATAAGTTGGTGTCCTGCAGCACCACCCCCAAAGCGTGCCGCAGGTCCGGTTTCCTGATCTTATTAATATTGATGCCGTCGTAACGGATCTTTCCGTCGGCGATATCATAAAAACGGTTCAGCAGGTTGGTGATGGTGGTTTTGCCGGCCCCGGTAGCGCCCACAAAGGCGACTTTCTGGCCGGGTTTGGCATAAAGACTGAGGTCATGCAAAATCGGCTTGGCCGGGTCATAGGCAAAGTCAACGTCATACAGACGGACATCGCCGGCCAGCCTTGTATAGGTTATGGTGCCGTCTGCCTGATGCGGATGTTTCCAGGCCCAGATACCGGTAAAGGTCTCGCTCTCGGTCAACTGCCCGTGTTCTTCCGTGGCATTGACCAGGGTTACATAGCCCTGATCCTGCTCCGGCTGTTCATCCATGAGCGCAAAGATGCGGCGGGTACCGGCCAGGCCCATCACCACTGCGTTGATTTGATGAGAAACCTGGCTGATGTTGCCGACAAACTGCTTGGTAATATTGAGAAAGGGGACAGCAATACTGATACTCATGGCCATACCGGACAGACTGAGATTAGGCAGGCCGGATAAAATCAGCAAGCCGCCGCCCAGCGCTACCAGCACATATAAAAGATTGCCGATATTGTTCAGCAGCGGACCTAAGATGTTGGCATATTTATTAGCGGTCTCAGACACCATAAAAAGCTCATCATTAAGCCGGTCAAAATCGGCTTTACTTTCAGACTCATGGCAAAACACTTTAATGACTTTCTGGCCGTTCATGCTTTCTTCAATATAGCCTTCAACCTTGCCGATAGCTTCCTGCTGCCGGAAAAAGTAGCGCGCCGAGCCGCCGCCTACCTTTTTGGTGACTAAAAAGATCACCAGTACGCCAAGCCATATGAGCAGGCTCATCCATACCGAAAAGTACAGCATGATGCCCAGGAGTATCAGCACCGTTACACCGGATATGATCAGTTGCGGGAAACTCTGGGAGATCATCTGACGCAGGGCGTCAATATCATTGGTATAGTGGCTCATGATGTCACCGTGGTTATGGGTGTCAAAGTAGCGGATGGGCAGGCGCTGCATGCCGTCAAATAACCTGATCCTGAGCTTTTTGAGCGTACCCTGAGTGATCAAGGCCATCAGCTGGTTATATACCAGTCCGGCGGTTAAAGACAGCACATAAAGCACGGCCAGAATCGTGACCAGCCTTAAGATCCGGGCGCTGACCCCTTGCCAGTCGCCGCTTTGCCAGCTGGTTTCTACTGCCGCAATAATATTTTGCATAAAGATGGAGGGTATAGCGCTTACCGCGGCGTTAAACAAAATGCAAAACAACGTAACCGGCAGCATGACCGGAAAGAAAGAGAGCATCAATTTCAGCAGGCGTCTGATGGTGCCACTGGCAGGCTGTTTGATTTTTTCAGGCTTGGGCATGGTCTGCCTCCATTTTATTTTGTGAGGTGTATATTTCGCGGTAGATCTCGTTTTGCTCCAGCAACTCCTGATGGGTGCCAATGCCGTTGATCCTGCCACTGTCCAGCACAATAATCCGGTCGGCATCCTGAACAGAGGCTGTCCGCTGGGCGATTATAATTTTAGTGGTCTGGGGCAGGTAGGTTTTAAGTCCCTGCCGGATTCGGGCATCGGTCCTGGTATCTACCGCGCTGGTGGAGTCATCCAGAATCAGAATCTGGGGCTGCTTAAGTAAGGCCCGGGCAATACATAAGCGTTGTTTTTGGCCGCCGGAAACATTGCTGCCGCCTTGTTCAATATAGGCATCATAAGCTTTAGGAAACTGCTCTATAAACTCATCCGCGCAGGCAATCTGGCAGGCCTGACGCATTTGAGCTTCCGTCATATGCTGATTGCCCCAGCGCAGATTTTCCCGGATGGTACCTGAAAACAGCACGTTTTTTTGCAGGACCACAGCCACCTGATTGCGCAGCGTTTCCAGATCATAAAGCCGCACATCCACGCCGCCCACCCTGACGGTGCCTTCAGTCGCGTCATATAGTCTGGATATGAGCTGAATCAGGGAAGACTTGGCTGAGCCGGTTCCGCCAATAATGCCAATAGTCTCGCCGGAGCGGATGTGCAGGTTGATATCAGCCAGCACCAGGCGGTCGGCGTTTAAATTGTACTTAAAGCTCACATGGTCAAAATCCACGGACCCGTTGGCTACCTGCCGGACCGGCTGCGGCGGATTGGCCAGGCTGCTGCCTTCATTTAACACCGCAACAATCCGCTGGCCGGATTCAATGGCCATGGTAATCATGACAAAGACCATAGACAACATCATCAAACTCATCAGCATCATAAAGCTGTAGGTGATCAGAGCAGACATCTGGCCGACATCCAGGGCCAGACCGCGGGTGGTGATAATGGTATAGGATCCATAAGACAAGACAAAGGTCATGACAGTATAAATGCAAAACTGCATCAGCGGATTATTAAACGCCAAAATCTGCTCCGCGCGGGTAAAGTCTTTACAAACCTCTTCTGCCGCGGCATTAAACTTTTGCTGCTCGTAATCTTCCCGGACATATGATTTTACTACCCGCATGCCGTTAATGTTCTCCTGAATAGACGCATTAAGGCGATCATACTTTCTGAAGACACGTCTGAATACCGGCATGGCCCTGGCTATGACCAGGATCAGTCCCGCGGATAAAACAGGGAGGACGACTAAAAAAATCCAGGCCATCCGTCCGCCCATAATGAAAGCCATCACAAAAGCAAAGATCAGCATCAGCGGCGCCCGGATCGCAATGCGGATAATCATCATAAAAGCGTTCTGCACATTGGTTATGTCCGTGGTCATCCGGGTGACTAAGGATGAGGTATGAAATTTATCAATGTTTTCAAACGCATAATCCTGGATAGCGTAAAACATGTCTTTACGCAGATTCCGGGCCAGGCCGCTGGAGGCCGTAGCGCAGGTCAGGCCGGCCAGGGAGCCGAAAAACAGTGAGACCAAAGCCATGAGCGCCAGCCACAAACTGGAGAAAAGCAGGTGATGTAAGCTGCTGCCGGCCTTGATCTGATTGACCAGGCGGGCAATCATGAAGGGAATCAGGCACTCCATCACCACTTCCAGCGACACAAAAACGGGGGTCAGCAGCGAAACATTTTTATATTCACGAATACTCTTCGCCAAGGTCTTAATCATGCATGTTGATCCTTTCTTAAAAGCGCCGGCTGGACCTGAAACCGGGCCCTGGCCGGTCCGGTCAGGGGCAGAGAAGATATCTGCCGGCCGGACCAATATAGGATAGCAAATTACAGCCTTTTAGCAAAATGAAAATCTGCGCGGCAAAACACCGGTTTGTTCTGAAAAGCATAGGGTATGCCTCTGGACTAGGCCCCCGGCGTTGGGGTATGGTTAGCTTGACAGCGGTGGGTATAAGGGTGCCTGAGGGGGCGGACTGGCTGCCTGCTGCCAGCAATATGAAAGGTCAGGAATTAATGATGACAACATATCATGTGGCAACTGACGGCCGGGATCAAAACCCGGGCAGCCTGACAGCGCCGTTTGCCTCCATTTCACATGCTGCGGCTATAGCCGGGCCCGGAGACACGGTGTTGGTCCATGACGGTGTTTACCGTGAATGGGTGGACCCGCAGGCGGGCGGCATCAGTGATCTGGAGCGGATTACCTATGCCGCAGCTCCGGGCGAACACCCGGTAATCAAAGGCTCTGAACCGGTGGCTGACTGGGAAAATGTATCCGGATCAGTGTGGAAAACTGTGCTGCCCAACAGCCGGTTTGGCTGTTTTAATCCTTATCAGGAAAAGGTGTACGGCGACTGGATGGTGGACCCGGATCCGGTCAGCGGCACCCCCAAACATTTAGGCTGTGTCTATTTAGACGGCCAGGCTTTTTATGAAGCGGAAAATCTGGCCCAGCTGACCACACCGCATCTGCGGACTGTGGGCAGTAGTGTGCCCTGGACCGATCACCAGGAAAAGATCCTGGACCCGGAGAATACCCTGTATCAGTGGTGGGCTGAGGTCAATGCGGATGAAACCGTGATTTACGCTAATTTTCAGGACCGGGATCCCCGGGCCGCTCTGGTTGAGATTAATGTTCGCCCCTGTTGCTTTTACCCCCGTCAGCCAGGCCGTAACTATATTACCGTCCGGGGCTTTGAAATGGCCCAGGCTGCCTGCCCCTTTACGCCGCCTACGGCAGATCAGCCGGGTATGCTGGGGGCGCATTGGAGCAAGGGCTGGATCATTGAATACAATCATCTGCACGACGCTAAATGCAGCGCGATCAGCCTGGGCAAGGACGAGAAGACCGGACATAATCTGTTTACCCGGACGCGCCGCAAGCCCGGCTACACCTATCAGTATGAAGCGGTCTGCCGGGCGCTGAACAGCGGCTGGAATAAAGACAATATCGGCTCACATGTGGTGCGCTATAACCGGATTCATGATTGCGGACAAAACGGTGTGGTCGGTCATTTGGGTTGTGTTTTTAGCCGGATCTACGGCAATGAGATTTACCGGATTGCGACCATGCATGAGTTTTACGGCTATGAAATTGCCGGGATCAAACTGCATGCCGCGATTGATGTCCAGATTTATGAAAATAACATTCATCACTGCACCCTGGGGACCTGGCTGGATTGGGAGGCTCAGGGCACCAGGGTCAGCCGCAATCTGTATTTTGCCAATGACCGGGACCTGATGGTGGAAGTCACGCACGGCCCTTACATTGTGGATCACAATATTTTTGCGTCTGATTTTAATTTTGACAATGTGGCGCAAGGCGGCGCCTATATCAGGAATCTTTGCCTGGGTACAATGCGGCGCCAGGCAGTCCTGGACCGCTCAACCCCCTATCATGTGGCGCACTCTACCAGTTTACTGGGCAGCTCTTTTGTTTACAGCGGAGACGACCGGCTGTATCAAAATATTTTTACAGGCACCGCTCCGGTCTGGGAAAAGCAATCTATTCACGGTACCGGAGGTTATGATGGCTGCCCGCCAACCTATGCGGACTATATCGCTCAGATCGAGGCTAACCTGCCCGGAGATGAGAATCTTTATGTCAAGGTCCCCCAGCCAGCCTACATTAATGAAAACGCTTATTTTAGCGGCGCCAAGGCTTATGCTCAGGAACAACGCTGCTACTGCAGCCCGGCTGATCCCGCGGTCAGGGTCAGTCAGGATCAGGCGGGGGTCTGGCTTGATCTTGACCTGGAACCGGCGCTGCTGGACTTTGTAACTCAGCCCGTAACCACGGCGGACCTGGGCGCAGCGCGCTCCTGTGATGCTTTGTATGAAGCGCCGGACGGTAAACCGCTCATCTTTGACCAGGATTATTTTGGTTCTGAAACCCGACGCTGTACCGTAGGTCCGATAGGCATCTTAACCGCGGGGCATAATCACCTCAGACTTTGGCCCAGGAGCGACCGGCCCTGCACCGATTGAGATCATCTGGCAAATGATTGTGTGCCTTGCGACAGCAAATTTTTGCCAAACAGCTAAAATAAAACTACTAAGTAAGGAGGTAAAGCGTATGCAGATTTTACATCGCAAGCCAGAGACGGACGGTGGGGGTGGCGCCGCGCCCGGACCTGAGCCCGCTGGCAGTTATCCGCCGCCGGCCAGTGAACCCACCTATTCATACGACAGCGCACCGCCGGCCAATCCGCCGCTGGCTGATGCCAAGACCACAGGGCAAACGGTGCCTGCCCCGCCTCCGGTTGAGTATGACAAGGTCAATGCGGTGAGTGTGCCTCAGATTATCGGCTTGATCATCTTGATTCTGGTGGTGGTGTTTGCCATCATGAATACTGAAGTGGTCCCCCTGAGCCTGTTTTTCTGGAGCCTGCACGCACCGCTGATTGTCCTGATTATGGCAGCTTTTGTGGTCGGTTATATCAGCGCCATGCTGATGGGCTGGAGACGCCGCCGCAAAAAAAGAAAACGCTGAAGGCCTTCTGAAACAGGGAAGTAAAGTAACCCCGGTGAATTCACCGTTTTCAGGAACGGCGGGCAAGCAGGCTGTCTGAAAAAGCAGTCAGAAAAACCCAATAGCCATCTGAATTGGACTGTTTCTCTCAAAGAGCTGCCCTTTTCAGATGGCTTTGCGGCTGGTTAGTTTACCGGCGCGCGCCTGCTTTGGTCAATATCAGTAACCAATCAGACCTTGACCGGTCCGCAACAGGCCTATACTGGTAATGAAAGCAACAGCCGGTCTGGCGGTCTGATCCTGGCGGTTAATTAAGACCCAGGCAGGATTTATCCGGTAAAGTACCGCCAGCTGTGGCCAGTGGAAGAAAGGAAGATCAAGATGAGTGTTTATGATTTTACGGTTAAGAACGCTAAGGGAGAGACTGTCTCTTTAGCCCGGTACAAAGGCAAAGTCTTGCTGATCGTTAATGTCGCGTCAAAGTGTGGTTTCACCCCGCAATATGAAGGGCTGGAGAAACTCTATAAAAAGTATGAGGATCAGGGCCTGGTGATCTTAGGTTTTCCCTGCAATCAGTTTGGGGAGCAGGAACCGGGCAGTAATGAAGAAATTCATAGCTTTTGCACTCGCAACTATGGGGTGACCTTTCCTATTATGGATAAGATTGAGGTTAACGGGGAGCATACCGCTCCGCTTTATCAGTATCTAAAGGCTGAAAAAGCGGACGAGTTCATAGATGTGCCTGAGGACCATAAATTCTATCAATTCTTTAAAGAATTTCATGGCGGTGACTGGGGCAGTGATATCAGCTGGAATTTTAATAAGTTCCTGATCGACCGAAACGGCCATTTGGTCGGACGCTATGCGTCCCCTACCACCCCGGAGGAGTTGGACAGTAAGATTGCTAAACTGATTTAGGCTGTTTGGGTTTGGACAAAAATCAGCCATGTGCTGACATGAACGGCTGTTTAGTTAAGTTGCCGCTCGTTTGATCACCTCAGGCAGGGGGTAAGACGGGTGGCCTTTTATGTCTGTCCGCGGCCGGACTGAAGCCTGAGACCTGACGCCGGTTGTCAGACCGGGCCAATGTGCAACGACAGGTATTGGGCTGGCGCCACGACCAGGCCTTCCGTCCGGATGCCCTGACCTCTGACTAGCAGCGGTCAGTCTCTTGGGTCAGAATGCTTTGCAGGGCGTAAATGGAGTGATTTAGATTGAATATATAGGCCGTTCCGCAAACCAGTAAAAAGGCAGGCAGGTTTTGCCAGCCAAAGATTTCAGCGCCAATAAAGAGCGGCGCCAGCAGCGTGTTGGTCGCAGCACCAAACATGGCGGCATAGCCCAGTGCTGCGCCGGCTGCGGTCGGCAGCGCCAGCAACGGGCCTAAGACCGCCCCTAGGCTGGCGCCGATGGCGAATAGCGGAGTGACTTCGCCGCCCTGAAAACCGGCCGATAAGGTTAGCAGGGTCAGCAGCAGCTTGAGCAGCCAGTCATAAGGCAGGATACCCTGACCGGTCAGACTGAGATCAATCAAATTGGTCCCAAGACCCGCGTAACGCCCGTGAAAGAGCAATAAAAGCAGCCAGCTCAGGGGCAGGGCGGGCAGCAGAATCCTTAACAGCGGATTTTTAATCCGGCGGGCCCAGAAAGCTTTACTCCAGTGCAGGCCGGAAGCAAAAAAACTGCCGCACAACCCGATTAGCGCCCCCAGCAGAAGCAGACGGGCAAAAACGGACAGACTCAGGGTGTAGGGCCAGTTCAGCTCAAACGAAAATTTTTCCAGACCCAAAGCCGCCGCGGTGGTACAGGCAGTATAGGCGGAAACCAGAGCCGGTAGCAATGCTTTGTATTCCAGTTTACCGGCCACCATGACTTCAAGCGCAAAAAAGACGGCTGCGACAGGGGTCTGGTACAAGCCGGCAAAACCGGCGGCCATACCTGCTGCTAAAAGGACCGGTGCGGCCTCCTTTTGCCGCATCCTGCGCCCGACAAAATGGGCCGCCGTCGCGCCAATCTGCACGGCCACGCCTTCGCGGCCGGCACTGCCCCCAAACAGATGAGTCAGCCAGGTTGCGGTCATGCTGAAGGGAATCAGCCGCAGGGGTATTTTTACATCAGGGTCGTGACCGGCTTTGAAGACTAGTTCCATGCCTTGCCGGCTGTTGCCGCCAAAGCTTTCATATGCCCAACTCATCAGCAGGCCTGCCAGAGGCAGAAACGGCAGCAACAGAGTGATATGCTGGTCCCGGAAAGCGCTGACGGTCAGCAGCACCCGGCCAAACAGAGCGTCAGCCGCCCCGGTAAACAACCCGGTCAGCAGTGCGGCCAGGCTAAGAAGGAGGGTGTCGCGCCAATCAACCGCGGCCGCGCGGGCATTTAACAGCGCCTGTTTAGCTTTGTCCATTGAAATATATCCTCCGGTCTGGCAGGAAATAGCCCGCAGCACAAAAAAAGCTGATACCTCCTGCAAGTTTGCAGAAGTCATCAGCCTTGAGCGGTTGGGCCGCAGATAAAACTGTGGCCTGGGAGAACTTCATTCCCATCTTTTATTTTTAAGCAATTTAGCACTAAACGGCTGGCAGGTCAATCAGCCCCAGGTCCGGGCCTGGCTGGTGCTGTCCTCAGGTTTAAGCCTGCAGGGTTTTAGCCTTGCGGATACAGGCATCTACTGCTTCCAGCACGCTGCTTCTGAACCCGCTGCGTTCCAGACTGGCTACCGCTTCAATCGTGGTGCCGCCGGGTGAACAGACCTGATCTTTAAGCTGCCCGGGATGCTTGCCCGTTTCAAGCACCATACTGGCCGCGCCGAGGACGGCCTGAGCACAGAAGCGGTAGGCCTGCGCCCGGGGCATCCCGCTCCGGACCGCTGCATCAGCCATAGCTTCAATGAACATAAAAACATAGGCGGGCGAAGACCCGCTGACGCCGGTGACGACGTCCATCAGTGACTCAGGCACGACCTCTGCCGCGCCGCAGGCTCCAAACAGCTCCAGCACGTCTGATAGCTGCTGTGGGCTTGTCGCCGCGTTTGGCGTGACGGCGCTCATGCCGGCGCCGCACAAGGCGGGGGTATTGGGCATGACTCTGACCGCGGACTGCCTGGCTGAAGTCAGCTCAGCCAGCCGTTGCAGCGACAGGCCGGTGACAATACTGATCAGAACCTGCTCCGGGCGGCATAACGGGCCTATCTCCTGCATAACGGCGTCGGCAACCTGCGGCTTCACGGCCAGCACCAGCAGATCGGCCTGCCGCACGACCTCCGGATTGTTGCCGGCAGCTCTGATGCCGCTGTCTGCCGTTAAAGCCTGCAGCTTATCCTGGCTGCGGTTAGACACCATAATTTGCTGCGGTTGCAGCAATCCGGCACTGATAATGCCCCTGATCAAGGCCTGGGCCATATTACCGGCTCCTATAAATCCGACTGTTCCCTGCATGGACTGGCTCCTCCTGCTTTCTTTTGGCTTTTATTATAAGCCATCTTAAGGTACAATGTGAACGAATGTTTGAGTTAGGCTTTACCGGTTAAGCCTTAAGTTGCTGAGGGAGGAAACGGTCAGTATGCGGATTCTGGGGATAGATCCCGGTTATGCCATCACCGGATTTGGCCTGCTGGACGTCAACGGCAGCAAGCTGAAAATGCTGGATTATGGGGTCCTGGAGACGCATAAAGGCACGCCGTTTGAGCAGCGCCTGCTGGCTATTTCGGACGGCCTTGATGACCTGATCCGGTCCTGGCAGCCTGAGGTGATGGCTATTGAGGAGTTATTTTTCAGCCAAAATAAAACGACTGCTCTGGGGACCGCCCAGGCCCGCGGGGTGGCGTTAACCGCGGCAGCCCGCGGCGGTATGAGAGCTTATGAGTACACGCCGGCGGAGGTCAAAAAGGCTGTTACCGGCAGCGGACGGGCGGTCAAGCAACAGGTACAATTAATGGTACGCACCCTCCTCAGCCTGCCGCAAATTCCCCAGCCGGATGATGCGGCTGATGCCCTGGCCATTGCCATCTGTCAAGCCTTAACCGGACAGCTGCAAAGCTTTGAGGTTTACTCAGGCTACCAGAGCGCCGGCAGCAGGGCCCGCGGCAGCGGTCGCGGCTGATTTCCCGCTTTTTCCGGCCGCGGCGGAAGCAGGGCCGGTCCGGTCGCGGCGGAGCGGTCACCAAGCCGGCCGGCAGATATTGGCGCCCCTCACGGCTTGCTGCGGGGTGTTGACCCGGGCAGGCCAGGTATGACAAGTACAGAGTCCGCGGGATTTAGACAAAAACAGGAGTGAATGAAGGTCATGTTCGCATATATTAAGGGCCGGTACGCATATGCTGAGAGAGAGACCCTGGTGATTGAAAACCAGGGCCTGGGTTATTTGGTCAGGACTTCCGGTGAGCTGCTGCCGCGCTTTGGCCGTCCCGGCGACGAGATTACCTGCTATACCAGCCTGGTTATCCGGGAAAACGAACTGTCATTATATGGCTTCCCGGACCGTGAGGGCGTCACCCTGTTTGAGCTGCTGCAAAGCGTCAACGGCATTGGCCCTAAGGTCGCTGCGCTGATTATTGGCCATTTCAGACCGGATGAACTGGCTCTGGCTGTTCTGGCCGGAGATATAAAAGCCCTGACCCAAGTGAAAGGTCTGGGTAAAAAGGGGGCAGAACGTCTGATCCTGGAACTGAAGGATAAACTGAAAAAGGCCGGCTTTGATGATATCAGCCTGAGCTCCGCCGACCCGGCAGGGATGACGGACCAGGCCGCTGAGGACCAGGTTAACGGGCAGTCTGCCGACGTGATGCGAGCTTTGCTGGTGCTGGGCTACAGCAGTCAGGACGCAGCCCGCGCGGTTAAGGCCGCCTACCAGCCTGAGGCCAGTCTGGAAAGCAATATTAAAAACTGTCTGCGCAGTTTGAGCCAGGCCTGATTTGAGTGAGGAGTTGGAACAAGCATGTTTGAGCAAGCTGGAGTGAATGAGCGGGGGGGTGAGGATAACTGGTCCCCGGCACAGCAGGGTCTGCTCAGCCAGAGCCAGACAGCCGGCGACAGTGATGAAGCCGGCCTGCGGCCGCTGAAATGGGAAGATTATTATGGCCAGGAGCGGGTCAAAGCCAACCTGCAGGTCTTTATATCCGCAGCCAAAAACCGGCAGGAGGCACTGGATCATGTCCTGCTTTACGGTCCGCCCGGCCTGGGTAAAACGACGCTGGCGGGTATCATTGCTCATGAACTGGGGGTCAATCTTAAGGTTACCACCGGGCCCACCATTGAAAAAAGCGGCGATCTGGCTGCTATTTTAACCAGCCTTGAACCCAGGGATGTACTGTTTATTGATGAAATCCACCGCCTGAACCGCAGCGTAGAGGAAGCCTTGTACCCGGCGATGGAGGATTTTGCCTTTGATATCATGATTGGCCAGGGCCCCGGCGCCCGCACCATCCGGCTGGACTTACCTCCTTTTACCCTGATCGGCGCGACGACGCGGGCCGGCCTCATTACCGCGCCACTGCGGGACCGCTTTGGCGTGATTAACCGGCTGGAACTGTATAAGCCTGAGGAGCTGGCCCGCATTATCCGGCGGGACGCAGTCATTCTTAATATAGGCATTACCGATGACGGCACGCAGGAGATAGCCTGCCGCGCTCGCGGAACCCCGCGTATTGCGATCCGACTACTTAAGCGACTGCGTGATTTTGCGCAGGTTAAAGGGCAGGGCGTAGTCACCGCGGCGATGGCCCGCTATGGTTTAGCCGCTTTGGATATTGACGAGCGAGGCCTGGACGCGGTGGACCGGCGGCTGATGCAAACGATGATTGACATTTTTGGCGGCGGGCCGGTTGGCCTGGACAATATGGCTGCCAGCACCGGTGAGGACGCGGTGACGATTGAAGATGTCTATGAACCATATTTGATGCAGCTGGGTTTTTTGGCCAAGACCCCGCGCGGCCGGGTGCTGACCCGCCAGGCCTGGGAGCATCTGGGCTGTGCTTGTCCGCCTGATTATGAGCGCCGACTGACCGGACTGGGCCGGGCTGTCAGCGTTCATCCGGCGGATCAGCAGACCTTAGCGGGAGCGGCTGAGCCAGGTTATGAGCAGCAGTGTTTTGCTGATCTGGAAGCAGCCGGTAAGAAGGACCGTGAAGAACATGAGTGACAAATCAAACCACCTCCAAACGCAGGCTGTTCGGACTACTGCGCCAGAACGGCTGCTCCTGCACATGTGCTGTGGCCCCTGTGCGGAATACCCGCTGGAGCAGCTGCGGCAACAAGGCTACCAGGTCAGCGGCTATTTCTATAACCCTAATATTCACCCGCAGCAGGAATGGGAAACCAGGCTGGCCAACGTACGCCGGCTGGCGGAACTGAAAAATCTGACGGTGTATGAAAACAGCGACTATCGGGAGCAGCAGTGGCGTGATTATGGCTGTACCGCGCGTTCCGGCCAGTGTCAGATCTGCTATGCGCTGAGAATGAATGAAGCAGCGCGCTTTGCTGCCCAGAGGGGTTATAAGCTTTTTACCACGTCATTGCTGGTCAGTCCCTACCAAAACTATGAGGCTATCGTCAGGACCGCCAGCCTGGCCGCCCGTCGCTACGGTGTCAGCTTTTTGAAGCAGGACTTCCGGCCAGGCTACCGGAAAGGCCAGGAGATGGCCAAAGCTGACGGACTGTACAGACAAAAGTACTGCGGCTGTATTTTTTCTTTAGGGGAGACCAACCCTAAATACCGCGACCGCTATCTGGAACGTTTCGGCCTGAACCTGGCTGAGCTGCCTCAGCGCTTAACTGAGCAGTAGGCTGGCGCAGCTCTCAGGATGGCAGGCTACCCCTGACTGTCATCCGGCGTAGCCTGTACGGCCGCAGCCGCCGCAGGCCGTAACTGCTGTGTCGGATCTCTCGGTTCAACGGTCACGCTTTGGTAGTGATCATAGATCACCATACCGGGTTTGGCGCCGGCGGGCTTACGGACCTGCCTGACCGGACAATAATCCACCACAATTTTACCGCCGCCCCCACCGGTGCTTTGCTGTCCGCGGGAGGAGCGGCTGAACCAGGCGGCGGTCTGAGCTGCTTCCAGCAGGGTGGTTTCCGGAACCTCCTGCCCGGAGGAACGGACAATGACATGCGTTCCGGGCGCCTGATGAACGTGAAACCACAAGTCCTGCTTATGAGCGGTCTTCAGGGTCAGACGGTCGTTTTGCAGGTTATTGCGGCCGGCCATGATCAGCAGACCGTCACTGGACATAAACCGCCGGGGTCCTTCCGGCTGGTTGTAAAGGGCGGAGCGGCCGCCAGCCTGCCCCCGGCTGCGCTGCCGTTTGCGCTCATAAAAGCCCCCGCGCTGCGCTTTTTCAGGCTGATTCTGGTCAGGGGAGATTAAGCCGGCTGTCATCATTTCCTGCCGGATACCCTGCAGATCACCGGGGGTCTCCGCTTGCTCGAGTTCTGTCAAAAGGCTTTCATAGTAACTGCAGTCAGCCTGGTCTTCCGCCAAAAAACGGCTGTCGGCTTCAAAACGGTTCTTACCTTTCTGATAGCGGTGATAATAAGCCTGAGCATTCCAGCCGGGACTGCGGTTGGTGTGCAGATCGATGCGGATATCCTTCAGCTCAGGATCATAAAAATCCTGCGCGACCAGCTCCCGGTCACCGTCTTTAATCCGGTACAGATTGGCTAACAGGATATCGCCCACTTCCTTGTCCCGCTTAAAATCCTGGCTCTGCCGGACGCCGCTCAAATGAATCTGCAACTTTTTAACACTGTGATCCAGCGCTTTTTTGACGATCCGGGTCAGAGTCTGCCGCTTCTGCTCCAGTTCATTCTGGCGTTCCTTAATCTGATAAAACGTCGCCATAGCCTGCGAAAGCCCGCTGCAGGCCTGTCTGAAACCCAGACCCTCCAGAGCCAGGGCATGAAAATCTTTGGGCTTTTGCCGGGCCGCATCCACGTAATACAGGCTGGGTGAGGCCTCCCGATTCTGGATCCGCAGTAAAACCTGCGTCAGAGCCTGACTGATCCGGTCCTGCTGCTCCCTATCCAGCTCTCCCGGCAAACACCGGGAGTCAACCCCGGCCCGCCACAAGACATCCCGGCACAGCTGAGGTGAAAAACCCTGCAGCAAAGCCAGCAGCAGCTGCTCGGTCTGCCGAGGCTGCTGACTTTGTTGTACCGCCTGGGCGGCCGGCCAAAAACTGCCGTCCTGCAAAGCCAGGAGCGCGGCGGCCGGGCTAAGCTTGTGCTGGGCCGGCGGCGGCGTATAAGGGCGGGCCGGCATGATTTCACGCCGGCTGCTGATCTGATTGTCCACATGAATCAGGGAGTCGATAATCGTTCCTTCACGGTTAAGTAAAATCAGATTGGAATAGCGCCCCATCAGCTCCAGCAGCAGCCGGGGCTCACGGCGGTCGCCCATTTCATCCAAGCCGCCCATATAAAAGACAAACACCCGTTCAAAGCCCAGCGTCTCAATCTTTTCAATCCGGGCACCCTGCAGATATTTGCGCAGCAACATACAAAAGCCCGGTGCCTGCAAGGGCACCTCCGGCGAAGAGCTGATTTGGTGCAGTCGGGGCTGGGACGGATTGGCGGACAAAAGCAGACGGCTGTTTTGCCCGGGCCCTCTGGTTTGCAAAATGATCTCAAAACGGGACGGCTGCTGCACGCGGTCTATCCGGCTGCCGGCTAAAGCCGCATTCAGCTCCAGTCCTAAAAAATACGCACTGACCCCATCTAAAGGCATCTTGATTCCCTCCCGCATGAGCAACCCTGAGCTTATGCTGTCTATTAGTTTAACACAAGCAAATCGGCTAACCTGGTCCGGCCTGAACATGTTATGATGAGAGCGGAAAAGGAGTTATGAAGCATGGATAACAAAAAGACCAAAACAGCAGGCACCGGCAAAAAGAGTCCCGCCGCCAGCCGTAAAAAGTCAACCGGAGCTAAAGCGGGTGACGCTGGCAAAGTCCCGCCGGATCTGCCGCGTCAGCAGATCAGCCTGGCCGATCTCCAGCGCCAGCCGGGGAAACCTTTGTGGCAATATCCGTCGGTAAAATCCCTGCTGGGGCTTGCTCTGCTTATTCTGCTGTTCCTGCTGGATCTGCTGATCTTTTCTGACCAGCTGGATGCAGTTATGCTGGCGTGGGGCATTGAAATGACGCTCTTGGCACTGACTGGCTGGCTGGTCTATATCTTTAAACAGCATAACAATGGGGTATAGGCAGGCCACGGCGCTATCTGCCTTTATCTTTGCGTGGAAATTGTGAAACATATGATACAATTGAACCATCTCTACTGGTTGAGTGGCTGAATGGATTTATTAGCTGAAATTAGTATGTTATAATCAAGCCCGGAAGCCAGCCAATAATTATGGGTGCGGAGGAGAATCAAAATGCCTACAAGTTTTGATATGCATGATGTTGATGTGAAAAAGTTTATGGACGCTCTGGATAGCTGTAAAGGTAACGTCTATCTGATTACTGAGGAGGGTGACAAGCTCAACCTCAAGAGCAAGCTCAGCCAGATCACGGGATTGCTGCATCTGATTGAGGGCGGAAAACTGGTTGAGGCTAAAGTCATTTGTGATGATCCTGATGATGAGTCCATGTTGTTTCGCATGAATTTATTTGGCAAAGCGTAAATCCTTGCGCGTTGACGGATCTGCAGCGGAGTCAGTACGGTGAGACCCGTATTGGCTCCTTCTTTTATAGAAAGCGGGATGATGGGATTTGAATGAAACAACTAAATCAGAGCAGCCATATTCCTTCACTTCGCTGGATGTGGCGGCCTATATTAAATGGACCGGCCTGGACCGGCGGCGTGAACGTAAGCTGCTGCAAGAGTTGTGGACCCGTTATCCGGTCTGCCTGGATCAGGCGACTTGCGGCCACAGTGAACAGATGTTTTGCCAGGCAGTCTATGATCAGTTGTATTACTTGTTTGAGCGCGGTTTTGTAGATGAACACAGTGACCTGAATTTAGTCAGAGACCCGGCTGCTTTTCCCGTACATGTGCTGTCAGCCCGCTATTATTCTCTGGAGCTCTATCTGCGGCTGCTGACCCTGCACTTTATTGTGACCCCCAATTTACCGTATGTTCGCCTGGATGCGGACTATTATATGCGGCGCCTGGGCTTCAGGGGCCTCACACCGGGCCTGTCGCGGGCTTTGCTCAAGGCAGCCGTCGCGCTGGGGCTGCGGGTAGCGCGTGAAAACGGTTTTCCCTGTGACGTACAGGGGATGCTGGAAGAAAAACTGATCCTTATTGGCTTAACTGCCAGTTACGCGGCTTCAATCAGACTGAGATCAGGCGATTGCCTGCAAGGGCGGGGCGGGGCAGAACCGTCAACGGATAGCTTGAAGTCCTGACCGTGAGTTTGTGACTGCCGGTCGGGTAGGGACAGAAGCAGTAAATTGGGCAGAATAAAAAGCCTAAACAGGAATTAATCTTAATACTGCTGCTACATGCGTTCCTTTTATCTCTTTGCGTTCCCTGCTAAAATAAGTAAAACTTAATACAGTTCCCGACTGCCCTGGCCACGAGCTTACTGCTGGGCGGTTGCTATCCAAAGCTGCACCGGCAAGGTGCCAGCTGCTGTCGGCAGGCTTGCTGATGGTATGAATCACTAGGTTATAAGGATTTAACAGAATTGATGATGAATAAAAATGATCAGGTCATAGCCCCGGCAGCTGCCGCCAAGTCCGTTGTTTCTGAAGCGGCTACCGCTCCTTCCACCGTATCAAAGCCCGCTGCTGAGGACCCTGCTATGGGCCGTCTGGGACTAGATATTGGCTCTACCACCATTAAGGCAGTTTTACTGGATGACCACCAGCAATCACTATATGAGTCTTATCGGCGTCATAACGCTGACATTAAGGGTGTGCTGAGTCAGGTCATCCGGGAGATCAGAGCGGTGACCGGAGACCGGCCGGTACATATGAGCATCACCGGTTCCGGTGGAGTATTGGTGGCCAACTGGCTGGATATTCCCTTTGTCCAGGAGGTCATTGCCGAGACGGCCGCTATACAGGCGTTTAATCCCCAAACAGATGTCATCATTGAGCTGGGGGGGGAAGATGCCAAGATCACCTATTTGCACCCTACCCCGGAGCAGCGCATGAACGGGACCTGCGCCGGCGGCACGGGTTCATTTATTGACCAGATGGCTCAGCTGCTCCAGACAGACGCGACCGGCCTGAATGAGATGGCTTCGCATTACCAGAGTTTATACCCTATTGCCAGCCGTTGCGGGGTCTTTGCCAAAACGGATCTGCAGCCGCTGTTGAATGAAGGCGCATCTAAAAATGATCTGGCCGCGTCGGTCTTGCAGGCTGTGGTGACCCAGACCATTGCAGGCTTGGCCCAGGGGCGCCCTATCCGGGGACATGTCATCTTTTTAGGCGGACCGCTGCACTTTTTGCCAGAGCTGCGGCATGCGTTTGAGCGGACCTTGGGCGGTCAGGTGACCTCCTTTGCTACTCCTGACAAAGCCCAGCTTTATGTAGCTATGGGAGCGGCGCTGCTGGCCGATCGCTCCAGATTGCTGACCATGCCGGAGGTTCAACAGCATCTGGCAAGCAGCCGCAAACTGGGAGAGGATATTAATCATATTCCACCGCTGTTTAAGACCGAGGCTGAGCGTCAGGCCTTTAATAATCGCCATGATAAAGCTACAGTAGAACTGGCGGATATTTCAGCCGCGCAGGGCCCCTGCTTTTTGGGTATTGACGCCGGCTCTACCACGACCAAAGCCGTTCTGATTAACCGGGACGGGGATCTGATTTATACGTTTTATGCCTCTAATGAGGGTTCGCCGGTCAATAGCACGATCAAAGCCTTAAAGAGCCTCTATGCCGAGCTGCCGGATCAGGCTTGGATTGCGCGCAGCTGCGTGACCGGTTATGGTGAAAGCCTGATTCAGTCTGCTTTAGGTGTGGACGAAGGTGAAATTGAAACCATGGCGCATTATCGCGGCGCTGAGTTCTTTTGCCCAGGTGTTTCTTTTATTGTGGATATTGGCGGCCAAGATATGAAATGCATGCGGATCCGCAATGGTGTGATCGATAATATCATGCTGAATGAAGCTTGTTCCTCTGGCTGCGGTTCTTTTATTCAGACCTTTGCTCACAGCCTGAACATGGATACACCTACCTTTGCGCAAGCTGCCTTGAATGCCAAATCACCAGTTGATCTGGGCACCCGCTGCACGGTGTTTATGAATTCACGGGTTAAGCAGGCCCAAAAGGAGGGCGCAGAGGTAGGCGACATCTCAGCCGGCTTATCTTACTCTGTCGTGCGCAATGCCTTGTATAAGGTTATCAAGATCAAAGATCCGGCGGAAATGGGCGATAAAGTAGTGGTACAGGGCGGGACCTTTTTAAATGATGCTATCCTGCGCTGCTTTGAACAGATTGCCGGCCGGGAGGTCATCAGACCTAACATTGCCGGCTTGATGGGGGCTTTTGGCGCCGCTTTGATCGCGCGCTCCCATTGGGATGAACGCCCGGAGACCCGTACGGCGCTGCTGGCAGAAGCCGCCCTGGACCACTTTACCATGAAGACAGACATGGGCCAATGTAAGCTTTGCGGCAACCAGTGCAAGCTCACCATTATCACTTTCGCGGATGGCCACCGCCATATTTCCGGTAACCGCTGTGAGCGCGGCGCGGGGGTGACGACTCAGCCTAAAGACAAATTGCCGGATCTCTACGCTTATAAATACGAGCGGACCTTTGCCCCCTACAAGCCGCTGCCGGCGGCCAAGGCTACCCGTGGCGTGATTGGCATACCGCGGGTCCTGAATATGTATGAAAACTACCCCCTCTGGTTTACCGTCTTAAATCAGCTGGGCTTCAGGGTCCAGCTGAGCCCGCGTTCCAGTCACCATTTGTTTGAGCAGGGGATGGAGACCATTCCATCTGAATCCGTCTGCTATCCGGCCAAGCTGGTGCATGGCCATATGGAGGCTTTGCTCAAAGGTAAGCCGGACGCTGTTTTTTATCCTTCGCTGCCCTATGAACAGGCAGAAAATGAACAGTCTGACAATCACTTTAATTGCCCCATTGTGGTGAGCTATCCTGAAGTGATTGCCAATAATATGGATGAACTGCGGACTAGTCAGGTTAAATTTTTACATCCCTTTTTGCCGCTGCACCATGAAGAAAAGCTGGCGGTTAATCTTTACGAGATGTTTCATACTAATGGCTGGACCGACATCAGCCGTCAGGAAATCAGGGCTGCGGTCAGAGCCGGGTATCTGGAGTATGAGCGCTATAAGGAAGACATCCGGGCCAAGGGCGATGAAGTGCTGGCCTGGCTGCATGCAAACCACAAAAAGGGTATTGTGCTGGCTGGCCGTCCCTACCATGTGGACCCGGAAATAAACCATGGCATCCCGCAGCTCATCACGTCTTTAGGTATGGCAGTTTTATCCGAGGATGCCGTAGCCAGACCCGGTATATTACAGCGGCCGCTGCGGGTGGTGGACCAGTGGGCATACCATTCCCGCCTGTATGAAGCGGCGGCTTTTGTAGCCCAGGAGCCCAGCCTGGAGTTAGTGCAGCTGAATTCATTTGGCTGCGGTATTGACGCTATCACCACTGACCAGACTCAGGAGATTTTGGAATCACAAGATAAGATTTATACCGTCCTGAAAATAGATGAGGTCTCTAACCTGGGGGCGGCCCGGATTCGCCTGCGTTCGCTGAAAGTCGCTATGGATGAACGAATCCGGCAGGAAGAAAAACGCCAGCGTCAGGCCCGGGTTTGCGCGGCAGCTGAGTCTGAGGCTGCCGTGCTTAAGCAAAGCGAACCGCTGATGCAGACGGAGACCGCTGCGGAGCAGACACCTGATGAAGCCGCTAGAGCTCCTTATGTCAGCCGGCGCTATCCCTTTACTAAAGAGATGCGGGAAACCTATACGCTGCTGGCTCCGCAAATGGCACCAACTCAGTTCCGGCTGATTTCTGCCGCGCTGCGCTCGGCCGGTTACAAAATGGAGGTGCTGGAACACGCCAGCAAGGCGGATGTAGAGACCGGACTTAAGTATGTCAACAATGACGCCTGCTACCCCACCATTTTGGTGGTTGGTCAATTGGTTCATGCGCTGCAGAGCGGTAAATACGACCCCCAGCACACCGCTTTGATGATTACCCAAACTGGCGGCGGCTGCCGGGCGACTAACTACGTGGCTTTCTTGCGTAAAGCGCTCAAGGATGCCCATATGCCGCAGGTGCCGGTCATTGCCTTATCCGTGCAGGGCTTTGAATCTAATCCGGGCTTTACCTTAAAGCTGGGAGATATTCACCGGGCGGTGCAGGCCATCGTGCTGGGTGACTTACTGCAGACGGTCCTGCTGCGCATGCGCCCCTATGAATTAGAGCCAGGTTCAGCCAATCGCCTGTATGAAGAGTGGGTCAGCCGGGGCGAAGCCTATCTGAATACATCAGATCATACGGAAAAGAGCTTTGGCCGCCTGGTGGACGGGATTGTCGCTTCATTTGATGACCTTCCGCTGGCCTCAGGCCCCCGCAAGCCCAGAGTTGGTCTGGTGGGAGAAATATTGGTCAAGTTTCAGCCGGATGCCAACAACAACGCCGTTGCCGTGATTGAGCAGGAGGGTTGTGAAGCGGTCGTACCGGGCCTGCTGGACTTCTTTTTATACTGCTTCCGCAATGCGGTATATAAGCATGACCAGCTGGGCAACAGTCTGTCTGGCGCAGTCGGCGCCAAGGCAGCTATTGGTATCATTGAGCAGTACCGGGCCCGGGCCCGCCGCCGTTTGAGACAAAGCGGCAAATTCCCGGTGCCGGAGCATATTGAAGAACTGGCGGATTATGCGCAAGAGGTCTTGTCTTTGGGTAACGCCACCGGTGAGGGCTGGTTTCTGACCGCGGAAATGATTGAACTGATAAAGAGCGGAGTGCCCAACATCATCTGTGCGCAGCCGTTTGCCTGCCTGCCCAACCATGTGACGGGTAAGGGCATGCTTAAGGAGTTGCGGCGGCAGTATCCCAAGGCCAATATCGTGCCGGTAGACTATGATCCGGGTGCGTCTGAGGTTAACCAGCTGAACCGCATCAAGCTGATGATTTCTACCGCCTTTGCTAATCAACTGGACAGCGACCGGCAAAGCGGTTCGGAAGCAGCGTTTTATCCGGCTGATCTGACTGGTCAGCATCAGTGATTTATGCTACACTTAGTTCCGTGATATGTTATCACGGATGCAATATCTGTTGCAGCCGCAACCTGTGTGACGGGTATCGTTGCCAGTAAGCAGCTATAATAAGGCCGACAGTTAAATAGCTGCCGGCTTTTTCAGTCCGGCCCGCAGGCCAGACACATATACGGAAAGAGGAAAACATGATCGCTACAGAAACCAAACCTACAGTCCAATCTGCCTATCGCGGTTTTAAAGACGGCGTGTGGCGTGAAGCCATTGATGTCCGGGATTTTATCCAGCAAAACTATACGCCTTATGAAGGTAATGCGGATTTCCTAAGCGGACCGACCCCAAAGACCTTGTCTGTGTGGCATACCTTAGAAAATGATTATTTGTCGGTTGAGCGCAAGCAGCGGGTTTATGATGTGGATACCCACACCCCGGCGGATATTGATGCTTTTAAGCCGGGTTACATAAACGCGGATGATGATGTCATTGTCGGCTTGCAGACCGATGTACCCCTTAAACGGGCGATGATGCCAAACGGCGGCTGGCGCATGGTGGAAACGGCCTTGCAGGAGGCCGGCAAGGAAGCGGATCCTGAGGTCAAAAAGATTTTTACCCGCTACCGCAAAACGCATAATGACGGTGTATTTGATATATATACTCCGCGGATTCGCGCCGCCAGATCCTCTCACATAATTACCGGCCTGCCGGACGCCTACGGCCGCGGCCGTATCATTGGCGATTACCGCCGGGTTGCTCTTTATGGGATTGATCATCTGATTGCGGAAAAAAAGCGGGATAAAGACCGTTATATTGATCAGCCGTTCAGTGAACACTGGGCGCGTTACCGTGAGGAGATTTCAGAACAGATCAAGGCCTTGAAAAAACTGGTGGCTCTGGGGCAATCCTACGGTTTTGACCTTACGCAGCCGGCTGTGACTGCGCATGAGGCTGTCCAATGGACCTACCTGGCTTACCTGGCTTCGGTCAAGTCCCAGGATGGCGCGGCGATGAGCTTTGGCCGTTTGTCCGCTTTCTTTGACATTTACTTTGAACGTGACCTTAAGGAAGGCACGCTGACAGAGGATGGCGCACAGGAAATCATAGATGCGCTGGTGACAAAACTAAGAATTGTGCGCTTCCTGCGTACGGAAGCCTATGATCAGATCTTTTCCGGTGATCCGTACTGGGCGACCTGGTCGGACGCTGGCTTTGGGGATGACGGCCGGCCCATGGTGACCAAAACCTCCTTCCGGCTGTTGCAGACGCTGCGTAATCTGGGCCCGGCCCCGGAACCTAATATCACGATCTTCTGGAACAAAAACCTACCGCTAGGCTACCGTGAATTCTGCGCGGCGATTTCAATTGAAACCTCAGCGATTCAATATGAGTCGGATGAGCATATCCGCTCGCACTGGGGAGATGACGCGGCGATTGCCTGCTGTGTGTCTCCGATGAAGGTTGGTAAGCAGATGCAGCTGTTTGGCGCCCGGGTCAATGCGGCCAAGAGTCTGCTTTACGCGATTAACGGCGGCCGGGATGAGGTGACCGGAAAACAGATTGTCACCGGTTATGAGCCCATTAAGGGCGACGGGCCGCTGAATTTTGAAGAAGTCTGGCAAAAATATGATGACATGCTGACCTGGGTGGTGGGGACGTATGTCGAGGCCCTGAACATCATCCATTACTGCCATGACCGTTACGCGTATGAGGCGGTGGAGATGGCCCTGCATGATTCTGAGATTACCCGCACCATGGGCTGCGGTATTGCCGGGTTGTCTATTGTAGCCGACAGCCTGTCCGCCATCCGCTACGCCAAGGTGACCCCGATCAGAGATGAGACCGGTCTGGTGGTGGACTACAAGACTGAGGGCAGCTATCCCATCTACGGTAATGATGATGACCGGGCGGACGAACTGGCCAAACTGGTGGTCAGGACCGTCATGGATAAAATCCGCGCCATCAAGCTGTACCGCGATGCTATACCAACTCAGTCTATTTTGACCATTACTTCTAATGTCGTCTATGGTAAAGCCACCGGCGCCTTCCCCTCCGGTCATGAGGCCGGCACCCCGTTTTCTCCCGGTGCTAATCCTGAAAATGGCCGCGATACGCATGGCATGCTGGCTTCTATGTTCTCCGTGGGCAAGATCAGTTATGACGACGCTCTGGATGGCATTTCGCTGACCAATACCATCACCCCGCAGGCCCTGGGGCAGAACAAGCCGGAACGGGTCAGTAACCTGGTCGGTATTCTGGATGCCGGTATGCAGGAAGGCCTGTATCATGCTAATATAAATGTTCTTAATAAAGAGACGCTGGAAGACGCGGTGGACCATCCGGAAAAATATCCTAATCTGACGGTCCGGGTTTCCGGCTATGCGGTTAATTTTGTTAAGCTGACTCGCGAACAGCAGCTTGACGTCATCAGCCGTACTTTCCATAAAGGAGCCTGATCTGCTTGACTGCCTGCCTTCACCTTCCTAATCATTCAACCGCTATCCCGCCGGTGCCGGACCCGCTGTCTGCGCCGCCAGCTAAGCCGGAACCGCGGGATTTCAGGGAGGGGAGGGCAGGCTTTTTACATTCCTGGGATATGGTCACCGCCGTCAACGGCCCCGGGACCAGATTGACTTATTTTTTGGCCGGTTGCCCGCTTCGCTGCCAATATTGTCACAATCCGGATACTTTTGGTCAGGATCAGGCTGAACAGGTTTGGGCAGAGGATCTGATCCGACGCATCAGGCGCTATCAAAGCAGCTTTAACCTGACCGGTGGCGGGCTGACCTTATCTGGTGGCGAACCACTCCTGCAGCCAGCTTTTACGGCCGGACTTTTCCGTGAAGCGCATCGCCTGGGCGTGCATACCTGTCTTGATACCTCAGGCTTTTTAGGCGCGCTGGCCGATGACCAGATGCTGGCGGATATTGATCTGGTTTTATTAGATCTTAAAGCCGGTGATGAGTCCCTGTATCGCCAGGTCACTACCCAGACTTTAGCGCCCACGTTGGCGTTTGGAAACCGGCTGGCTGCGCTGCACAAGCCGGTCTGGATCCGTTTTGTGCTGGTGCCGGGCCTTACGGACCACCCGGATAATATCCGGGCGGTGGCGCTTAAGGCTGCAGCCTGGCCTAATGTGGCCCGGGTGGATGTCTTGCCCTTCCATCAGATGGGCCGGCATAAGTGGGCGGAGCTTGGCCTGCCCTATCAACTGGCGGATACGCCAGAAGCGACGCGCGAACAGGTTGAACAAGCTGTGGCCATTTTCCGTTCTCAGGGCTTGAACTGCCCTGGCTGAGTGGGAGCGGCAGAAGCACAGGCCGGAGTAAAACAACGGAGACAAACGCCCGACTTGTGCTATGCTGGATTTACACTTAGCAGACAGGGCAAAAAGGGAACGAAAGACGCGTAAGCGGCTTCGCCGCAGAAAAAGCTGAATGTGGACAGCAGTGTCCGGTCATTCAGCTTTTTGCGTATCAGCCTGTGGATAGGGGACGCCAGCCAAGCCAGGTGGCCTGGGGCAAATGATTAAACAAAGACGACTCTGGCAGCACCCTGCGGATAGATTTGTACGGGTGTTCCAGTACGCCTTTTTGATCAGGCCGTCCGGGGTAAATGTGATGGAGGGACTGCCGTTTCCGCTGGCTCTGGGGGGCGGTGCTTGATCGGCAGCCTTTCTGTTTCCCACGCGCGCGATGAGCTTGAACCTCAGGGGAGATGGCTGACGGATGCTTATCCTGGCTGCCTGGAGCTCAATGGTTTATAATACGGAAGTTATAGCACCTTAGATCCTCAGATAACGGGAATTTTCAGCCAAACAAGGGGTAATGATATGAAGTCTTCAGGTATTACCGCCCAGCTTTCTCAAGCCAGACTGCCGTCGCACAGCGCTGTGGTTTTTCGCATTCTGCTTACAGTATTATGGCTTTACCTAATTGAACCTTCTTCGGCCAATTTTATCGTTTACGCCTTGCTTGCCACCCTGGCTGTCGCCGCCAATACGATTTCCTGGTTTAAGGCGCCGGAACCTGGCAGCCGGGGTGAACGTATCGGCTTGATTGTATTAGCTGTAATCTTTACGTTACTAACAACTGCGGCCAACTATGAATTATTGTGGCTGGTCTCAGGTGTTACACAGCTAATCAAGATCCTGTTGTTTTTAGGCTGTGGTTATAGTGTCTTTTCAGCTGTCCTGCGTTTGGTTTATCCGCTGACCCAATCGGTGACGCTGGCGCGGGCAGACCATAAGTCACAGCTGCGCCCGGTACAAGTGTTTGCACTGTCCTTTGCTGTGATTGCGCTTGTTGATTTGCTCTATCTTTTTTTAGCGGCTTACCCCGGTATTTTATCTCTGGACAGTATGGGCCAAATACGGCAGGTGATAACCGGCAACTACCTGGATCACCATCCGTTTTATCACACCCTGCTGATCAAGGTTTTCTATGATTTGGGGATGGCCTGCTTTGGCTCAGTCAATGCTGCGGTCGCTACTTACTGCGTGGCGCAAATCCTGATGCTGGCCGCTGTTTTTGCTTTCAGTGTCATGACTTTAGCTCAGCTGAATTTGCGGCGCGGACTCCTGTGGCTGGTGACGTTAATTTTTGCTTTGACCCCCTATCACGTCATTTACAGTGCTACGATTTGGAAAGATGTGCTCTTTGGGGGAGCCGTGCTGTTTTTTATTGTCAGCCTCTACCGTTGCCGCCGCCATATTGGCCGGCCCTTAATGAATAAAATTCTCTATTTTATTGCCGCCCTGGCTTTTTGCCTGCTGCGCAGCAATGCGTTATATGCTTTTGTTTTGGTGGTGCTGGCCTTAATCATTCAATTCCGGCGCCAAATGCGAGCTCTGGCCATTATTCCTGTCCTGGCGCTCCTTACTGCAGTGATCCTTAAAGGCCCGGTGCTGACTCTTTTGAATGTTGAGCGGACGGATCTGATTGAATCCTTATCCGTCCCGGAACAGCAAATTGCCCGCTACCTGGTCGACGGCAATCCCCTGACGGCAGACGAAGAAGCGCTGCTGAGTCAGGTGATTGATCAGGATAAAGTAAGCAGTCAATATGACCCCGGCTTATCTGATCCAATTAAAGCCTTACTAAGAGAAAAAAACAGTGACACCTTTATTAAAAATA
>JAQWFM010000033.1 GCA_028704415.1 Oscillospiraceae bacterium | reverse complement strand
GGCCTCCCGCGGTATTACCTGCAACGCCATTGCGCCGGGCTTTATCCAAACGGACATGACGCAGGCCCTGCCGGAAAAAAACCGCGAGGCGATCCTAAAGCAAATTGCCTTAAAACGCTTTGGCAAGCCTGAAGATATTGCCGCTGCCGCCGCTTTTTTGCTGTCCGCCGAGGCCGGTTATATTACCGGGCAGGTGCTGGAGGTATCCGGCGGCCTGACCATGTAAAGGAGATTAGCATATGACATTGGTTAAACAACCAACTGCCGCCCCGCCCCGCCGCGTCGTGGTAACCGGCATAGGCGCCATCACGCCTCTGGGCCTGAGCATGCCGGCAACCTGGCAGGAACTGCTTGCCGGCCATCACGGTATCGCCCGGCTGGAGGGCTTTGACACCGCTGATTACCGCGCTTATGTCGCCGCACAGGTTAAGGGCTTCAATCCGGTTGATTATATGGATAAAAGAGAGGCCCGGCGGCTGGACCGTTTCAGCCTGTTTGCCCTGGCCGCCGCACAGGAAGCCTGCCGGCAGGCTTCCTACCGGACCGCAGACTGGGACCCGTACCGGGTAGGGGTCATCATTGGGACCGGCATTGGCGGTATCCAGACCTTTCAGCAGGAGTGCGTCAAGCTGGCTCAAACCGGTCCCCGGATGATTTCACCGCTGTTTATCCCCATGATGATTGGCAATATCGCGGCCGGCAAGGTGGGCATTGAGCTGGGGATTAAGGGAGCCACCCTGGATATTACGACCGCCTGCACCTCCGGTACCAACGCCATCGGGGAGGCGTTCCGCAAAATTAAATACGGCGAGCTAGACTGCTGTATTACCGGCGGCACCGAGGCTCCGATTTGTGAGATTGCGGTGGCAGGCTTTGGCAATATGAAGGCCCTGACGCCGTCCCGGGACCCCGACCGGGCTTCGATTCCTTTTGACCGGGAGCGCAGCGGTTTTGTCATTGGCGAAGGCGCCGGCATCCTGATTCTGGAGGAACTGGCAGCCGCCCGGCGCCGCGGCGCCCCCATCCTGGCAGAAGTTGCCGGTTACGGCACCACCGGAGACGCCTATCACATCACTTCGCCCGCGCCGGACGGGGCGGCGGCCGCCCGTGCCATGACGGAAGCGATGACAGAAGCCGGGGTTCAGCCGGAAGAGGTTGACTACATCAATGCTCACGGGACCTCAACACCGCTAAACGATAAGTATGAAACCCTGGCAATCCACGCCGCACTGGGTGAGGCGTGCCGCAAGACCGCGGTGAGCTCAACTAAAGGCGCCCTGGGTCATCTGCTGGGCGCATCCGGCGCGGTGGAGGCCTGTATCCTGGTCAATACCGTCCGCGAGGGGATCATTCCCCCCACGGTGGGCTACCGGGAGCCGGATCCGGACTGTGACCTGGATTATGTCACGGAAGGCTGCCGCCACCAGCCGGTCCGGCTGGCTTTGTCCAATTCATTTGGCTTTGGCGGCCATAACGGCTGTCTGGCGGTCAAAGCTTATCAGCCGGAGGAGGCAGGGGCATGAGTGAGTCAGCCGAAATGAAAAGTATAAACCCGCCGGAGTCTGGCTGCCGTCGCGGCTGGTCCGTCACTGAGGTAGAGCGCTTGATGGCCGCGATGAAGCGGGAAGAGGTGAATCTGCTGGACTGGGCTGATGACAGCGGGCTAAGTCTCCGTCTGGATCGTTCCGCTACTCCTCAGGCGGTGCGACCTGAACCCAGCCGACCAGCCGGCTCCGCGGCCGCTGCAACCGCCGCTGCCTTGCCGCCCGGTCCGCCGGCTCCGGCGGCCCAGAGCCCGGCGGAGGCCAGGGCGGACGGCGGCCTGAGCGAACCGGCCGCGGCCGCTCCCGCTGAGCCGGCTGCTGAGCCCGGCAACTGGGTCTGTGCTCCGGTTGTAGGCGTCTTTTTTGCGGGAGGTTCGCCTGAAGCCAGGCCTTATGTTGAAGTGGGCGATCCGGTTAAGCCCGGAGATGTCCTCTGCATCATAGAAGCCATGAAGCTGATGAATGAGGTCAACAGTGACCAGAGCGGTACGGTAGCCGAAATTGTGGTGGAAAACGGCCAGAAGGTTGAGTACGGCCAAAAACTGATGCGTATTGTCAGCGATGACGGAGGACAGTGAGATGCTGCTGAATCAGGAACAGATCAAAGCCATTATTCCGCATCGGGATCCCTTTTTACTGGTAGATGAGATCCTGGAGCTGGATGAACAGCATGTGGTGGGCCTTAAGCATGTCACCGGCCGGGAAGACTTTTTCGGCGGGCATTTCCCTGGTGCGCCGGTTATGCCCGGGGTGCTGATTATCGAGGCAATTGCCCAGGCCGGTGCGGTCTGCATCTTGTCCAAACCGGAGTTTAAGGGTAAGCTGGCCTATTTTGCCGGCCTGGAAAAGGTGCGCTTTCGTAAGCCGGTCTTTCCTGGCTGTGATCTGACGCTGCGCCTGGAACTGACCAAAAGCCGCGGCCGGATCGGCTTTGGCGCGGGCCAGGCATATGTCGGGACAGATTTGGTGGCCCAGGCGGAGATGAGTTTTGCGGTCGTAGACCGCCCGGAAGCTTGATCCGGTACAGTCAAATAGAGAAAGGCACAGCAGATGTTTCGCAAAATCCTCATTGCTAATCGCGGCGAAATCGCCGTAACTGTAATCCGCGCCTGCCGTGAGATAGGCATCCGCAGTGTGGCGGTTTATTCTGAAGCTGATCGGGAAGCCCTGCATGTCCTGCTGGCGGATGAAAGTATCTGCATCGGCCCGGCAGACGCGGGCCAAAGCTATCTCAACCGCCAGGCTATCCTGAGTGCGGCCTTGATGAGCGGGGCGGAGGCCATTCATCCCGGCTTTGGCTTTTTGTCTGAAAATGTCAGTTTTGCCAGAATGTGTGAGGCTTGCCATATCTGCTTTATCGGGCCTGACAGCGAAGCCATGGCCCTCCTGGGCGACAAAGCGATGGCGCGCGCCAGTGCCCGGGCCGCGGGCCTGCCGGTGATCCCCGGCTCCCAGGATATCCTGAATACGGTGGAGGAAGCCCGCCTGGCCGCAGCAGAGATTGGCTATCCGGTCATGATCAAGGCGGCCAGCGGCGGCGGCGGCCGGGGCATGCGCATTGCCCGGGCGGAAGCTGAGCTGGAGCGCGCTTATCTGGCGGCGCGAGCCGAGGCCCGGGCCGCTTTTGGGGATGACCGCGTTTATATTGAACGGTTTATCCTGAATCCCCGGCATGTGGAAATCCAGCTGCTGGGAGACCGCCAGGGCAATGTGGTGCATCTCAATGAGCGCGACTGCTCGATTCAGCGCCGCAACCAAAAACTGCTGGAGGAGGCACCTTCGCCGGCCGTCAGCCCCGCGCTGCGTAAAAAGATGGGGCAGGCGGCGGTAGAGCTGGCCCGGTCTGTGAACTATGTAGGCGTGGGTACAATTGAATTTCTGCTGGATGAAGACAAACACTATTACTTTATGGAAATGAATACCCGCATTCAGGTGGAGCATCCGGTGACGGAGGCGATCACCGGCACTAATCTGGTTCAGGAGCAGATCAAAGCCGCCGCGGGCCTGACCCTGACGTTAAAGCAGAGTCAGCTGCAGCCGCGCGGCCACGCGCTGGAGTGCCGCATTAACGCAGAGGATCCGCGGGCGGATTTCCGGCCCACCCCCGGCAGAATAGAGCAGCTGCTGCTGCCGGGAGGACCCGGCGTGCGGGTAGACACGGCGCTGTACCCCGGTTATGAAATCCCGCCTTATTATGACTCCATGCTGGCTAAGGTCATCGTCAGTGCCGCCACCCGCACTGAGGCTATTCAGCGCATGCGGCGGGCTCTGACTGAATTTGTGATCAGCGGCGTGCCCACCACCCTGGATCTGCAGCTGGCGATTCTCCGGGATCCGGATTTTATTGCGGGTAACTGTGATATTGGCTACATGAATCGCAAATGGCCGCAGCTGCAGGCCGAGCTTGAGGGGAAAGAGGAGGTGCGCGTGCATGCCGGAGCAAGATAAGCAGCAGGCCAGCCTGCAGCCGGCGTCCGCCGGGACCAGCAGGCCGGGCGGGGCGGCCCGGAACAGCCTGGACCTGGCGAATACGCTGCGCCGCCGGGTCAATCAGGAAAGTCACCTGCAGACTGCCGCGCAAGCCTATGCGGCCGCGCATCCGGAGGTAAAGCCGGACGGCAGCTCCCACGCGGCGGACAGTCTGCCTCAGCCCCGCCCGTTTTCCTATCAGCAGCCTCAGCCGGCGGATCTTTGGGTCAAGTGTCCCGCCTGCAAGGGCGTGATGTACCGGGAGGACTTTTTAACTCATCACAGCGTCTGCCTGCATTGCGGCCATCATTTCCGGATCTCCGCCCGCGAACGGCTGGACATGGTTCTGGATCCTGACAGTTTTGAGGCCTGTGATGCCAGCCTGGAAAGCGTCAATCCGCTAAACTTCAAAGGCTATGAAGATAAGCTGAAGCTGCTGCAGTCCCAGACAGGCCTGCAGGAGGCGGTCGTGACCGGCCGCGGTCTGATTGACGGCCGCCCCTGCTGTATCGGCGCGCTGGACAGCCGCTTTATGATGGGCTCTATGGGCTCAGCGGTGGGCGAAAAGATCACCCGCCTGTTTGAACGGGCGGTGGAGCAGCGTCTGCCGGTCCTGCTGTTTACCGTCAGTGGCGGCGCTCGCATGCAGGAAGGGCTGCTGTCCCTGATGCAAATGGCCAAAACCAGCGCCGCGGTGGCCCGTCACCAGGCGGAAGGCCTGCTTTACATAGCTTTTTTAACTGACCCTACCACAGGCGGCGTCACAGCCAGCTTTGCCAGCCTGGGCAATTACCTGATTTCGGAGCCTGGCACCATTATCGGGTTTGCCGGCCGGCGGGTGATTGAGGGGACCATTGCGGAAGCCCTACCGGAGGACTTTCAGCGGGCGGAATTTCAATTGGCACACGGCTTTTTGGATTTGCTGGTGCGGCGCAGTGAGAGCCGCCAGCTGCTGTCCCGTTTGCTGGCCTACCACAGCCAGGACACGCTTTACCCCAGCTGCAGCCTGCAGCAAAAACCGGCGCCGGCGCCGCCCGGCTTGCCGCAAACGCCGGACCTGCGGGAGCACCGCGGGTCTGAGTGTCTGGATCTGATTCACCTCAAAGACCGGCCCAATTTTAATGATTATCTCCAGCTGATCTTTACGGATATAATTGAACTGCACGGCGATCGCTGTTACGGCGATGATCCGGCCTTATGGGGCGGTCTGGCCCGGCTGGACGGGCGGGCGGTCACTTTGCTTGGCACGGTCAAAGGCCATAATCTGGCCGAAAACAACCGCTGCCATTTTGGCATGCCGCATCCGGAAGGCTACCGCAAGGCCAGACGGCTGATGCAGGAAGCCTGCCGCTGCGGTCGGCCGGTGGTCTGCCTGATTGACACCCCCGGAGCTTATTGCGGCGTCGGCGCAGAAGAACGGGGCCAGGGTGAGGCTATAGCCCGCTGCCTGGAGACCTTAGCTACTTTGGCGACCCCTGTGGCAGCCGTGATTTTGGGCGAAGGAGGCAGTGGCGGCGCCCTGGCGCTGGCTATGGGCGACCGCCTGGCCATGCTGTCCAATGCCATCTACTCAGTTATTTCCCCCCGCGGCTATGCGTCTTTACTGTGGAAGGACCCCGGCCGGGAACGCGAAGCAGCGGATACCGCCAGAATAACCGCGTTTGACGCCCGGAAGATGGGAATTTGCGATCAGATAATCGCGGAGCCGGAGGGCGGTGCCGGCCGGGACCCTGCGGCTGTGGCCCAGGGCATCCGGGCTTTTTTGAACCAGAGCTTAGCTGACTTGCTGGCATTACCGTCAGACCGTATACTGGAACAGCGGCAAGCCCGTTTCCGTGCGCTGGGGGCTTACCGGGAATCCTGATCAGGAGGCGGCAAACTTGGATAGGACAACCTTGGATCCGGCGGCACTGGCAGGCCGGCTCAGAGATATGGCGGCGGCTCCCGCCGCCGGCAGTGCGTTGCGGCAGCTGCTGGAGCAGGCGCTGCGCTTGGTGCTGGCGTCAGCCGCAGATCCTGACCCGGCCGGGCGGCCCTTTTTGCTGGCTCTGGACGGCCGTTGCGCCGCCGGCAAGACCACGCTGGCCCAAAACCTGCAGGATCTGGCTCAGCGGTTTGATGTGGACGTCCTGGTTTTACATATGGACGACTTTTTCTTACCCCCGGACCTGCGCTGCGCTGACCGCCTGGCCTGGCCCGGCGGCAATGTGCATTATGAGCGCTTTGAAGCACAGGTGCTCAGTCCCTTAAGTCAGGGACGGCCAGCCTGGTACCAGCCATTTGACTGCGGACAACAAAGCCTGCGGCCCGGGCGCTGGCTTTGTCCTGCGCCGCTTATTCTGACTGAAGGCGCTTACGCGCTGCACCCCAAACTGCGTGCTTACTACCAGCGGCCGGGCCGGATCTTTTTGGATATCAGTGCGGAATTGCAAAGACAGCGCCTGGCGCAGCGCTGTCTGGATCCGGCGGCGGATTTATCCCGCGGCCAGTCTGCCTTAGCGCGCTTTGCAACCGTCTGGATACCGCTGGAGGAGCGCTACATCAGTCAGACCGCCCTGGAAGCAGCTTGCGGTCTGGTTCTCACTGCTGGCTGAAACCAGGCCTTAATGCGCTTAAACCTGTCTTTAGCCTTCAGGCTTCGCCAATGTCTACCAGCTCAATATCGTGGTTGCGTTCCAGCACCCAGTTAATGGCCCAGTCGGATTCAAAGAGCAGTACCGGGCGTTCATGGGCGTCCAGCACTTTCATGGTCGTGCTGGTCAGGGTCAGGTCGTCAAAATCACTGACCTGCGCTTCAGCCCGGCCGCGGATTTTAAGCCAGCGGGCAAAGCGGTAGTTGAGCTGCTGGGAACGGATGTCCACGTTATACTCAAAACGCAGCCGATACGCCAAAACATCAAACTGCAGCACGCCTACCACCCCGACCACAAACGTTTCCGTACCGATGTCCGGCCGTTTATATATCTGGATGGCGCCTTCCTGAGCCAGCTGCTCCATCCCCTTGAGGAACTGCTTGCGTTTCATAGAATCCCGGGCGCTGATGGCCGCAAAATGCTCCGGCGGGAAAACCGGAATCCCGGCATAGACAATATCCTCACTGCCCGCGCACAGACTGTCGCCAATGCGGTAAATACCCGGGTCAAAGACACCTATGATATCACCGGCGTAGGCTTCTTCCACGACCTTGTGATCCTGGGCCATGAACTGCTGGGGCTGAGCCAGGCGAATGGTCTTTTTGGTGCGGACCTGCCGCACCTCCATGTTTTTTTCATAAGCGCCGGAGCAAATGCGGATAAACGCCAGCCGGTCCCGATGATCAGGGTTCATATTAGCCTGAATCTTAAAGACAAAACCGGAAAAATCAGGGCTGGCGGCGGGGATGAGCCCCTGATTGCTGGAGCGGTCCAGCGGCGGCGGCGCCATTTTCAGAAAGGCCTTTAAAAAAGTCTCCACGCCAAAATTGGTCAGCGCCGAGCCAAAAAACAGCGGGGTGAGCTCTCCTTTGAGCACCCGTTCCAGGGAAAATTCTTCGCCGGCTTCAGTTAACAGCGTGATATCATCCCGCAACTTTTGCACATCCGCGTCTGACCCCAGCTCGCGCGGCAGGTCAGGCGAGGACAGATCAACGGCGATGGCCTTAACTTTGCTGGCGCCGTGATCCCCGCTGTGCTCGTCAAAAAACTCGACCTTACCGCTCTGCCGGTTGTAGATGCCTCTGAAACGGCCGTCCCGGCCAATGGGCCAGTTCATGGGGTAACTAAAGATCCCCAGCACCTGTTCCAGCTCATCCATCAGGTCCAGCGGCGGCAGCGCCGCCCGGTCCATTTTGTTGATGAAGGTATAAATAGGAATGTGGCGCAGCCGGCAGACCTGAAAGAGCTTGATGGTCTGCGGCTCCACGCCTTTGGCGCCGTCCAGCAGCATGACCGCGGCGTCAGCCGCGCACAAAGTGCGGTAGGTATCCTCTGAAAAATCCTGATGCCCGGGGGTGTCCAGAATATTAATACAATAACCGTCATAATCAAACTGCATAACAGAACTGGTGACGGATATCCCTCTTTGCTTTTCAATTTCCATCCAGTCACTGGTGGCGTGCCGGCTGGCTTTGCGGGCCTTTACAGAACCGGCCAGGTGAATGGCGCCCCCGTACAGCAGCAGTTTTTCAGTCATGGTGGTCTTGCCCGCATCCGGATGGGAGATAATGGCAAAGGTGCGGCGTCGGGCTACTTCCCGGCGGATCTGTTTTTCAGGTATGGGTGACATACATAAACTCCTTTAAGCGTGAGACCAAACGACGTGCCCGTCACGTCGCTTCGGTCAGTCAGACTCAGGACCCGCGGCCCCCGGCTTAAGCCCTGGGTTCAAGGTCCGGTCCCGGTTTACAGCGACCGTTCATGACAGACTGGCTAAGGACGGGCTTCCGGCGACGCCGCGGCCGGAAGCTGCTCCTGCCCCAGGCGGTCGTCGATAAACTGGCGGGCAATCCGCGGCGAGCGGCTGGCCCGGCGATTGCTCCAGACCAAAGCCTCCTGCTGCAGCTGTTCCAGCGAACCGGCAAAGCCGCGGGAAACCGCCAGATACCTGATGATGGCTAAATATTCCGACTGCAGCGGCTGCCTGAAAGTGAGGTGCAGGCCAAAGCGGTCCGCCAGACTCAGCCGTTCATCCCGCTCATCCTCCGCAAAGCGCGCGCTGCTTTCAGGATCGCCTGACTCTGCCAGCAGATGCCGGCGGTTAGAAGTGGCGCAGATTAAAATATTGCTGCCGCGTTCAGCCAGACCGCCCTCCAGCAGGCGTTTGAGCTGATGATACTCAGGGCCGGCATCGGAAAAAGAGAGGTCGTCCAAGAGCAGGATAAAATGCTGGGCCTGCCGGCTCAGGCGGGGAAGCCAGGTGTTAAGCTGCTCCAGCGCCTCCGGACTGACCTCAATCAGCCGCAGACCCTGCCCGGCGTAACGGGGCAGCACCGCCCGGACCGCGGAGGATTTACCGCTGCCGCGTGGCCCGGTCAGCAGGATATCATGCGCAAAATCTCCTCGTACAAATCCGGCTATGGTTTGATCCAGCCGGCTGAGATTGCCACTGTAGTCGTACAGTAAATCAAAAGCAGCCGGCGGCAGATCCCGGCGCAAAGGCGCCAGCTGCCCCTGCCTGAGGCTGAGCGCGGGATAACAGGCGGTTAAGCCTGCTCCCTGGGTGCGGTGAAATTGCTGCAGCTGCCGCAAAGCCGCGGCCCAGGAACCAGGCTGCGCGATGCCGGACAGCAGCTGCTGCTGCAGGGCGCAGGCTTCCGGCAGGACCCCGGCATTAACGGAGGGGGTCGGGAGCAGCCGGGCGCTGTCCGGCTCAGGCAAACGCTGGAGCAGCGGCAGCAGCCATTCTTGATTGGAAGCAATCAGCAGCTGCCGCAGCAGCAGGCGGATATCCCCCAGATCAACCTGGGCCAGATCCTGCAGGACGCCCAGGTCCGCCATGGCCTGGTCGGCCAGGACCGCCGCCGTATAAGGGTCCGGCTGAGCGGCCGGACCTGAGCTTGGCGGCTCAGCCGCCAGATAGGCGGTAAAAGGATTTTCCTGCAGCAGCAGCTGGCGGACCAGCCAGGCCGGCCAAGAGCCAGACGGCTCCTCCTGAAGGAGATCAGCATAAAAAACTGAGGCCAGTTTCAGCAGTGTGACCGGCTCCTGCGCCCGGTCCCGGTCCCGCGTCTGCTCAGGGCGGGCTTCCGCTTCACTTAACAGCTCAGCCAGCTGGCTGAGCAGCTGCCGCAGCTGCTTTACCACGGCCAGCTCAGAAAGCTGCCGGTAAACGGTCAGACAATCCAGCGCCACGGCCAGGCGACGCCAGGCCTGGGCGGATTGAAAAGGACTGGGACGCATGGTGTTTCTCCCTTCAGGCTTAAGATAAGTTGCCAAAAACTTTATCAATCTCGTATAATACAAAAATAACACGTGTACTTTCAAGTCCGCGTTAAATCTTTATGTTTTTCAGGATTACAGACGGAGGAAAAGATGTCAGGTCATTCTAAATGGAATAATATCAAGCGCAAAAAAGGCGCGGCGGATGCTGAACGCGGCAAGGTCTTTACCAAGATCGGCCGTGAAATTCAGGTAGCGGTCAAAAACGGCGGACCGGACCCGGCAATTAACGGCAGGCTGAAGGACATAATTGATAAAGCTAAAGCAAATAACATGCCTAATGATAACATTCAGCGCAGCATCAAAAAAGCCGCGGGGGACGCCAATAGTGAAAACTATGAGGATATCACCTATGAAGGTTACGGGGTGGGCGGCGTAGCCGTCATGGTCCGGACCCTGACGGATAATCGCAACCGCACGGCCGGAGATGTTCGCCATACTTTTGATAAATTTGGCGGCAATATGGGCACCACCGGCTGCGTGTCCTTTATGTTTGAGGATAAGGGCTGCCTCATTATTGACGGCGAGGAGCTGGAGGATGAAGATCAGCTGATGCTGGACGCGGTTGAGGCCGGCGCGGAGGACCTGAAAGCCGAGGACGGCGCGTTTGTGATTTACACCTCCGTGGATGATTTTGCCGCGGTCCGCGCCGCGCTTACCGCCAAGGGCTACGATTTGGCGGAGGCGGACATTGAGCCCATTCCCAACACCTATGTGTCGCTGGAGGATCCGGAGCAGCAAAATCAGCTGAGCCGCATGATTGATATGCTTGAGGATAATGATGATGTACAGGATGTTTATCACAATTGCAGTAATGTCTGAGATCGTGAGCTGAGCGATGCCGTTTGGGTGGAACTGGAAAAAAAACCGGGATCACGCCGCCGCGGCCAGGCCCGACCCGCAGGCAAAACTGGCATCCCTGCAGGCCGCAATTCAAAAGCGGCCTGCCTCACATTCTGCCGCCGCTGATCAGGAGCCGGCCGCCGGGGACAAGCCGCAGACCATAGCGGCGGGGCCGGCCCCGGCCCCGGCCCCGGCCGTATCTGCCCCGCCGCGGAAGGGGGACAAAGCGGCCAGTGAAGACCACAGCCCGGCCGACTGGGTGGAAGCCTTCAGTCGCAACTCCTTCAACAACCTGCGCGGGATGCGCGGTCTGCAGCAGGTCGTCAGTTCGCTGCAACCAGAAGACGGTGAATTTGCCAATGACCACGACCTGCGTAAAGCGTTGGCCAACATTGTGGTGGTGGCGTTTGTAGGCTCCAGCGGCACCGGTAAAAGCACGCAGGCGCTGCGGGTGGCGCGGGAGCACCGGATTGATTACATCATAGATGACGGTTTGCTGATTCATGGCAGCCGGATCCTGGCGGGGACCAGTGCTAAACGGGCCAACACCAAACTGGAGTCAGTCCGGCAGGCCCTGTTTTTGGATGAGACGCGCTGCCGTAATATGCGGCGCGCTCTGGCGGAAAATCATCCGACGACTCTGATGATTTTAGGAACCAGTGAGGGGATGCTGCAGAAAATCTGCTCTAATCTGTGGCTCAACCCGCCGGCTATGCTGATCCGGATTGAGGATGTGACGACGGAGGAACAAAGACGGCTGGCCAGGACCACCCGGCTGACTGAAGGGCAGCACACCATACCGGTCCCCAGTATGGAAATCAAGCATGAATTCAGCGGCTACTTTCAGGACTACCTGGACCGCTTCAGGCGGCGGACCCCGGAGCATCAGTCTGAGCTGGACAGGCCGATTTTGTCCGGGATGGCCGGCAGCGGTTACGATGCGGAGCGCACCGTTGTCAGACCGACCTTTTCAAGTCTGGGCCGCTATTCTATTTCTGATGAAGCCATGCAGCATTTGGTGGACTACACCTGCCAGACGGTCCCGGGAGTCGCTGGCGTTACGCACTTCACGATGGAAAAAGCCACCTACGGGGTGAGCCTGAGCGCGGATCTGGCCTTGTATTTTGGCTATAACGCGCAGGAGGTCATGCAGCAGGCTCAGGAAACCCTGCGGGATAAGCTGGAACAATATACATCAATTAATATCCTGGCGGTCAATGTCCGGGCGGCCCGGGTGGTGCATGTGGATAAGCGCAGCACCGGTGGCAGGTCTGCCGCCGGTCCAGCCTATGCTAATGAGGAAAACAGGAGAGCGATATGAGCACAGATCCCAGTCGGGAGACTATTTATACGATTCCGGTAAATGATGCCTTCAGCCGGCCGGAACCCTGCCCGCTCTGCCGTTTGGTTGAGCATTGTGAGGTGGAGCTGCTGGATTATTATCTGGGACCCTCGCTGATGGAGCCGGATGTGCGGCAGCAGACAAACGTGCATGGCTTTTGCCAGGCGCATCTGCGCGCCATGTACCTGAGCCAAAAAAACCGTCTGGGTCTGGGGCTGATGCTGCGGACCTATCTTGAAGAGGGGCGGGATAAATGGCGGGCGGATCTGCGCCAGACCGCAGCCGCTCAGGCTGAAAAGCGTCGGCTTTTTGCCGGCCAGAACGGCGACCTTGGCAAAGAGGCCCTGCGGCAGGCTGCGGAGACCCTGCGGCAAGAGACGGACGACTGTGTGGTCTGTCAGCGCAGCGCCTATACGATGGACCGCTATATGGATGTTTTTTGCTGGCTTTTTGGTCACGATCCGGTTTTCCGGCAAAAGTTCAATCAGACCCAGGCCTTTTGCCGGCCGCATTTGGCGCTATTATTAGATTCAGCCGCTAAATATATGGACCGCCAGACCGCCGGGGAGCTGGCGGCGGCGCTGGCTGATAAACAGGCGCGTTACTGGGAACGGCTGTCGCAGGATGTGGAGTGGTTTACCTTAAAGTTTGATTACCGCAATACAGACAAGCCCTGGGGCGCCGCCAAAGACGCCTTGCCGCGGGCTATTGATCAGCTGGAAGGGCGGACGGAAGGGGGGCTGACGCCAGATGAACAAGCCTGAAAAGCTGCGGCAGCCCGCGGCAGATAACCTTTGCCTGCAGGGCCGGGCAGCGGTTATCAGTGAGGCGGAGACGGTTCTGCTGCCAATGGGAGCCCCGGCTTTGCGTCCTGCGGAGTCCGGCGGTGGTAAAACCCTGCTTATCATTGGCTCGGTTTCGCTGGGCGCGGATAATCTGCCCAGTGAGGCCAGTCTGGGCGGTGGCCTGGCTGCGGCCGGGCAGGCCAGCGGCGTACCGGGGCTGGGAGAAATTCTGCAGCGGCGATTTTTGCATGCGCTCCGGTCAGTGACGCGTAAACCAGCCGCGCTGCTCTTTATCAATTCAGGGGTGAGGCTTTTGGCGGCCCAGTCTCCGGTGCACAAGACCCTGCTGGATTTAAGCGAACAAGGCATTAACCTGTATGCCTGTCAGGAATCAGTTTACAGCTATCATATTGACGCAATTAAGAAGACGGAGCTGCTTAATTCTATCGGTATGGCAGAACTAATGCTGAACATGGATAAGGTGGTCACACTGCCCTGTGGCTGACGGTTTGAGCGCAGGACCGGGGCCGGCAACCTTGCATGATTTATGCAGGCCGTGGTATGATCAAAGGCACGAATTCCGGGGGTTAATGATCGTGGAGCAAAGCGATTGTCCATATACCATGCTCAGTGTTGAGCTGACTCAAGGCCGTAAGGGGACCGTACGGGCTTTGTTTGATTTGCGCAACGGGATTATGAAATGGCAGGAGACCAACCGCTGGAACCGCAATTTTACGCGCTCTTTATCAGACCGAGATGTCCAGCGGCTGCAGGAGATGATCCTTTGCTGTCAGATTCCGCAGTGGCAGCCGTATTTTCCGGATCGCTCCCGGGTGGAAGCGGAGCAACTCTGTCATGTTCGCTGGGAATTATCTTTATTTAAGGATGATGTGGAGCCGGAACTGCATTTTGAAGGTTGTGATGACTTTCCGCCGTCTTTTGGCCATCTGCGGGATGTGCTGACGCTGGTGATTCGCCAGCCTTTTCAAGTTCTGGACTGAGGCGGCAAAGCCGCCGCTTTTTTACAAACGCTGGGGTCTGTTCCTGTGCTATACTAAATTCATGATGATCAGGTCATGAATACGTTAAGGAGGAACACATGTCAGCTAGCATTGTCAGTTTGGAGGGCATTAGTACGGAGTCGGAGGCGGTAGCGCACAAGATCAGACTTGAACTGTCCGCTCTGCGCCGCATTGGTGTTCATTCGGTTAAAATCCTGCACAGCAGCACCGATCAGGAAACAGAACGGGAGCTGGGGCAGGCCTGCCGCCAACTGCTGAACAATATGCTGGCTGAAAAGAAAATCCGGGCATTTTGTCCGGGGGAGTTTTTTGGCCCGTTTGAAAAGGAAGGCCAGTCTATGGCTCGTTTTGACAGCTGCCTGAGGCAGGACCCGGATTGGGCCCGGCACAACCATCATATTACGATGGTGGCCCTGTAGCATGAAATTCGCGGGTATCAGACGGATTGACCGCAGCGGTTTAGTTGCGGTCAGCCTGCCTGATATTAATTAAGGTGTAGTACATGATGTCTGACAAGCCCGGTAATCCAACTAATGTCAATCTGCCGCCGCAGTCGGCCGCGCCGGCTGCGCCTGCAGCTCAGCCCGCCGCCCACAGTGACGCAAACTGGGGCGATTTTGTCCGGCGCTGTGATGACTGCAGAAACTGTGATTTAGGGGCCGGCCGGACCAACTGTGTGGTGTGGCGTGGCGCCTTACCCGCCCCGCTCATGCTGGTTGGTGAAGGACCCGGCGCCCAGGAAGATCTTGAAGCCAAACCCTTTGTGGGACAGTCCGGTCAGCTGCTGGATCTGCTGCTGCAGGCCAATGGCCTGACGGAGCAGCAATTCCATATCTGTAATATTGTTAAGTGCCGGCCGCCGGGCAACCGTCAGCCTACGGAGGAGGAAGCCAAAGCCTGCCGCCCCTTGTTCAGGGAGCAGTTTTTGTTTGTCCGCCCCAGGGTGATTTTGCTTTTAGGCGCGACCGCCTACCGCTATTTTACCGGCCGCCGGGACGGGATAACCAGGGTCCGCGGCCAGTGGATTGAAAATAACGGCTATTTTATTATGCCAACCCTGCATCCCGCCTATGTGCTGCGGGACAACCGGCAGCGGGATAAAATCTGGGCGGACGTCTGTGCGGTCAGACTTAAGCTGGAGCAGCTAGGTCTGCTTGCCCCCCTGCAGTTTGTTCCCGCTATGCCGCAGGGCCGTAAAAAGGAGAATAACTGATGCTGCCGCAGGGCCATAAGACTGAAAAGCGAATCCTGATTTTTGCGGTGGCGCTGACCTTCCTGGTTTTGCTGTTATACGCGGCTCCCTGGGGGCGGCAATTCCGCGCGGCGGGGACAGAGTCGCAACAGACCAGCTCCGGCGATACGGCCAGCTTAACCGGCCTGGCGGAGTCCGCGGCTGTTACAGCTGCAGACCTGAACCGCTCGGGCTTAAGCGCCAGTCAGACCACGGCCGCCAGCTCAGCGGAGACGGACGCGGGCGAGGAGACGGAGACGGAGGGTGAAGCGCGGCTGACCGCCGCTGACGGCAGCGTGCTGCCGGACACGGTTGAGCTGGCCAGCACCCATTACCGCCAGACTGACCCGGCCTGGGCTGATCTGATCATGCAAAAGGACGGCGATGATATCGGCACTTATGGCTGCGCGCTGACCAGCCTCAGCATGGCGGCCAGCTTTTATGGCATTGATCTGGATCCGGCGGAGCTCAACAGCGCCCTGGGGGATTATGCCGATCCGGTGGAATGGGCAGCTTTTGCTGCACAGTACGGCCTGCTGATCGGGCGCCAGGACAGCAGCCTGGATCCGGGCAGCCGCCTGACTGATCGCGCCTATGTGCGGGATCAGGTGATCCGGGAACTGGCCGGCGGCAACCCGGTTATCCTGGGACTCAGACTCAAAGACAGCGGCAACACGCATTTTGTGCTGTGCTATGGCTATAGTTATTCTGCCGGGTCCTACAGTGTGCTGGTCAAAGACCCCAGCACAAATAACGATTATCAGACCCTAGCCCAGATCCCTGATACCTGGGAGGTATACCGGCTGCTGACTTTTTATGTCAGTGATCTGAACGCCAGCGGGGAGAACGCTTCATGAGCTCAAACCAGCACCGGTCCGGCCGGAAATCCGCGCCGGCTGGCCCCGGCAGGGTCGGCCCCGGCAGGGTCAACCACGCCTCAGCAAGCAGGCCGGCCGGACCCTTCAATCGGCTCCTGATCAGTTTGACGGGCCTGGTCCTGCTGCTGATCTGCGTGCTGCTCCTGCTGAAGCAGCCGTGGGCTGACGGGAGCAGCCCGGCTGCAGCCGGCCAGACCACCGCGGCTGCCAACACCGTTCAGACTGATCTCAGTCAGGCAGAGGCCTCGGCCGCGCCGACGAGCGCCGGGCCCACGCCGGAGCTTACCGCTGCGGCGACAGCCGAAAGCGCTGACGGGCTGAGCGCTCAAACTGCCATAACCCTGGATTTAAGTCAGGCTGTCACCGTAGCATTGCCGGATGTCTTTGTGCAGCAGGGCGCAGTTTTTACGGCTATGATGGCTGACGGCAGACTACTGCTAAACTCCGGCAGTCATTTGGGTTTATGGAATCCGGTTAATCAGGCCTATACGGAAATCGCCACGGCAGATTTTGGCCTGCAGGCGGCCGCTAAAGGCCAGCTGGTGGTCTATGGCGTGGGCGGCGATGAAATGCCGCAGCTGTTTCTGTGGAATATGGCGGATGGCAGTCAAAAAACGCTGCTGGAAGACAGTGCCGGCGGCTTTTACGGCCTGGAACTGGATGACAGCGGCAATCTTTATACCACGCAAACTGATCCGGACGCCAGCGGCAAGGCCGCCGGCAGCTGGCTGAAAGTCAGCTTAAGCGATGGCCAGACGCAGACCGCTGGCTCTGACCTGAGAGAGCTGGCCCTCTATGAACTGTACCGCGTCTGGCCTCAGGTTCCGCTCACCTGGGCTTACAGCAACGGGCAGACCTGGTATGAGGCCGTAAAACAGCCGGACGGCCCCCTGTTTGCGCTTCAGCTAACCTATATCGACACTGCAAAAGACTGGTACCGTTATAGTATTGCTCAGGTCAGCAGCGATGCTGCCGGGGCCGGAGCCAGTGCGCTGCAAACCATTTTACCCGCTACGGAGGGCAGCTACCCTGAGCTTAGCGCTACCGCCAATCTGCTGGTCATAAATAAACGCCTGGCTTACGACAGCACTGCCCGGCGCTGGTATCAGCTGCCGGCGGCAGACAGCCAGTTACTGGAGCAGACCGCCACCATCCTGGGCGCGGACAGCAGCGGCCAAAATCTGTATCTGGCGGCCGCAACGGATAAAAATGGCCGTTTCAACCGCCTGATTATTGTGCCCAGACCCTCATCCTGACCTGGCGCCAGCAGCCAGGGACCGCGGTTGGGGGTTAAAACACCAACAGGAGGTATCACATGATAAATTTTCAACCTTTAAGGGATTTTATGGATCAGCTTACCGCCTGGCGTATCCCCGGCGCGGATCTGGCGGTCAGCTGGAAAGGGCGGGAGGTCTTCCGCTACCAGTCCGGATATGCGGATGTGGCCCGGCAAAAACCCCTGGCGGACAATCAATTGTATAACCTCTATTCGGTCAGCAAGGTTTTTACCTGCACCGCGGCGCTGCAGCTCCTGGAGCGGGGCAGGTATATCCTGACTGATCCGGTCAGCCTGTATCTGCCGGAGTTTGCGCATCCCAGGCTGCGGCAGATCAGCCCTAACGGGACCGTTACCCTGACTGAGGCTTGCCGCCCCATCCGGATTGTGGACCTTTTTACAATGTCAGCCGGGCTGGACTACGACCTGAATGCTGCGCCTGTCCCCCAGGTTTTTCAGGAAACCGGCGGGCGCTGTCCGACTCAGACGGTCATCCGGGCGCTGGCGGCCCGGCCGCTGCAGTTTGAACCGGGCACGCACTGGCAGTACAGTCTGTGCCACGATGTCTTAGGCGCCCTGATTGAGATCTGGAGCGGACAAAGTCTGGGAGACTATATGCAGCAGCATATCTTTTTACCCCTGGGCATGACTGATACCAGCTTCAGCCTGAGCGCTGAGCAGGAGCCTCGCTTAGCCGAGCAATACCGCTTTAACGATGAGACGCAGCAGGCCGAGCTGACCCCCAGGGGCTCCAATGAATATCGTCTGGGCAGCGAATACCAAAGCGGCGGAGCCGGCCTGATCTCATCAGTCCGGGACTGTCTCCGGCTGGCCGACGCGCTTGCCCATCTGGGGAAGCTGCCTAACAGCAGCGATCGCTTACTGGCTCAGGCTACCGTGGAGTTAATGCGGACTAATCATCTGGACCCTGTCCGGCAGCAGGACTTTAACTGGGATCCCATGCTGGGCTACGGTTATGGTCTGGGGGTGAGAACCCTGGTTGACCGCAGTCTGGGCGGCTGCCTGAGCCCCAAAGGTGAATTTGGCTGGGGGGGCGCGGCCGGCGCTTACATGCTGATTGATCCGCTTAATGAACTGAGTATTTTTTATGCCCAGCACTTACTCAACAGCCAGGAACCATATGTGCATCCCCGCCTGCGCAATTTGGTCTATGCCTGCCTGAATCCGGACCGGTTTTAGTAAACCGGGCACAGGGGAGACCGCTGTCAGGGCAGACCGATGGATTGCAGCTGCAGCTGATCGGCTAAACGGCGAAGCTGCCTGGGGCTGATGGTCAGCCGGCCGCTATAGAGCGGCGCCCGCCCGCCGCCTTGCACAGGGTAGCCGGCTTTAAGCTGCTCCCATAAATTGAGTGAGGCAGTCGCTGGCTGCAGTAAATAAAAAGGCAGCGCGGCTGCCTGCCCGTCGTCTGGGCCGGTGCGGTCTGGGGCCGGCAGCAGGAGCAAAGCCAGGTCCGGTTGCCTGGCCGTCAGCGCCAGCAGCCGGCGGGCGGCTTCCTTTAGCTGCTGGGAAGTAAAGTCCTGAAACAGGATGAGCCCGGGCTTAGCCGCGTAATGAGCCGGCAGCCCCGCCAGGCAATGCTCCAGCCAACGATCTTCGCTTATCCGGACCTGGGTCCGCTGCTGCCGCAGTTCTTGCTGCAGCTGACTGATCCCCGCAGCCAGGTCAGTGCGGGGGCGGGAAAGACTGGCCGCCGCCAGGTCCAGCTGCTGCTGCCAGCGCTGCATCTCCTGCAGCGCCCGGCGCCCCGCCAGCAGGGTCAGCCGCATCCCGCCTTTATAGCTTTCCGCGCTGCAAAGCTTGATCAGGCCTAACTCTCCCGTCCGCCGCACCTGGGTGCCGCAGCAGGCGCAGCAGTCATAGCCGGGCACCGTGACCAGTCTGACGGCGCCGTCCAGCTCAAGCTTACTGCGGTAGGAGATTGAGGGTAACAGCTCTCTGGCCGGATAGCTGATTTCATAAGGCAGATTTTGCCATACTGCCTGATTGGCCTGATCTTCAATCCACCGCAGGTCTGCCGGCGTCAGCGGCCCGTTAAAGTCCAAAGTCGTCAGATCCTGACCAATATGAAACCCCACATTGTCATAGCCAAAACGGCGGTGCGTAATGCCGCTGACCAGATGCTCCGCGGAATGCTGCTGCATCAGGTCATATCGCCGAAGCCAGTCAAGCTCGCCTGTTACGCGGGTGCCGGGCTCCCAGGTGACTGGCTGATCCAGCCGGTGCCAGATCACGCCCTGATCATCAAGCCTGGTATCAATTACCTGGCAGCGACTGCCGGCAGCGGGCCTGGCTGACTGCTCAGTCGGGTCCGCCGCGCCTGCGGGCACAGTATCCGGCTGACGGCAACCTTCGGCCGGATTAGTCTCCGGGAACTCCTGCAAGCTGCCGCGGTCGCCTGGCTGCCCGCCGCCCTCCGGATAAAAGCAGGTTTGGTCCAGTCTCAGCTCAGTCCGTCCCTGCCGTGTCCTTACCGCCAGCACCCGGGCGGTGAAATGACGGCGGTAACTGTCTGCATAATAAAGTTCACCAAAGCTTTCAATCATAATTTCTGTCCTCTTGCATTGTCTGTTTATCCTCTTTCCGGCAGCCTTCAGTGCGGCGGCAACTGGCTGGCCGCACCGTCAGCTGGCGGTGTTCAGGATAACTTTTTATGCTTGATATTTTATTAACCTACCGCTAAACTGCAAGTAAAGCGCCTGCAGGCAGCTGTCGTTCATGACCGTGCCTGCCCGTTTGGACGGGCGCTCCAGTAACAGATCAGGCTGCGTTACTTGCGCAAACGGCTTCCACAGCCTGCTACAGCATTGGCTACTGTCTCAAACTGCCAAGGCTATGCTATTATTATAGCAATTGAACGGTACAACCTGACCGTCAGTTCAGGGTAAAGTGCCGCTTCATGGGAGGTAAAGATGAAAAAAGTCATTGTGGAAGTTTGTGCCGGCACGCGCTGCACCATCAGCGGGTCAATGGACATTGTGGCCAATATTGAACATTTGCTGTCTACTTATGATGAAGAAGGTGAGCCAATGTACGATATTGAGGTCCGTAATGTTCCCTGCCAGCATGATTGTGAAAAAGACGGTAGTTTAGCCCCGATCGTGATTGTGAATGGTGAAAAAATTGTCTGCGCCAGCAGCGACCAGGTCATGAACCGGATAACTGAACTCCGCGATTAAGGGGAGAACATGAGAGGGATTTTTACACCAATAACTAAACTTAGACGTGATGTGTTTACGGAGGTCGCCCGCTTTGGCTATGAGCGGGATCTGCAGCATACGGATTACGGCTACTTTTATGAAGCCAGCTACCGGATCATTCCCGGGGAACGACCAACGTACCGGGAGAGCGTGTTTAAGGAACGTGCTATCATCCGGGAACGCTTCAGGCTGGCTTTGGGGATGAAAATCCGGGATCAGGACCACTATGAAAGCCTGACGGCGGATATGCAGACCATGGACTCAACCGCCAAGCAATCTGAGATGCCCATCGTCAATGTTATACCTTTCGCCTGTGAAGCTTGTCCCACCAATACTTACCGGGTCAGCAACAACTGCCGTAAATGCCTGGCCCATCCCTGTACCGCGGTCTGCCCGGTCAAAGCAATCAGCATTGGCGAAAAGGCGGCGGTCATTGATGAAGCAAAGTGCATCCGCTGCGGCCGCTGTTTTGAGGCCTGTCCCTATCACGCTATCCTGCATTTTGGCCGCCCCTGCGCGGAAGCCTGCGGGGCTAACGCCATTGGCAGTGATGAGCTGGGCCGCTGCAAAATAGACCGGGAAAAATGTGTTTCCTGCGGCCTGTGTATTGTCAGCTGCCCCTTCGGCGCTATTGCGGATAAATCAGAAATCTTTCAGATCATCACCGCCATCAGGAATGGCGAAGACGTGTACGCGGCAATTGCCCCGGCCTTTGTAGGCCAGTTTGGCCCCTTAGCCACACCGGCCAAGGTATTCAGCGCCCTTAAAGCCCTGGGCTTTAAGGATGTGATTGAGGTAGGCATGGGAGCAGACTTATCCTCCCGGCATGAAGCCAGATTATTTGTAGATAATGTGCCGGCCAAACAGCCATTTTTGGGCACCAGCTGCTGTCCCTCCTGGGAGGCTTTTGCCCGTAAAGTCTTGCCCGGTGACACCGGCCGCTGCATTTCCAGTTCTTCTACGCCCATGGTAGCAACCGGACAGCGGATCAAACAGGATAATCCAAAGGCCAAGGTGGTCTTTATTGGCCCTTGCGTAGCTAAAAAAATGGAAGGGCTGGAGGAAGACGTCAAACCGTATATTGATTTTGTCATGACCTTTGAAGAAGTCATGGGCATGTTTGCCGCCAAGCATATTGAAATCAGTGATATGACGGAGGACAACAAGGCGGCTGAAGCTTCGCATGACGGGCGTCATTACGCGGTGGCTTCCAGTGTCGCACCGGCTATTGCAGCTTGTATAAAAGAGATGGAGCCGGGGCGGGAGGTCCAGATTGCCCACGCGGACTCCCTGGCGGACTGCAAAAAAATGCTGCTGCTGGCCAAAGCCGGTAAGTATAACGGCTATTTGCTGGAGGGCATGGCCTGCCCCGGCGGCTGTGTAGGCGGGCCGGGTACGCTGATGCCCATTGCCAAAGCCGGCATGGCTGTGGACAAGTTTGCCAAGACGTCGCCCTGGGAACACGCGGACCAAAACCCGGTGGTGCAGGGAAAGCCTATCCCCGGTGAACCGCTTCCGACCCACGCAGGCACTCAGCCGGGCAACCCACAGGGTGTCTGATGTGAAGACTTCCGTCTGGGCGATCAGACTGCGGCTGGCGCTGCTGATCGTGCTGGCGGTACTGGCCTGGAAGCTGGGCCTGTTCCGAGCCCAAACCTGGCAGGCCTTTTCCAGCTCTTTTTTTACCGCCCTGGTTAACCGGGAGGCCGGACTAACCTTACTCAGCGGCGCTGTCATTACCGTACTGACGGCTTTGACCGCTGCGGTTAGCAGCCGCTTTTTGTCCGGCCGTCTGGCGGCTACCGCGCAGCGCAATTTGGCCAGACAACAGGGCAACAGCCTGAGCAGCGCGCTCCTCCAGCTTTACCTGAGCGCTTTTAGCGCCCTGCCAGGGTTGCTGCAGGCGCTGATCTGGCGTCGGTTGCTCAGCCAGGGGGGAGCCGCCGGCAGCCAGGGCCGGGTCTGGCCGGTCATCGGCCCGCCGGTGCTGCTGTTGCTGGGGCTTTCGCTGCAACTTACCGCAGTTTTTACCATTGACCGGCTGGGACCGGACTGGCAGCGCCTGGGCCGGCAGTCTGATCCGGCAGGCGGTAGCGGCAGGACGCAAAGTCTGCTGTCGCCATTGCCCCTGAGCAGCGCCTTGCCGCGGGCGCTGACTGCTTCAGCCGCCTTTGGTTTTGTGCTGCAGACAGACCTCAGCTGGCAAGCCGGTTTATTATCTGATCAGGCCGACTCACTGTGGCCGCTCATTCTGGCCGCCGCCTTTTACTGGCTGTTCTTCAGCGCCTGCCGATGGCTTAGCCGTAAAATTCAGACCAAAGCTAAAGCCAAAGCGGAGCAGGACCGCTAAAAACACGCATTTTGCCTGTCAAAGCACACATTCCGCCTGCTGCCAAAGCGGCCCGGATTTTGCTAAGATAAGCATAAGATAGCTTAAGGAGACAGCTGCCTGACCCGGCTTTGCCGCAAACCACCACCAGTGGCGCCGGGGCAGGTCGCCTGACCTCCCCCAAGCAGGAAAGGCAGACAAGATGCAAGCACAAATTTTGGTAACCGGACCGGCAGAGCGGCCGGTTTTTCATCTGACTAACGGACTCATCAGTTACATTATTGGCTTGACCGAACGCGCGGCTATCCCTGAGCAGCTTTATTTTGGCCCGGCAATCAGACCCCAGGACAGTTACGACTTTTTGATCGACCGTGAAAACCGCAACGGGGTCCTGCTGTTTGCGCAGGACCCGGCCTCCTCACTGGATTATCTGAGTCAGGAGTATCCGTCCTACGGGCACTCTGATTTCCGGCAGCCGGCTTTGCAGCTGACCTATCCGCAGGGTGACCAGGTCACCTTGCTCAGTTATGTGTCGCACCGGATTCTGTCCCATAAGGATCCGCTGCCGGGTTTGCCGGCCAGCTTTGGCCAAGCACCCGGTGATACCGCGGTTTTAGAGCTGCAGCTGAAGGATGCCGGCTCCGGCGTCAGGGTTACCTTGCAGTATGCTGTCTTTGCGGACGTCGCGGCGGTGACGCGTTCGGCCAGACTGGAGCAAACCGGACCGGAGACGGTTTGGATTGACCGGGCTATGAGTCTGGCTCTGGACCTGCCGGATCATGATTATGAGCTGATCCACTTTTATGGCGGCTGGGCGCATGAGATGAACCTGGAGCGGCAGCCGCTGCAGCACGGGATTTATCAGGTATCCAGTCTGCGCGGGGTGACATCCGCGGTACAAAACCCCCTGATTGCCCTGGCCAGGCCGCGGGCTGATGAGTTTCAGGGTCAGGTCCTGGGCTTCAACCTGCTCTACAGCGGGAATTTTTTAAGTCAGACCGAGACGGCTTTGTCCGGCACCACCCGGGTGCTGCTGGGCATCCATCCGGACCTGTTCCGCTGGGAACTTAAGCCGGGACAGAGCTTTCAGACCCCGGAAGCCGTGATGGTCTATAGCCAGACCGGTTTGAACGGCATGAGTCAGGCCTTTCATGATTTTTACCGCCGTCACCTGATCAGAAGGCCAGCCGGCAAGGCGCTGTCTCCTGTCTTGCTGAACAGCTGGGAAGGCTGCTATTTCAATTTTGACCAGGATAGACTGGTCAGCATGGCTAAAGCCGCCAGGGATATGGGCATTGACTTGTTTGTGCTGGATGACGGCTGGTTTGGGCACCGGGATGACGACACGACGTCGCTGGGGGACTGGCGGCCGGACCGGCGCAAGCTGCCGGAGGGCATCAGTGGCCTTAGCCGCAGGATTCACGCGCTGGACCTGCAATTTGGCCTCTGGATTGAACCGGAGATGGTCAATCCGGGCACCCCGATCTGGGAGGCGCACCCGGACTGGGTTATCCGGGTACCAGGTAAATCCGCTTCGCCCAGTCGCAATCAATATGTCCTTGATATGGGCCGGCCTGAGGTAGTGGATAACCTCTTTGATCAGCTCTGCCGGGTCCTGGACGACGCGGGGGTAGACTACATTAAGTGGGATATGAACCGGCATTTGTCAGAGCTCTATAGCCATGCGCTGCCTGCCGGCCGGCAACGTGAAATGAGCCACCGCTACTGCCTGGGGGTCTACCAGCTTTATGAGCGCTTGCTGGCGCGCTATCCCGACATTCTCTTTGAGTCCTGTTCCAGCGGCGGGCAGCGTTTTGACGCAGGCATGCTGTATTACGCGCCGCAGGCCTGGACCAGTGATAATACGGACGCCGTAGCCAGACTTAAGATTCAGTACGGCACCAGCATGGGCTATCCGCTGGCCGCCATGGGCGCGCATGTATCCGCTGTGCCCAATCACCAGACCGGGCGGGTCAGTTCGCTGGCTTTACGCAGTACGGTGGCAAGCTTTGGCACCTTTGGCTATGAGCTGGACCCGGCCCGGCTGAGCGCCGCGGAAAAAGCGCAGATCAGGCTGGATATTGCCCGTTTCAAAAAGCTGCAGCCGATTTTGGCCACAGGCTGTTTTTACCGCCTGATCAGTCCCTTTGATCAGCCCGATTTTTGTGCCTGGATGGCGGTGTCAAAGGATAAGCGCCAGGCTTATATTGCTGCGTTCCGGCTGCTGAAGGTCATGGGACAGGAGCGCGTCCGCCTCCCGCTGGCCGGACTGGATCCGGCGCTGCTGTATGAGGTCCGGGGCCCCTGGCAGTCGGGCACCCCGCGCTATGGCGACAATCTGATGGCCGCGGGTTTGATTTTAGCCGGCAATAAGCACGACCCTAACCGGCAACCGGACGGCCAGCAGGGCGATTTTGCGGTCTATACCTTTACGCTTGAGGCTTTGGCGCAAACTTAAAATAAGCTGAAGCATTTCATTAAGCCTGCTTTAAGTTCCTCTTTTTATACTGTGACCATAAGATCAGCACAGAAAGAGGTGCAGCAAGATGAAACATTTTAAATCAATCGCGCAAAAAGGTTTAACCCTACTGGTAGCGGCAGCGCTGGGCAGTGGCATAACACTAGGCTATGATGCATATAAAAACAGTCTGGGGTCACAGACGGTCAGCGCCGCCGGTACCGAAACAACTGAAGGCAGTGTGGACACCAGCCTCAAGGCTGCTTCAGCCACCTCAGAGACCCTGAATGACGCTACGGTGACCGCCGCGGCCAAGATCAGCCCGTCAATCGTCCTGGTAGAAAACTATCAGGCCCCGTCCAGTAATGGTGAATTCTATATTCAAAACGGTCGGATATACTTCAGCCAGGGTGGCAGCAGCAGTGGCGAAACCCAGGAGCCTGAGCTGGCTGGCGAAGGTTCTGGCATTATTATGAGCACAGACGGTTATATCATCACCAATTACCATGTGATTGAAGACGCAGATAAGATTGCGGTTAAAACCAACGACGGCACGGAATATGAAGCAACCGTGGTTGGCTCGGACAGTGATGCAGACCTGGCGCTGCTTAAGATAGATACCACCGGCCTGACTGCAGTTGAAGTGGGTGACTCCACTGAACTGCAGCAAGGCGAAATTGTCATGGCAGTGGGTAACCCCGGCGGCGAAACGTTTGAAAACACCGTGACTCTGGGTGTTGTTTCCGCAGTCGAGCGGGAGCTGACCATGGAAAACGGCAGTACCCTAAAGATGATCCAGACCGATGCGGCAATTAACCCGGGCAACTCCGGCGGCGCCCTGTTTAACCTGGACGGCCAGTTAGTCGGTATTACCTCGGCCAAGTATGAAGCCACCGGTTACGATAACATTGGCTTTGCCATTTCCACGAGTGATGCAATGCCAATCATCAATGAATTCCTGAAACAGGCTGAAAGCGGCAGCAGCAGCACGGGGGAGAGCGGCGAGACCACTTCAACGGAAGACAGCAGTGAGACCACTTCAACGGAAGACGGCAGCGAGAGCACAGAAAGCCAGAATGGCCAGTCTGATTGGGAAGATTTCTTTAACTACTACTTTGGCAATGGCAGCAGCGGCAGCAGCAACAGTCAGTCTCCGCAGGCCTAAGCAGCGACTAAAACAGCTCCCTGTGCGGTGCGGGCCAAGACGGTAAGTCTCCTGGCCAGTACCGAAAGAACCTAACCCCGGCCCCGGGTGGCGGCAGTATCCTCTGACTGCAGCCATCCGGGGCTTTTTGCGGCTCAGATAGTTGTATAATAAGTGATAAAGGTCTGATTATCAGGAGGTCCCTATGGCAGATACCGACTTAAAACCCAGCTTTATCAAGCAGATCACAGAACGGATAGAGGGGCTGGAAAGCCTGGGCAAACGGGCTGGTTTCAGTACCGCGTTACTGCTGATCGGGGCAGGCATCGGCCGGCTGGCGGTCAATACCAGCGCGGACAGCAGTCAACTGCAAAATCGCAGCATCAGCGGCAATCAAATCCTGGCTTGTATAATTGAAATCTGCTTAACCTTGCTGGCGGTCTACGGCTATGCTCATTCATCACAACGACGCCTGCAGCGCTGGGGAGAAGGCAAACTGAGCCAGCCTGCCGAACAGGATCGCAGCTGGCTTAAGGAAGAGTACCGGCAGCAGGCCAGACGTTATTTGCTGCAACTGCTGGGCGCGGGCATAACCTGGCTGCTGTCGCTGCTGATCTATTTCATCCTGCGCCGGGGCCTGAATGCCACTGAATCAACTGCCGTCTTTGTGCTGCTCCTGACAGTCGGCCTGGGCGTTTATCTGCATATTAAGAGCAGTTTTGGTTTTTATGGCTGGCAGCTGGCGTTAAGGGCCGTCCGTCAGCCCGCCAGCCCTGAGGATACCAAGGGCTTACGCGCCATGCTCAAGTTTGGAGCGGTACTGTGGACTTGCCTTACCATTGCTTACCTCATCCTGGGCCTGCACCTTCACCAATGGACCAACACCTGGTTGCTGTACCCGATCGCAGGCTTAACCTATTGTCTGCTGCTTACCTGGAGTGTCGCCATCCGCGGCCTGCACTGAGCTTAACCGCTCAGCGCCGGCCGCGTTTATCCTGAAGCTATCTGATAAAGCCGGAGGGTAAAGAAAAACAAAAAAACGGATCTCCGGGGGGTGGAGATCCGCTGCAATAGTTTGTAGTCATTGGGGGGAATGAGCTACGAACTGGTGACCCTGACGAGAATCGAACTCGTGATTCCGCCTTGAGAGGGCGGCGTCTTGAACCGCTTGACCACAGGGCCTTAAAGCTTGACTATTGTAACACTGCCCATCGGATTATTGCAAGAGGTTCAGACCATAATTTTGCAGATGCTTCCGCTCTCCTTTTTACGTTGTCAGGCCGGCTGCCTCCAGCAGCCGGCCCAGCAAGCGCAGCTTTTCAACTTTAAAGTAGTAATGACGGCCGTTTTCCGTATAAAGCATGTAGGCACTGTCATCATTGTAGCTGTCGTCATCAGTCAACACCTTGGGGTTAGGCGCGGCGGTAAAGTAAGCTTGCAGCTGGCCCTGCGCATCCTGTACCTCAACAGTCAGGGCGGAATCAGCCGCATAGGCCGGCTTAAACCACAGACTGCTGCGGGTACTGATATTAAACAGATCAATGACCTCGGCCGCCTGCTCTGCGCTTAAGGTTACTTGCTGATCGTCATAAGCTGCGGTTAAGACTAAATCGCCACCACCGGCTTCTGCCGCCAGCACCTCCATCCGGCGGGTGTACTCCTGATTGCGGTAGCTTTGCTGCAGCATCAGCAGCGCCGGCACAAATATAGCCAGGATAATGACTGCCGATACAATCAGCAGTGGCAGCAGGGGGCCTGAGGGCCGGCCGATGCGGCGGCGGGAGGGGGCTTGCCGCGCGGCTTGCTGAGCCATGTCCAGCGCATAGCTGGATTCTGGGGGATTGGCGGCAGCCTGCCTGCCTGCTTCTGACGTTTGTTTCGTTGCCTGCATGTTGCGATGTCCTTTGGTTATTATTTTTGCTTGATGATTATACTATACAGCAAAACCAGCCGCGGCCCCATAGCATATTACTGGCAGCGAACAAATGTTTGCAAGCGGCAAGCCATCATGATAAGATTGACAAGCATAATTATTACCCGCGTCAAACGCCGTCAGTAGCGGCTCTTGAACGGTTTAAGGAAGTATAACAGAGCATGAATAAGCAGATGTCCGGCGCGGCAGCTAACCAACGCTATATTACAATCCGCGGAGCGCGGGAGCATAACCTTAAAAATGTCAGCCTCAGGATTCCCAGAGACAAACTGGTGGTCTTAACTGGCTTATCCGGCTCCGGCAAGTCTTCGCTGGCTTTTGATACCATTTACGCGGAGGGGCAGCGGCGGTATGTGGAGTCCTTGTCCTCCTATGCGCGGCAGTTTTTGGGCCAGATGGAAAAGCCGGATGTGGATGCCATTGAGGGCCTGAGCCCGGCAATCTCCATTGACCAAAAGACCACTTCAAAAAACCCGCGATCTACCGTTGGTACGGTTACGGAAATCTATGATTATCTCAGGCTGCTCTACGCCCGGGTGGGTACGCCTCACTGCCCGCGCTGCGGGCGGGAGATCCGTCGCCAGACGGTGGATCAGATCCTGGATGCCATAACCAGCCACGCTGAGGGCACCCGCCTGATCATCATGGCACCTCTGGTCCGGGGCCGCAAAGGGGAGTTTGGTAAACTGCTGGCAGACTTGCGCCGGCAAGGCTTTGTCCGGATCCGCCTGGATGGTGAACTGCATGAGCTGGATGAGGAGCTGACCATTGAAAAACGCCGCAAGCATGATTTAAGCCTGGTGGTAGACCGCCTGGTATTGCGCGGGGACATGGGCCGCAGACTGGCTGATTCAGTAGAGCTGGCGCTTAAAATGGGAGAAGGCCTGTTGCAGGTAGAGTATCAAACCCGCTTGACTGAGGATGAAGCCGCGGAACTGGAGGCCCGCCGGCTGGCAGAGGCCGGATTGCAGGCCCCGGCGCACGGGCAACCAGTGCCTGCAGCTGCGGAGGCGCAGGCGGAGACTGGGCCGGACCCGGCTGATATGGCGCCGGCAGAACCGCAGGGGAGCCTGCTGCCGGCAGCCAGTGCTCACGCCGCAACCTTTGCGGCGGCTAATCAGACTGACCGGGTGGAGCGCGGGTTTCACATCCATGAAGAACTATACAGTCAAAATTTTGCCTGCCCGGACTGTCACATCAGCCTGGGGGAGATTGAGCCGCGCTTATTCAGCTTTAATAACCCGGCCGGAGCCTGCCCGGATTGTTTGGGTATTGGGTACAACGCACATGTGGATGAGGAGCTGATTGTGTCAGATCCCAATTTATCCCTGAATCAGGGGGCTATCCGCTTTGCCGGCTGGAATTTTGATGATACCAGCAGCTGGGGCCGCTCCTACATTGAAGCTTTGGCCGCGCGCTACGGCTTTTCCTTAGATACCCCGTGGGCCAGGCTGCCGGCCAAAATCCGGCATATCATTATGTATGGCAATGACGGGGAGGTGTTGTCTATTGATACCACTAACTCCAAGTATTCCCATGGCAGTGACTACCGCAGCGCCTGGGAGGGAATCATCCCGTCTACTGAACGGCGGTATGCTGAGACCAGCTCTGATGACATGAAGGCTTATTATGAGCAGTTTATGACCACGGTGCCCTGCCCCACTTGCGGCGGCGCCAGACTTAAGCCTGAAGCCCTGGCTGTAACTTATGACGGCCTTAATATCTATGACCTGACTAACCTGCCCATCCGGCGTATCCGCAGCGCCTTACACCAC
>JAQWFM010000089.1 GCA_028704415.1 Oscillospiraceae bacterium | reverse complement strand
CAAAAGCCGTTACTGTAAATACAGTGACGGCATTTTTTATCGGTTTTATGCCTGTAAAGCAGGCTTTCGGTGCTTCCTTTTGTTATAATTAGCAATCATAGGCCAGCTTTCAGACTGACCAGTTGGTAAGTTTTAGTCAAAAGCATAACCTAAGGAGATCGCCGGTGAATGAGTTATATTTGTTTAATAATGGCAGGAACTACCAAAGCTACCGCTGCCTGGGCTCCAGGCTGACCGAAGATGGCGCGGTCTTTGCTGTGTGGGCACCGCACGCCCAGGCAGTTTTGGTGACCGGAGATTTTGATGCCTGGAGCGGCCGGCAGCACGCGCTGCAGCCCCAGGGCAGCACCGGGGTATGGCAGGGTTTTGTCCCCGGCGCTCAAGCCTGGCAGCGGTACAAATATGCGGTACGGGGAGCCGATGGCAGGGTGGTGCTTAAAATGGACCCCATGGCCCGGCATCAGGAGACCCGTCCCGGCACGGCTTCTATTTTATATAATCCTGAGGACTATACCTGGTCAGATCAGACCTGGTTAGACCGGCGTAGACAGCAGGCTATTGAACCGCTCAACATTTATGAGGTTCACCTGGGTTCATGGCGGCGCTACCCGGATGGCAGCTGCTATAACTATCGGGCCATCGCCCCTCAGCTGGCTGAGTACTGCGTTGAGATGGGCTATACCGCTGTTGAATTGATGCCGCTGACGGAGTATCCCCTGGATGACTCCTGGGGCTATCAGGTGACCGGCTATTTTAGCCCAACCAGTCGTTATGGCACGCCGGCAGACTTTAAAGCCATGATTGATTGCCTGCACCAGCACGGTCTGGCCGTTATTTTGGACTGGGTCCCGGCGCATTTCCCCAAAGATCAGTTTGCCCTGGCCCGTTTTGACGGCAGCCCGCAATATGAATACGCGGATCCTGATTTGGCGGAACATAAGGATTGGGGAACCCTGGTTTTTGACTATAACAAAATGGAAGTGCGGTCGTTCTTAATCTCCAGTGCCTGGTTTTGGATCGCGGAGTTTCATCTGGATGGGCTGCGCGTGGATGCGGTCAGCAGCATGATTTACTTAAACTACGGGAGGGACGGTTCGCTGCGCAACCGCCTGGGCGGCCTTGAAAACCTGGAGGCGCTGGATTTCCTCAAAACCCTCAACAACATCCTGCGCCAGGCCTTTCCCCATATCCTGATGATTGCGGAAGAGTCCAGTGATTTTCCGGATGTTACCGTCAGCCCGGAGCAGGGCGGGCTGGGCTTTTCGCATAAATGGAATATGGGCTGGATGCATGATACGCTGGATTATATGAGCCTGGATTATATTTATCGCCGGGATCACCATCACCAGCTGACCTTCTCGATGACCTATGCTTTCAGCGAACGCTACATTTTACCCTTTTCTCACGATGAAGTGGTTCACGGCAAACTATCGCTGCTTAACCGCATGCCCGGCGATTTGTGGCGTAAATTTGCCTGCTATCGGGCGATGCTGACTTACCAGATCACACATCCGGGCGCCAAGCTGAACTTTATGGGCTATGAGCTGGGAGAGTTTATTGAATGGCGCTATTATGAGGAGCTGGAATGGTTTATGTTAAGCTACCCCAGACATCAGCAGACCCAGGACTATGTCCGCCGGCTTAATCACCTGTATCAGGCGGAGACCGCTCTGTGGGAGGTGGATGACTCCTGGGCCGGTTTTGAATGGCTGCAGCCAGATGACGCGGATAACTCGGTTTATATTTATGCCCGTATTGGCCGCCAGGCCGGGGCTGTGATTGTTTGCCTCTTTAATCTGACCCCCAAAAGCTTTCCGGAATATGCCTTCAGGGTACCGCAGGCTGGCCGTTATGAGATCCTCCTGAACAGTGATGAAAGCTGTTACGGCGGTTCGGATTACCTTGGCCCTAACAGTGAAGGGCGCCTGATCACTGCAACGCAGCCTTTAACCGCGGCCGGTTTGGCAGCACAGCCAGCCAGCGGCCGGGACAGGCCGGGACAGGCAAAACCGGCCGGGTCTGAGCCCAGCGGAAAGCAAGCCGGCGGCCGGATCAAGATGGCCTTACCACCGCTAGCTGCAGTCCTGCTTCGATATAAGCCTTGACATTTAGCCGCAGTGCTCTATATTGGAACAAGTAAAATAGTTGCACTCGCAACTACTGGACTTGCAGCAGGAGGGGAGCAGCCGCGGCTAAACCGCGCAGGATAGATGAAACAATTTTGGGCATGTACGAGGGGGCACCGCAAGGACTTTTTCCTGGCCGTATTATTTATCGAGGCAGAAACAGGCTTTGAATTAATTATTCCCATGATTATGGCCAGCATGATTGATGTGGGGGTGGCGCAGGGTGACCGGCGCTATATTTTACTTAAAGGCCTGGAGATGGTGGGCTTTGCGCTGCTGGCGCTTTTCCTGGGCCATTTATGTGCCAAATATACGGCTTTATGCGGCAGTGGGATTGCGGCGCAGATTCGTGAGACCGAGTATCGGCAGATTCAAACGTTTTCCTTTGTCAATACCGATCACTTCAACAGTGCTTCTTTAGTGACCCGCCTGACCGGTGATGTGACGACGATTCAAAACGCGCTGACTAACGGGATGCGGCCTGGCTTTCGCTCCCCGGTGATGCTGCTGATGGCAGTGATAGTATCTTTTCTGATTAATCCCAGACTGGCCCTGGTGTTTTATGTCGCGGCGCCGATTCTGGGGCTGTTACTTTATGTCATCATCAGGCAGGTACGACCGCTTTATGTGGATTTGCAGCGAGCCTGGGACCGGATGAATCGTCTGATCCAGGAAAACCTGACCGGCATCCGGGTGGTTAAGGCTTACGTCAGAGAAGAGCATGAGACGGAAAAATTCGACGCTGGCAATCAGGAGCTAGGCGCTACGGCCAGGCAGGCCTTTACCCTGGCGACGCTTAATATGCCGGCCTTTCAGCTGGTAATGTATGGTACCATCCTGGCAATCTTGTGGTTTGGCGGCCGTATGGTGACCATAGGCGGCCTGAAGGTGGGCGAACTGACCAGCTTTCTGAGCTATGTCCTGCAGGTTTTAAACTCCTTGATGATGTTTTCCAATGTCTTCTTGCTTTTCACGAGATCGCTGACCTCCTGGCGAAGAATTGAAGCCGTGCTGCAGGAGACTCCCACGATAACGGATGCTGAAGCGGTGCCGGATGCCAGGATCACCCGGGGCAGCATCAGCTTTGCGCGGGTTAGCTTTAAGTATGAGCCGGCGGCCCCGCGCTATATCCTGGAAGATATCAGCTTTACGATAAGCGCCGGGCAGCTGGTCGGCATCATCGGCCAGACCGGTACGGCCAAGAGCACGCTGGTTCAGCTGATTCCCCGTCTTTATGAAGCTGACGCCGGTACAATCCGACTGGATGGCAGACCCGTTCAGCAATATACCCAGGCTCATCTCCGGGAGCAGATCGGCCTGGTTTTGCAGAATAATGTTTTGTTTAGTGGCACGGTGCGGGAAAATCTGCTCTGGGGTAATCCCAACGCAGATGAAGCCTGGCTCAGGCAAGCCTGTCATATTGCCTGCGTGGATGAATTTATTGATCGTCTGGACGCGGGGCTGGATACGGTTTTGGGTCAGGGCGGGGTTAACTTATCCGGCGGACAAAAGCAGCGCCTCTGTCTGGCGCGCTGCATTATACAAAAACCCCTGATCTTTATCTTTGACGACGCTACCAGCGCGGTAGACACGGCGACTGAAGTACTGATCAGGCAGCGCCTGCGGGAGGCCTTTCCCCATACGACTACCATAATGATTTCTCAGAGGATCAGTTCCGTGGAACAAGCCGATCAGGTCCTGGTTTTAGACGGTGGCAGATTGAATGGCTGCGGCCGTCCGGCAGAATTATTGCAGCACAATCAAATCTATCGCGAGCTATGGCAATTGCAGCAGGCCGGAAAGGTGGCGGAGGCATGAAAACAGCCAGTAAAGCCCGGCCTCAAAATTTATGGCAGACGGTAGGAAAGCTGGCCGCCTATTTCAAGCCTTACCGGCTGACGCTGCTGCTCATAACCGTTTTAGTGATGGTGAGCGCCTTTGCCGGGATCATCGGCACCTATATGCTGAAGCCCATTGTCAACGGAGCGGTTTTGCAAGGCGATTTAGGCTTGCTGCTCCGCCAGGTCCTCTGGCTGGGAGTCCTTTATCTCTGTGGCGCGGCCGCCAGCTTTTTTTACAATCGCCTGATGGTCAGGACCGCCCAGCAGGTCATCAGTGATCTCCGGCGGGACCTGTTTGCGCACACGCAGACCTTGCCGCTGAGCTTTTTTGACACCCATACCCACGGGGAACTGATGAGCCGTTTTACCAATGATATCGACACGATTTCTGAAGCGCTGAATAACAGCCTGACCTTGTTAATCCAAAGCTTTCTGATCTCCGTCAGTACGGTTGGCATGCTGCTGTGGCTGAATTGGCGCTTGTCGCTTATTGTTATCTTGTTTTTGGGTCTGATGCTGCTGTATATCCGGCATAACGGCAAGCTGGGCAAGCAGTATTTCAGGGATCAGCAGACCTATCTGGGAGAGATGAATGGTTTGGTTGAGGAGATGATGGAGGGGCAAAAGGTCGAAAAGCTGCTGCGGCATGAACCGCAGGATCTGGCCCGGTTCAGAGAGGTGAACCAAAAGCTTAACCAGGCTGCGGCCCGCGCCACGGAATATACCGGGCAGACCGTTCCGACTATTGTTTCCTTATCTTACATAAACTATGCCGTGTCCGCCTGCGTAGGCGGCCTTTTCACCTTAGCCGGCCTCACGGATATGGGGACACTGGTCTCTTACCTGGTCTTTGTCCGCCAAAGCGCCATGCCGATGAACCAGTTTACCGCGCAGATCAATTTTTTACTGGTGGCTATGGCCGGCGCGGAAAAAGTCTTTGATATGATGGCGCAGGAACCGGAATCAGATCAGGGCGATATCATTTTGACGCCAGTCCGCCGGCAGTCTGACGGCAGTCTGACGGCAGCCGCTGCCTATACAGGGGATTTTGCCTGGGCTGTGCCGGGTGCGGGGCCGGGGCTGGCGCCGCCGCATTTAGTCCCGCTTAAAGGTGATGTCCGCTTTAACCAGGTCAGCTTTGCCTATATGCCCGGGCATCAGATTCTTAATGCCATTAGTCTGTATGCCAAACCTGGCCAGAAAATCGCGCTGGTAGGCTCAACCGGAGCTGGCAAGACGACCATTATGAATCTGGTAAACCGTTTTTATGAAATAGACCATGGCGAAATCCTTTACGACGGCCTGGATATCCGCCGGATTAAGAAGGCCGACTTGCGCCACTCGTTGTCTGTTATTATTCAGGATACCCATCTTTTTTCCGGTACGATTGCCGATAACATTCGCTACGGCCGGCTGGATGCCAGTGATGCAGAAGTACAGGAGGCAGCCCGTCTGGCTCATGCGGAGGCCTTTATTGAACGTTTGCCTCATGGCTATCAGACCTGGCTGGAAAGCGACGGAGCTAATTTGTCTCAGGGCCAGCGGCAACTACTGGGCATTGCCCGGGCGGCGGTCTCACGTCCCCCGGTATTAATCATGGATGAGGCAACCAGCTCCGTAGATACCAGAACCGAAAAGCAAATAGAACAGGGCATGGATGCGTTGATGCAGGGGCGGACCGTTTTTGTCATCGCGCATCGCTTATCTACCATTCGTAATGCTCAGGCTATCCTGGTCCTGGAACAGGGCCGGATTATTGAACGCGGCAGTCACGAAGAGCTGCTGGCACAAAAAGGCCGCTATTATCAGTTGTACACAGGTCAATTTGAGCTTTCCTAAACAGTCTGGCGCAAGCTTAGGCTTGGCGCGTCAAGCTTTGTCTTGACTTGCAATACTATACAAAGTATAGTATTGTGCATAAGGAGGCACAAAATGAACCCCCAATTGAAAAAAGGTCTGTGTGATTATTGTGTTTTGGCCTTGCTGCAGCGGTCAGATTCCTACGGCTATCAGCTGATTAAGGATTTGGAACCGGTGCTTAGTTTATCTGAATCCACCCTCTACCCAATATTAAGGCGGTTGGAACAGGCAGCTTGCCTGAGCACTTATAGCCGGGAGCATCAAGGCCGCCTGCGCAAGTATTACCGGATCACTCCGGCCGGCCAGGCTCGCCTGGCTGAGGCTCGTCAGGATTGGGAGGACTTGCAGCAGATTTATCGGTTCATACTGCGCCCTGAAGCGGAGGATCAGCAATGATGAGTAAAGAGACGTACTTGAAGCGGCTTAAGACTGCTCTGCAGCAACAAGGTCAGGTAAAAGGAGCAGAACTGGGCGAGGTGCTGGCTTTTTTTGAGGAACTATGGGAGGACCGGCTTGAAAACGGGCAGTCTGAGGCTGCCATTTGGGCAGACTTGGGCGAACCGGAAGCGGCGGCGGGGCAGATAACAGCAGAAGTTGCCTCACAGACGCCACAACCGGGGCCGGACCCGGAGCCCTCAGGGACAAAGTGGGCCGAGGCAGCCTCTGACCAGCAGGAGAGCGGGCAGACTTTTAGCTCCGGGCAGGAACAGCCCCAATCGTATGACAAGACTTTTGCGGCAACCTGTTGCCGGCAGGTGGTCCTGGAGACCTTTAACCAGCAGATAGAGGTGGGACCATCGGAAGATGGGAGGATCCATCTGACGTTTACGGTCAACAAATGGACGACGTATAAATTACTTTTGCGTGATGAGTTTTTGTTCTTACGCCGGCTTAAAAAAGAGCCTTCAGGCGGCTTGGCCTGGCTGTGGCCGCTTAGATTCCAGGAAAGCTTAGCGCCGTTGATGCTGCGCCTGCCGACAACTGTTGTTTATTCACTGCTGACTAAAACCCGCAATGGCGGCAGCCGGGTGGAGGGGGTGAGGCTGCATAAGCTGGACCTGCGGGATCAGAATGCCGCGCTGCGTCTGACCGGGCTGGAGCCGGAGACTTTGGACGCCCGCAGCAGTAACGGCGGCATCAGTCTGGAACAAAGTCAGATCCGGCAGGGCCTTAGCCTGCAGAGCAGTAATGCTGGCATAAGTTGCGCTCAGGTGGACGCCGGCTGGCTGGAGATGACTTCAAGTAACGGCCGCTTGACCTGCAGCCAGGTTCAGCTAAAGCAACAGGCCGCACTCATTACGTCTAATGCCGCAATTCAGTTGACGGATCTTAGGGCAGACAAGCTGGATTGCCAAAGCAGTAACGGGGGCATTAAAGTTGAGGGCCTGGCGGTTAAGCATATCAGGCTGGTGACCAGCAACGCGAATATCCGCGGCACCATCAGGGGAAAGGCCGCAGACTATTATCAGGGCATGCCTGAAACCGCGGCGGCTGAATCCGCTCCTTATCTGTATACGCAGACCAGTAATGGCCGGGTCAGCCTGGATTTTGCCGGGGAATGACGGCCGCGTGGGGCATCTGGC
>JAQWFM010000032.1 GCA_028704415.1 Oscillospiraceae bacterium | reverse complement strand
ATTTGGGACTGTTGTCACAGTCGGAACCATTCGACTGAATGGACGATTGCGCGCTTCAGCCAGAAAAATAGCGACGAACATGGGCATCCAGCTGGTCAGTAGTCCCAGTCCGCTCATGACCAGGGTGTTGCGCATGACTCGGATGATATCATTGCGGGAGGCCTGGTTGCGCAGCAAAAAAGTAAACCATTTCAGACCAACAAAATTATCTATCGTCAGGGCGTGTCCTGGCTTGTAGTCAAAGAAGGCATAGCGCCAGCCCCATAGTGGCAGATAGGAGAAGAGAAAGCAGAGGATCAAGAAGGGCAACATGAACAAAAAAAGCTGATATTTAGCAGGCATGGTAAATTGATCCGCAGCACTTGCCCGGGGCAGCTTAAGTCTGGTGAAAACGGCCAATAGAAGTACCAGGAACAGCCCGGAGGCAAAAATTATAAAACCGGGGGGAAATGCATAATTAATCTTGTCCGGTTTAGAACTGTTCCTAAACCCCTGATAAGCCGGCAAATACAGTAATAGTGACAGCAAACCTGCCAGTGCAGCAATCACGGTGAGACGAATACCAGAGCGACGCATCCGGGCTTCCCCCAGTGTGAGAATAATACCGGCTGCCAGCAGCAGCAGGGAAAGCAACAGAGCCAGGGAAGCCGCATAGAGTAAGTTGAGGTCAGTCAGGCTGAGCCAGTCTCTGGCCAGTGGCCGGTTAAAGGTGTCAAGCAGTCCGGAATAACTGCTGGCTGTAGAAAACAGCGCGTCGTTGCGATTAATCAGGCTGCTCACAGCCGCCGGGTTCAGCGGGGCGATAAAGATGAAGCTGAGCAGAATAATACCGGAAATGCGCAGCACTACGAGTAACCTGGATAGAAGCATTTCAGGCCGTTGCACTTTAACCCTCCTCTCTGAAGTAAACCTCAGCGGGGATCAATCTTGATGATCACCAGAATATATACTTCAGAACATGTGCCCAAATATTACAATATATAATATAATGCCATCTATTTACTATCTATAATATGACATTATACAATTAAAATGCTTGTAAATAAAGCAAAATAGATGCATCTTAAACAAATTAAAAATGCATAAAAATATATTTATAAGCTGTGCAATTTAGTAGAAACGAAAACTGCTTTTAAAATTGAAGCGATTCCGGATGGTGGTAAGCACAACATCGCTTGTGTAGAACCTTTTCAGATATATCAGATGAGGTTATGATGAACCTGAATGTAGAGATATCTTGCCAGGAGTGCTTGATCGGCAGGAGATAGATTACAGGGAGGCCCTCTCATGAGTCATCTATGGTATGCACAACCCGCTCGCAGCTTTGAAGAAGCTTTACCACTGGGCAACGGCCGCCTGGGCGTGATGGCCTACTCAGACCCCTTTCAGGAGCATCTGCAAATTAATGAGGAGACGCTTTGGTCCGGCCATCCTCAGTCGGCGCCGGAGCCACACCGGCAAACAGATCTGGCTGCCATCAGGCAGGCTGTCCGTCAGCGCGACTACGCCCGGGCAGATCAACTGACCGCGGCTACCCTGTATGGTCATGAAGTGGAAGCTTACCTGCCCTGGGGTGATATCTGGATTGAATTATTGGACCATACCGGACCCGTGCGGCAGTATCGCCGCACACTGGATTTGAATCAGGCGGTACATACGGTTGATTTTAGCGTAGGAGAGGCTTGCGCCTGCCACCGGGAATGCCTGGTGTCATTGGCGGACGACGTTCTTATCTGGACTCAACGCAGTGAGCAACCTTTGTCCTTGTTGCTTCGCCTGAGTTCTCTCTGGCCTTTAACCGCTCATCCGCCTGAGGCGAACGGTGATCTGGTCGTGGAAGGGCGGATGCCGACTCATTTTGATCGTCGCGGTGCTTTCAGCTTTAATCCGGAAAAGGCTAGCGTAGGTTTTGGCGCCAGGCTGCGGCTGCGGCATAATGGCCATGGGATTGTGACCGCCGGGGGCTGGCAACTTGATCAGGTCACTGACCTGACGCTGATTTTTTCCCTGGCAACCGGGTTCCGGGGTTACGATCAGCAGCCACTGGCTTATGTGCCTGCCATTTTGAAGGACGCCCAAGCCAGACTTGAGGCGGCGGCGGCTTATAGTGGGGAACAATTGCGGGCCAGGCATCTCGCTGCGTATCAAAAACAATTTGACCGGACCCACCTGAGCCTGGGCCAGGATGATGGCTGCCCTACCGACCAGCGCCTGGCGGAGCAGCCCGCCAGCGACCTCGGCCTGGTACAGCTGCTGTTTGACTACGGCCGTTACCTGATGATTTCCAGTTCACAGCCAGGCGGTCAGCCGGCCAATCTGCAGGGTATCTGGAACCACAAACTGTCGCCGCCCTGGAGCTGTGATTACACCATGAACATAAATCTGGAAATGAACTACTGGCCGGCTGAGGCGGCCGGTTTGTCTGACTGTCATGAACCGCTCTTCCATATGCTGGCGGATTTTAGTCACAAGGGCAATTGCTTTGGGCTGCCCGGCTGGGCCGCCTGGCACAACAGTGATCTTTGGCGGCTTAATAGCGATGTCACTAAACAGACCCAGTGGGGTTACTGGCCTATGGGTGGTTTTTGGCTTTGCCGACACCTTTGGGAGCATTATGAGTACACACAGGACCGGGCTTTTTTACAGCAGATTTATCCCATTTTGCGCGGTGCCGCGGACTTTTTGGCAAGCTGGCTGCAACCGGATCAAGACGGCCGGCTGACTACCTGTCCATCTACCTCTCCGGAGAATCGCTTTTGCTTCAATGGCGAAGCCCTGGCAGTCAGCAGTGGCAGCACGATGGACCTGAGTATCAGCGCGGATTTGCTGACTGACTGTCAGGCCGCGGCTGACCTTCTGGGAGAAGACAGCCACCGCTATCGGGACTTGCTACAGCGGCTAAAACAGCCTGCCATTGCCCCGGATGGCCGGCTGCAGGAATGGCAGGAGGATTTTGAAGAAACAGAACCAGGCCACCGCCATGTCTCACACCTTTATGGTCTGTATCCGGCCAGTTTATTTGCGCCAGGTTCTGCGTATGGCCGGGCCGCGGAAAAGTCTCTGGATGCCCGGCTGGCGCATGGCGGCGGCTATACCGGCTGGTCCAATGCCTGGGTGGTCTGTCTGCTGGCCCGCCTGCGGCGCGGTGAGGATTGTGACGCCAGGATCATACATATGTTCCGCCACTCCATTTACCCAAACTTCCTGGATGCTCATCCGCCTTTTCAAATTGACGGCAATTTTGGCATATTGGCAGCGATCATGGAGATGCTGCTGCAAAGCCAGCGTCGGCTGGATAATGACTTTATCCTTGATCTGCTGCCGGCCCTTCCGGAGCGCTGGAGCAGCGGTACACTGGATGGTATTCATGCCCGCGGCGCGTATACGGTTGACTTACACTGGACAGATGAAATCATCCAGGCCAGTATCCATGCGGCCAGGGCCGGCCGCTTACTGGTCACTTCTCCAGTCGCGGCGGCTCCACGGATTACCGGTAAGACCGGTCAGGACCTGCCCTGCTACTTACTGGGTGACAGTGCCGGACGGAAGCTTTACAGCCTGACCGTACAGGCCGGTCTGGTGAGCTTATGGCAGTGGCAGCGCTCATGACAGGGTTGAAACTCTACCGCTTCTCCTTAAATCGTAATATAAGTAACATTTACTGGAATAAATAAGAAAAGGCTAATATAATAGATCCTATTGTAATGTTGTTTTAACAGAGGAGGTTTAGCCGAATGAAAAAAGTTCTGATTGTGGGCGGGGTTGCAGGTGGAGCCAGTTTAGCTGCCAGACTGCGCCGAATGGATGAAACCGCTGAGATTATCATCATCGAACGGGGCCCCTATATTTCGTACGCCAACTGTGGTTTGCCCTACTATGTCGGCGGGGTTATAAAGGATAAGGAACGGCTGTTGCTTCAGACCCCGGAACGCATGAAGGAACGCTTTAATATTGATGTCCGGGTCAGACAAGAGGCGCTGTCTATTGATCGGGAGCAGCAGATCCTCAGTATCCGCCGCCTGGATCAGGGCGATACCTATCAGGAACACTATGATGTCCTGGTTCTGGCCACCGGATCCAGCCCGCTGAAGCCCCGTATCCCGGGGATAGATTCTCCGCGCATTCAGAGCCTTTGGACGGTAGATGATGCACTGAGGCTTCACCAACGGGTCAGTGGTCAGGATGGGGCTAAGCGCGTGGCGGTCATTGGCGGCGGCTTTATCGGACTGGAGACCGCAGAAAATTTGCGGGAGGCCGGACTTGAGGTCAGCATCATTGAGATGATGGATCAAGTTATGGCGCCATTGGATTTTGAAATGGCCCAGGCCTGCCATGAGACGCTGATTGAAAATGGGATACAGCTGATTTTAGGCGACGGTGTAGCTGCTTTTGAAAACCACGGTCCGGCGGTTACGATTACGCTAAAAAGCGGACGGCAGGTGGAGGCTGATCTGGTGCTGCTGGCTATTGGAGTACGGCCTAACAGTGAACTGGCGCGTGACTGTGGCTTACAACTGAACCAGCGGGGCGGTATCCAGACTGACCAGCACCTGAAAACCAGCGATCCGGCTATATATGCTGTCGGAGACGTCATTGAGGTTGACGATCTGGTATCAGGTGGTAAAACCATGATTCCGCTGGCCGGACCAGCTAATAAACAGGGCCGGATAGCCGCAGATAATATTGCCGGGGCGGATGAGCTTTATGAAGGCTCAATTGGAACCTCGGTCCTGAAATTGTTTGAACTGACCGTTGCTGCCACCGGCGCAAATGAGCGTAACCTGCAACGAAAAGGTCTGAACAGGGGAAAAGATTATTTGACTCTGACCATTGCGCAGAATTCACATGCGACTTATTATCCGGGTGCCACCCCGCTGACCTTGAAACTGCTTTTCGCGGCAGACGGATCTAAAATTTACGGCGCGCAGATTGTAGGCCTGAACGGGGTTGACAAGCGCATAGATACCATAGCGACCGCCATGCACTTACAAGCACCGGTTACCGCGCTGGCAAAACTTGAGTTAGCTTATGCGCCGCCGTTTTCTTCCGCCAAGGATCCGGTCAATATGGCTGGCTTTGTCGCTCAAAATATTCTACAGGGTAAAGTTGAGATGTCGGCCTGGGATGCCTTGGATCAACCGGATGCGGCGACCTGGCAGATCCTGGATGTCCGGGAAGACGCAGAGCTGCTGGCTTTTGAGCTTCCCCGGGCCCGGCATATTCCGCTGGGACAGTTGAGGCACCGTCTGAATGAACTGGATTTGGCCAGGCCGGTCCTGGTCTTTTGCGCTGTTGGCGTGAGGGCCTATAACGGGGCCCGTATCCTGATGCAAAATGGCTTTCACCGCGTTGCGATTTACCCGGGCGGAACCAGATTCTATCAGACCAGCCACTTTAGGCTGCCGATCGCACCTGTATCCTCTGCTGCCAGCGCACCTCAGCGCAATTCAGCCGCGGCCGGTGGTGCCGCAACTCCTGCTGGCAGCCCGGCCACGGTAAAAATACCGGATGAATTTGAGACAGCGGAGATTTCGGATACGGGCGAAGGCCATACCGCCGCGCCGGCTATTTCCATGAAGCTTGACTGCAGCGGCCTGCAATGCCCGGGCCCGATTATGAAGGTATTTGAAACCATGCAGACCTTAGCGGCCGGTCAGGTGCTTGAGGTTGCCGCTACGGATCCTGGCTTTGTGCGAGACATCCAGGCCTGGTGTCGCCGTACGGGTAATGAACTGCTGAGTCAGGAAAAACAAAATGACCTCTATGTGGCCCGCTTGCGCAAGGGCGGCGTCAGCCTGCAGGCGCAGGACAAAACCGCGCGAGCTTTGAAATCAGAGGGCAAAACGCTGATTGTCTTTTCCAACGACCTTGACCGGGTGCTGGCCAGCTTTATCATAGCGAATGGTGCCGCTGCGATGGGCCGCCCGGTTACCATGTTCTTTACTTTCTGGGGTCTGACCGTCCTGCGCAAGCCGCAGGCTCAGGCCGTGAAGAAGACCTTTATTGAAGGGATGTTTGGGCGGATGCTGCCGCGCGGCAGCAATAAGTTAAAACTGTCCAAGCTGAACATGGGGGGAATGGGGACCGCTATGATGAAAAAGATCATGGCCGAAAAGCATGTCTCGTCACTTGAAGAACTTATTCAGCAGGCCATCAAAGCTGGGGTAAAAATTGTCGCCTGTACCATGAGCATGGACATCATGGGGATTAAAGCAGAGGAGTTGATCGACGGGGTTGAGCTGGGCGGTGTTGGCTCCTATCTGGGCGACGCTGAGGAAGCGGATGTGAATCTGTTCATATCCTGATCTTTCAGGGCCCGGCCTAAACCAGCCCGCCTGACGCCAGCATGGCAACAGGCGGGCTGGTTGTCTGTTTAGCCGGGATTAATCTCGCCCCCTGAGGTTACCCCGATTGGTCAGGCGCAGCCATCACAGGTGCGGGCGTAGCCACACTGCCATTTCGGTTTCGCCGCGATTAGCAAAAGCAAAGTAGGGAATAAGCCTGATGGTCTGAGGCGTTTCGTTTAAATCAGACTGCGGCAGATACAGCGGCTCGCTTTGCTTATCCCTGAGGTCTTCTTCGCCGGCGGCCGCTCCTTGCTGCTGGCGGTAACCGCTCAGGACAATCCGGTCCAGACCGCTGAGCGCGTCTGGCTCCAGCCAGCTGGCTGCCGTCGTATCCAGCGTCAGCGCCCAAAGGTCCGGGCCGTTATCTATGGCTTCGGCACAATACACCACTGGGCCGCGGACTACCGCTACTTTACCTGCGTCAGCGCGTACGGCTGCCTGAGCCGCATAAAAGGTAACCGGCTGGGCTAAGGTCAGCTGCAGCTGGCAGTCCTCGGCCTCAACTAAAACCACCGCGTAGCCGTTCTCTAACTGGAGAGGTAGCTTGTGACCGTCTTGGGTCAGTTCATAATGCCGGCACCAGCCGGGGATTCGTAAGGCTAAACGGCGACCGGACCAACCCTGCAGGCGGAGACTGATGGACTCGCCGCGCGGATAGTCAGTCTCTACGGTCAAGCGGGCACCGGCGGTTAATTGAGCCTGGCTGGCCATGTATTGATGAATATAAAGGGTGTCCTGGCTTTGGGTGTAAAGATAGCTGCTTAGCGATGCCAAAATCCGAGTGATATTAGGCGGGCAGCAGGAGCAGGAGAACAGCTCTGAGCGCTGGGTAGCAGCCAGGGGGCGGCTTTCTTTCAAGCTGGCGTCCCGCTGCCGTAATTCAGGTACGATCTCCAGCGGATTTTCATAGAAAAAGGCTTTGCCGTCCAGAGAAATACCGGAAATAAAACCATTATACATGGCTCTTTCAAAGGCGTCTGCAAACCTGCGGTCCGGCTTCAGCTGCAGTAAGCGCCAGCTGAAGAGCATCAGGCCGATCGCGGCGCAGCTTTCGGTGTAAGCGGTGAGATTGGGCAGGTCATAGTCAAGGGTGAAAGCTTCGCCCTGGCGGGCTGAGCCGATGCCGCCGGTGATGTACATCCGGCGCTGGGTGATGTTGTCAAACAGGCGGAGACACGCATCCAGTAAGCTTTGATCCTGATACTCGCCGGCCAGATCCGCCATGGCGGTGTAAAGATACATGGCACGAACGGCGTGGCCTTCGGCGGTAGTCTGCTCACGTACGGGCAGGTGATGCTGGTCGTAACGGGCATTGGCATAATCATAGGTCTTTTCTTCCGGATGGCGCCCGCGCTCTTCTACAAACCACTTGCTGAGCTCAAGGTAGCGACGCTCGCCGGTATAGTGCCATAGCTTAACCAGGGCTAATTCAATTTCTTCGTGGCCCGGGGTATAAAACGCGGTCTGGTGATGCGTTTTAAATACCTCTTCAATATAATCAGCATACCGGCACATTAAGCCTAAAAACTTTTCCTTACCGGTTGCCCGGGCATAGGCCACCGCCGCTTCGATCAGATGCCCTGCGTCATAAAGTTCGTGTTCAGTTCGGTTCTGAAAACGCTGATCCGGCTGGCAGACGGTGAAATAGATGTTGAAATAACCGCCTGGCTCCTGGTGGGCTGCTATCAGGTCCACCAGCTCATCTACCTGTGCCTCCAGGGCCGGGTCACGTTGCTGCTGCAGCAGGTAGCTGGCCGATTCAATCCACTTGGCCGCGTCAGAGTCCCAAAAAATATGGGGCTGGTTTGGCATACCAGGCTTCCAATCAAAGCGAAAAGCTTCAAAGCGCCCGCTTTCCGCGAAGCGCTGGTAAACATTGGGAACACTGACCCTGCGGTTAAGGTCCTGCCGTTGCTGCCAAAATCCGTTTGTTAACTGAACGTGCTCAAGCGTAATCGGTTGACTGGGTTGCATGCTGATAACCTCCATGAGGGCCTTTAAAGGCCAAAAATAAGGATTTATAATGGCTTATGCTGTCATTATAGGGAGAGATAATTTTTGAACAACTGTTAAAAAGCTGAATGATAGGAGAAAATCCGATATGCTGATTTTAGCTGATCAAGCCGCGAAAATCACCTTTGTCTCGGCAGGGCAGTTTATCGCCCAGGAAAGCTGGGTTCATCCGGAACGCGTGATCGATAGCATTGAGCTGATTTATGTCACTCAGGGCCCGGTATATCTGGAAGAAGAAGGCAGTCCGGCGCTGACGGCCAGGCAAGGTGATCTGCTGTTGCTGCAGCCACGACGGCGCCACCGGGGGACAAACCCCAGCCCGGCCGGCACGGCCTTTTACTGGGTGCACTTTGAATTGTCTGACCCGGATTTACTGGGTCAGAGCGGACCGCTCCTGGCTAACGGGGAAGGCACGGCGCTGGCTTTGCTGTTCAGGCAGCTGTTAAATTACGCCAATTCGCCGTTTTACCCGGCCTATGCCAGGGAGTTAGCTCTGGGTTTGATTTTGGCTGAAGTCAGTCAAACCAGGCCTGAACCGGGAAAGCACGGCGCCCTGCTTAATCGCTGCCTGGAATGGGTCCGGATCAACAGTGACCACAGACTGACGGTGGAGGAGATTGCCCGGCAGTTTTCTTATCATCCGGATTATCTGAGCCGTTTGCTCCGCCGCTATACCGGCGTGCCGCTGAAGCAGTATCTGGACCAAAGACACCTGGACTATGTCAAAGCCCGCTTGCTGAATGGCAATGAAAGCATTAAGGAACTGGCGGCGGCCCTGGGCTATGCCAATGAGAACCAATTCAATCACTATTTTAACTACCATGAGCATATGACGCCGGTGCAATATCGGGAGCGCTTTACCCGGACGCACTTAAACAAGGCTTGATGCTAACTGCTGGCTTCACTCGCAGTTGCCGCTGTAGACACATAAATAAACAGGCGTGGCGGTAAGGGCCACGCCTGTTTTAAGCAGATTATCAGAATGGTATCAGCCAGAGCTGACTGACGCGGGTCTCGCGCCTTGCTGTAAAGCTTAAGTCAGCTGCGGCTCCTGGTGTTGTTCATGCACCTTACGTCCCAATGAAAAGAGGGCGGTGAGGAGCGTGAAGCCTGCAAAGATCAGAACCAGTACCAAAGCGGCGTGATTTGCCGTGGCGGCATCATACCCGCTGATGGCCTCCTTAAAGAGCGTTACAGAATAGGTCATGGGCATGAACGGGTACAGGATCTGGAAGAATTTGGGCACGGTTTCCATAGGGAAGGTACCGCCGCAGGAGGTCAGCTGCAGGATTAACAGCAGCATGGCCAAAAACTTGCCGGCATCTTTGAGGTTCACAAAGAAGAATTCTACGATGGAGATAAAGACCATGGAAACCAGGATACAAGACAGATAGTACGAGGTCGGGTTGGCGATGGTGAGTCCCAGCCCGTAACGGACCAGTAAAGCCAAAGCCAGCGCCTGGGCGACGCCAATCAAGGCAAAGACGCCGATACGGACCATCTTGTGATGAGAATTTTTAGACAATACCCGGATCTTTTCTTCGCTGTCCAGATACAGCCCGACAAACATAATTAAAGCGCCGACATAGAGAGACAAGGACATAAAGTAAGGGGCAAAAGCTGTACCATAGTTAGGAACGTAATTGACAGGATCCTCTTCAATGTCAGCCGGGTCTGCAGCATAGCTGTCCATCCCATCAAGCTTGGCTATTTCGCTCTCATTGTCAGCGGCAGAAGCGCTAACCTGATTACTGGCCGTGTCCAGCCCGTCCTGCAGTTGTTCAGCACCATCCTGTAGTTGAGCGGTTCCGTCTTTTAGCGTGTCAGATTGATCAGTCAGGGTCAAGCTGCCACTGTAGGCGCTGCTGAGCCCTGCGGCCAGCTCGCTGCTGCCACTGGCCAGATCAGCCGCGCCATTGCTTAAGCTGCCAGTGCCTTGACTTAAGGTCAGGGCGCCCTGCTGTAACTGACTGGTCCCGCTGGACAAAGTCGCCGCGCCGCTGGCTAAACTCCCGGTCCCCTGACTCAAAGTCGCTGCACCGGAACTCAATGTCTGAGCCCCCTGTTCCAGACTGCCCAGACCATCATCGACCTGACTGGCGCCTGAACTCAAAGCATGCGCGCCCTCGCTTAAGCTACTGACGCCATCATCTAAGGAGGCGGCACCGGTGCTCAAAGCCTGAGCGCCCTGATCAAGATTGCTTAAGCCGCTGTCTACCTGGCTGGCGCCAGCACTCAAGGTTTCCGCGCCGCTGCTCAGGCTGCCTAAACCGCTGTCCACCTGACTGGCGCCGGCGCTTAAGGTAGACGCGCCACTGCTCAGACTGCTGGTGCCATCATTCAGCTGGCTCAGGCCGCTATCTAAATCAGCTGCACCTGACTCTAATTGAGTCAGCGCAGAGTCAAGCTGAGTTAAGCCGTCATTTAGCTCAGTCAACTGGTCGCTTTGATGGGCCAATTGGTCCGTTCCGTCAGATAATTGCTCTGCGCCGGATTGCAGCGCGCTGGCTCCTTGACTGACCTGATCAATACCTTGACTGAGTTGATCCAGATCACTGCCTTCAGTAGCCAGTTGACTGCTGCCACTGGCTACCTGGCTTGCCGCGGTATTTAAGCTGCTGCCTGCCTCACTTAACTGGCTGAGCTGATCTTGATTAGAGCTCAATTGCGCCACAACCTGACCTAAGGCCGCAACTTTTTGCTCATCAGACATATCCGTGGAGCTGTAAATGCTGCTTAATTGCTGGCTTAAAGCCTGATTTTGGCTGATCAGGTCAGCAACACCCGCGGTATAGCTGCTTAGGTTATTACTGACCTCACTGGCGCCGCCGGCTACCTGGGAAAGCCCTTCCTGCAAGGCGGGAATCGCACTGTCAGCGGCCGCCTTCAGACTGCTGGCACCACTGTTTAAATCTCCACTCTTGCTGCTGAGTTCACCTGCGCCGTCATTTATCTGCTCAAGGGCGGAGCTAAGTGCGGGCAGGGCGGTGGTAGTCTGCTGCGCCAATTGATCCGCCCCGGATTTAGCCTCACTCAGGCCGCTGCTGAGCTGACTGCTGCCACTGCTTAATTGAGAGGTGGCCGTATTAACTGCTTCAGCCCCGCTGGCCAGATCAGCCGCGCCGCTGGCCACCTGGCTGCTGCCATTTTTGAGCTCACTGCTGCCGCTGGCCAGATCAGCCGCGCCGCTGGCTACCTGGCTGCTGCCATTTTTGAGCTCGCTGCTGCCGCCAGCCAGATCAGCCGCGCCGCTGGCCACCTGACTGCTGCCCACTTTGAGCTGCGTGCTGCCGCCAGCCAGATCAGCCGCGCCGCTGGCCACCTGACTGCTGCCCACTTTGAGCTGCGTGCTGCCGCCAGCCAGATCTGCGGCGCCACTGGCCACTTGTCTGGCGCCCTGATCGGCGGAAGACGCGCCCTGACTCAGGCTGGCAGCTCCGCTGGCGGCACTGTCCAGGCCTTCGGCCAGCTCAGCTGCTCCCTGGTCGGCGGCACTGGCGCCCTGACTGAGGCTGGACGCACCGTCACTTAACTGTTGCGCACCATTTTGGAGTGTGCCCAGGCCCTGGCTCAGTGTATCAACGCCATCCAGATAAGTGCTCTGGCCGCTAGCCAGATCATCTGTTCCCTGAGATAAGGTCGCAGACCCGGCGGCCAGCTGAATTAAGCCGTCACTGAGGTCCGCCACCCCGCTGGCGGCGTCCTGCAGACTGGCGGTGAGTTTGGCAGTCAACTCTTGATTGACCTGTGAACGCAACTGCTCCTCCAGCTCCAGGACAGCCCGGTTAACAATTTGGGTCGCCAGATAATTCCGCTTTTGATTAGAGGCATAGGAAATAGTGGCAACTTGCTTGTCACTGCTGTCAGCTGACGCAACCTGGGCAGAAAAATTTTGCGGGATGGTAATCATGGCATAGTAATCATCCTTCTCAGTTCCGGCTTTGGCATCCGTTTCATCGGTAAAAACCCACTTAAGGTCATTACCGTCTTTCATTTTTTGGGTTAGCTCATTACCCAGGTTACGAGCTTCGCCATTGACCGTAGCCCCCTGATCTTCATTCACTACCGCTATGGGCAGCTGGGACAGCTTGGAATACGGGTCCCAGAAGGCACCCAGATAAAACCAGCTATAGGCTAACGGCAAGGCGATTACCCCAAGGAGGACGGCCAGACCTATAAACCATTTTTTCTTTTTCTGCATAATTTCTCCACTTCCTAAATCATGTTGCAGGGCAGTAGCTTACTATGGGATAAACCGGCTTAATACTGTGCCAGCGACCCCTTTAATAAATACATCAGAACCTCAGCTACCTGCTTTTCATCCAAAGCCTTGTGGTGTTCTTCCCATTCAAAAGCCAAAGCCGAATAGACTTTCATGATGACAAAGGCCAGCGCTTCAATATTGACCTTTTGACCTATTTCAGGGATTGAGCCAAGGCGTTGGCGAAGGTAGGTCTCTACTAACTCATCTACCCGGCGGACGATTTTCTGGGCCAGCGGGGTTTTAAGCTCCCGCGCTTCCATAAAGCTGCGGTACAAAAACCGTTGCTGATTGCGGTAGATCAGCAGCTGGTAAATGACCTGAGGGATTTCTTCCGCTAAAGGTAAATGTTTTAGCTTGATCTGATCTACAAAAGCTTGAATTTGCTGAGCGGTTTCATCCGTCAACTCATCAATCAGGGCTGCTTTGTCCTTGAAGTACAAATAGACCGTTCCCTTGGCTACGCCCGCGTGCTGAGCGATCTGGTCCATACTCACAGACTTATAGCCATAACGGCCAAACAAATCCAGGGCAGAGGCGGCAATCGCGTCGCGCTTTTCGCTCTTTTTGGTACGAGGCTGCAATGCTCTCACTTCCTTTACTATAATGACTAAATGACTATACAATCCTAAAAGTCATTTTGCACTCTGTATTCTAGTCCCTGGTCCGTAAAATTCAAGCGCTTCAGCTGCCAAACCTGCACAGTTACCGCTGCGCAAAAATGATAAAAATGCACAAAAAACACCTGCCGCGATCATGCTGGCAGGTGTCCCTGTATCTGGCGGGGCGATTTAGCGGGTCGCGGCTGCCTGTTCCATGCAAGCTTTGACCGCTGTTTTTATAGCATCACTGGTGACTGTTGCCTGGCTGATCCCATCAACCTCAAAGGTTTGGGCCGCCAGGATGGCCTCGGCTAATTGGTCTGCGGCTTCCGGGCCGATGCCGGGCGTTTCAGCAGCCGCGGCTACTGCTACACTAAGCAGTTGGTCCTGACTGAAATCGACCGTAACAGTTAGGTTCCCGCCATAACCGGCGGCTTCAGCCTGGTAGCTACCGGCAACATAACGTGAAGCAGGCTCAGCGGCTTGGCTTTGACAGGCTCCGACTGTTAAAAACAGTAAGCCGGTGATGAGAGCAGTGACAAGCAAACGTTTCATAATAACCTCCAAAAATCTGAACAGACGCATCGGTTAATTGCTGTTGGCTTAAGCCGGCTGCAGAGATCAGGATTAAGCGGTACCAGGCCCTGAACCTGCTACCGCCGCGGGTTTAGGGGCATAAGGCAAACAAACTGGTACGCCGGTTACCGGGTGAGGGAGGATCACCGCGGCCACGCCAAATACAGCTTGGACTAAATCTGGCGTCAACAGCTGCTTACTGGACCCGCTGTCATAGATACGACCTGATTTCAGTGCAATCAGATAATCAGAAAATTGAACTGCCTGATTCAGATCATGCAATACCATTACAATCGTAATCCCAGACGCTTGGTTTAGTTGTCGAAGCAGCTGCAGGACTTCCAGTTGGTGAGCAATATCTAAATAGGTAGTGGGCTCATCCAAAAACAGCAGACCGGTTTGCTGAGCCAGGGCCATGGCAATCCAGGCCCTTTGCCGCTGCCCGCCGGATAACTCCGCCAGATCGGTCTGAGCTAAATCCAGCAGCCCGGTTTGCTGGAGTGACCGGTTAATGACCGCCTGATCGTCTGCGGACAGACCGCCAAAGCGCTGCCGATAGGGGAAACGGCCCAGAGACACCAACTCCCGGACACAAAGGCCTTCAGGACTACTGCTGTCCTGGGGGAGCAAGGCTAATTGCCGCGCCAGATCACGGGTGGATAGCCGGCTGATATCCTTGCCGTTCAGGCAGATGCTGCCGCCTTGCACCGGCAGCAAACCAGCCAGCGTCTTCAATAGCGTAGATTTTCCGGATCCATTAGCGCCAATTAAAGCGCTGATCTGACCGGCGGGGAGGTCAAGAGACAGATCTTGCAGGATTGTTCGTCCGGGATAACCAGCGGATAAATGGGTGCTGCTTAATTGGCTGATGGACACACTCATGTTTAGCCTCCTAAAAGCTCAGGCGCCGGCGCAGCAAGTACAAAAAATACGGTGCGGCTAAAATTGCCACAACAATGCCTGCGGGTATTTCCAGCTCCCATGGTAAGCTGCGGCCCAGCGTATCTGCGGCAGGCAGGAGTAAAGCGCCCCACAGCAAGGTTGCCGGCAGCCGGTGGGCCTGCCGGGGGGTTGCGGACAGGCGCCGGGCGATATGCGGCGCGGCCAGGCCAATAAATGAGATTCCGCCGCAAACGGATATGCAGACTGAGGCCAGCGCCACGGACAAGAACAACAGCTTAATCCGTTCCCGGTTAACCGCCAAGCCTAAAGCCTGAGCCTGCAGCGCGCCTAAGGCTAGTACATCCATAGCCCTGCTTTGGGCTAACAACAAGGGTACCAGCAGTAGCAGCCATGGCCATAAAACGCACACATGGTACCAGCTGCTGCCCCAGAGATTGCCGGCCAGCCAGCGCGCAACCAACTGATAGCTGCTGTTCTCCATATTGGAGCCCATAATCAGCATGAGGGCGGAAAAGAATGCCGCCAGGCCGATTCCGGCTAAAATGAGCAGCTGCGGATCTAGCCGGCCCTGCCGTCTGGCTAGTACCCACAGCAAGCCTGCGCTGATCAGTCCGCCAGCTAAGGCAAACACTGGCTGCCAAAAAAGCCCGTTCAGATGAAGCGCCGTAAAATAGCTCAGGTAGACCATGACACTGAAACCAGCGCCAGCGTTGATCCCCAGTATCCCTGGATCAGCCAGCGGATTATGCGTCAGTGCTTGAAGCGCCGCGCCGGATAACGCTAAACCAGCTCCACAGAGCGCGGCTACAATCAGCCTGGGTAAACGGATTTGCCAGATGATAAGGCTAAGTTCAGGACTAGCTGTTCCCCATAAGCAAGCCCATAATTGCCTGGGGCTGATACCGGTATAACCAACCAGTAAACCTGACAGCAAGGTCAGAGGTAATAAGGCCGCCGGGATCCAGAGGCCGGCCCGGCGAACGCTTTGCCGCGCCGGGACAGCTGTTGCTGTTACATCTGTTGTCATGAAACCACCGCCCGATTTTTTCTGATCAAGATCAGGTACACTGGTACTCCCAGCAGCGAAACCAAAGCGCCTACCGGGGTATCATAAGGCGCGTTAATCAAGCGAGCCGCCAGGTCTGCCCAAACCAATAGACTTGCGCCTAATAAGCCCGTTGCCGGCATTTGCCGGCGGTAATCCGCTCCGGTTAAGCGCCGGGCGATGTGGGGGACAATCAAACCTAAATAAGCAATACCGCCTGCCAGCATAACACTACTGCCCGCCAGCACCAGCACCAGGGCCAGACCTGCCAGCCGGAGTCGCTTTAAGTTAATTCCCAGTGCCTGAGCACTGGACTGGCCCAAAGCTAAGACCGACAAAAAGCCTGACAAGGGCAGGCTTAGCAATGAAGCTACTGCCAGCCCTGGCAAGGTCAGTTTCAATCCCTGCCAGGTCACGCCGGACAGGCTCCCTGAGGTCCAAAAGGACAGCTCCTTGGAAAGGTTGAAGCTTAAGGCTAAAGCTTGAGTCAAAGCGGTCAGCAGCGCACTGACGGCCGCGCCTGCCAGGATCAGTCGCAGCGGTGACTGCGGTCGCGACCGTGACTGGCCTAAACTATATACCAGCAAAACGGCCAGTAACGCGCCGCTAAAAGCGGCCAGCATGCTTATTCCGGCTGGATGACCCGGCCACAGGATTTCCGCCAGAGCCAGCAGCAGGCCAGCGCCTGCGTTAATACCCAGCAAGCCGGCGTCGGCCAGCGGATTTAAAGTCAGACCCTGCATTAAGTTTGCTGCTGAGGCAAAGGCTGCGCCACAAGCCGCGGCAGCCACAACCCGGGGCAGCCTCATTTGCAGCATGATGGCTCCGGTTGGGCTGAGACTGCTGCGGGCTGTCCACAGAGACCCTGACAAATCCTGCCAGCTGCCGCCGGCTATCCCAAAACGGACACTGACGGCAATACTGCCTAGCAATAGTAAGCTCAGGCCAAGTATAAGGCGCGCAAATTTATTGAACATTGCTGTGATCAATCAAGGCCTGAGCCAGCGTTTTCATATAGAGTAATTTGCCATTGGGCGTATGGGCCATATCATATTGCAGATTATTAACCCCCAGATAGACGTTCCCATTCTGGACCGCTTTCAGGTTTTGCCAGGCCGGACTATCGGCTGTGTCGCCTATTTCTCCGTCGTCACTGAAAAAGAACACGTGGTCCGCGTCAATCTGGGCAAAATACTCAGCGTCCACGACCTCGCCCCAGACATCAGTGGGCACACCGGCAGACGGGGTGAGTTGGAGATCATCGTAAATCAGTTCTCCCGGACCGCCGGTCCGATAAACATAATAAGAACCAAAGTGGACGGAGTTAGCCTCAATTACAGCCACGGTTTCATTGCCAATAACCGCTTTGACTTTAGCGGACAGTTCGGCTGCTTGTTGATCATAGTCAGCCAGCCATTGGTCCACGACGTCAGTTTGATCAAACCATTCGCCAAGCTGTTTAAAGCGGCCGCGCCAATTTACATAATTAATGTCATCATCAATCATAACCGTAGGCGCAATGGCTTTTAACTGATCATATACTTTCTCATGTCGGATATTCATGATAATTAAATCCGGTTTTAGCGCGGCAATTTTTTCAAGATTTAAATCCCCCACGGAGCCGGAGTAGTTACCTACGGTCTCGACCTCATGAGTCTCAAAATAGTCTTGCAGGTAGTCTGGTACCGTTACGCCGTCAAACATGCTGGTATTGGCACTGCCTATAAAATTTTGGCCTAAAATGATCAGCTCGTCGGCGGAACCGGATACATCCACAATGCGCTGCGGGTTTGCCGGTATTGTGACCTGGCTTTTCATATCAGTGACGGTTTTGCTCTCACCACTGACTGTGGCTGAGGTGCTTTGCTCACTAGCTCCCGCCGTAGTCGTGTCTGCAGCGGTACCAGAGCTAGCTTGTGTGGCGGAAGTTCCAGATGTGGCCAGCGCAGTGGTGGTTTGCTGGGTTTGCTGGTCCGAACACGCGCCCAAGGTCAGCGCGGCGGCTAAGATTAATGCAACAGTAGCAGATTGTTTCATTTTACCCTCCTGAATCTGTGCTATACTATCTTAAAAGTTAGTTGAGACTAACTTCACTGCTACCTAATCTACCGTTCCGGCTCCGCTCAGTCTGCCCCCAGACGGAGTATTTTAGCCCCGGGACGGATAATTGACATAGAAAGCATACAATGACCGACAGTCCTTTACGTTATAGTCCTTCAGAGGTTTTCCCCAGTCTGGCATGGTCAGTTCAAGATGCGGTTTTTGACACTATTTCACGCGGGGTACTGAAAGAAACGCAGCAGAATCAAACCGCTGTTTTGTCACCCATGTGTGAACTCTGCTACAGTCAGAGCGGTCCGTTGCAAGGCCAGGTGGGTAAGACCCAGGTGCAGGTGAAGCCGGGCTTTGCTTCCATAGGCTTTATGGGCGCGGCCAAGGGTCAGGCCGTCTATGCCGGGGGCACCGCAGTGGAGCTGCTATCGGTATGGCTGCAGCCGCAAAGCTTTAACCGCTTTAGTCAAATGGTGTCCGACCGGGTTGAATATGATTTCAGCCGCTTTCAAAGTGAGCAATACCGGCAATATGAATTTAAAAGTGATCCGCGGGAATTGTGGCTGATCCGGCAGTTGCTGCGGCTATCTGCTCCTGATCCTACACTATCACTCAACCGGATGTTGGCGGAGGCTTATGTGCAGGAACTGGTGGCCATAAATCTGGAGCGTCTCTTCCTGCCAGAAATAAAGACCCGTCAAGCAGAAGTCAGCTGCAGTAAAACGGAATGGGAGAGCTTGAGGAATCTGCCGCAGCTGCTGACCCGGCAACTGCAACAACCGCCTTCGCTGCCTGAATTAGCCCAGCAGCTGCAAATGAATGACTGCAAACTTAAGAAATTGTTTAAGCTTTATTATGGCACGACAATTTATGGGTATATCCGCCAACAACGGATGGAACAGGCCTTCCGGCTGCTGCAGACCGGCCAATATAATGTCAGCCAGGCCGCGGCGGCCGTGGGCTACAGTAATCTGAGCCATTTTGCGGCGACGTTTAAGGAAACCTATGGCGTCAACCCGCGGGAGATCAGATTTTAACCGGGTTAGCGGCTAACGGTGGTTAACCGGCTCGGTATCCATTAAGCTCAGGCTGACCGCGTCTGGTGAGGCGGGTCTATGGATCGGCTGAATGAAACCTGCGGCAAAGCTCCGGCTGGGCCGGTAAAGCTTTAACTTCAGGAAACTGCAATTGAATACCAAAGCCCTGACCACTGGCTGAAGCGGCATCAACTGTAAGCTGGATTGCAATTTCACCAGCATAGTGCCGGACAAGATACAAACCAAAGCCGGTGGCCTGAGCCTGTTCAGCGTGATTGCCGGTAAAGCCCTTATCAAACAAGAACGGCAGATCCTCCGGACTGACACCGGGGCCATTATTCTGGATGATTAAACAGATGCTTGCTTGCGCTAGGTTACGGTAAATCGTTACTTTAACGCTGCCACCTGGTACAGCTGCGTACTTGCATGCGTTATCAAGTAGTTGTCCCAGTATAAACAGCAGTATCCGACGGTCACTACAGACAATTGGCGCATTTGCCGTGGCTAGATCTGAGTCCAGCCGCACCCCTCTTTCGATTGCCAGCGGACTAATATCTGCCAGGGCTTCTGCCACAACATCAGCTAAATCTAAGGGCAGCAGCCGGTAATCGGGGTGGGAGTTTTCCAATCTGTTGTAATAAAGCAAGCGGCTAACCGATTGCTTAACTTGCTGCTGTATTTGCTGCAGCTGTTGGTCCAATTTGGGCGGCAGTTGGGATTGATAATGATTTTGCAGCAAGCTAAGTAAGGCCAGCGGGGTTTTTACTTCATGCGCCCAAACCTCTACAAACTGACGGTCCTGCTGCTGTTGCCGGCCCAATTGCCTCAATTGTTGCTTTTGCTCTTGCAGCAGATCAAGCATAGCTGGCGCGCAGGCAGATAAGCCAATGGCCTGCAGTTGCTGCAATTGCTGAGCCTCTGGCTGGCGAAGCCAGTTTTGCCAGGCTGTAAGTTGCCGACGGGCCCGCCGGCGGTTGAGCGTTAACCACAACCATAAGGTCAGGCTGGTGAATAAGAGGATCAGACCTGCCAGGGGGAGCAGGTGGGCTGGTGAGGCGAGCCAGAGCACTAAAATGGAAAAGAGATCTGTGACTAATAATAGCCATAGATTACTCCCTCGACGCAAGATTAATTTGAGCGCTCGAGCTTTCATTTTCCTGCCCCTCGCAGTCGATAGCCCAGCCCCCGGATGGTTTCCAGTCGGTCTGCCGCGTCCAAACGTGCCAGGCTGCGACGCAGACGAGCAATATTGACCGGCAGGATATTGAGGTCTATATAGTCTGACTGCCCCCAAACTTGCCGGGCCAAGGCTGCTCGGGTCAAAGGCTCCGGGCAGGCTGACATCAGCGCTTGCATGAGCTGACCTTCAGTCTCTGGCAGGAGGACAAAGCCATCCCGGTAAACTAGTTTATAAGTGTCCAGATCCAGGGTTAAGCCTGAGGCATGTAACAGGTGGCCTAACTGGCAGTAGGTATCCAGCAGCCGGAGCGCGCGGGCCAGCAGCCGCTCTGGTCGAAATGGTTTAGTGATGTAGTCATCTGCCCCTAAATTGAGTGCTTTTAACTCATCGGCCAAGGTGTCACGGGCGGTCAGGACTAAAACTGGAAAGCCGGCCCGGGCCTTTAGCTGCCGACAAAGCTCAAAGCCAGATTGTCCCGGAAGATTGAGATCCAAAAGCAGCAGGTCCGGCTGATAAGCTAAAATATCGGTCAGCGGTTGTACAAAGGAAAGCAGCTGCTTAGTCTCCTGACCTGCTTTTTGAAAGAGGTGACAGAGTTCCGCGGCTAAAGCCGGCTCATCTTCAACAATATAAACTCTACTCAAAGACACCGTCCCTGTCTGCGCTTGCCAGTTGTTGCAATTGCCGGCTGGCGCTGTGTTGAATTGACCTGATGTACAGCCATTCTATCACAGCAAAACCCAACAGGGCTGCGGCGGAAACCGCTGCCACCTGCCCCAAGGACACCCCTGCAGGCAGTTTTAAAAATGAGGTAAACATAGCTGTGATAGCAAATAACGCACTAATCAAAGCGGGCAGCATAACTAAGCCAAAATATTGAATAATCTGCTTTTGCCATGCGGCTTGCAGATCAGTAATCTGGGCGCCTAATAAGAGCAGCGTCTGCCAGCGGCGGCTGGTCTGCTGCAGCTGTTGCAGATATTTTAATCCGGACAGCGTGTTGGCAATAATCAGAAACAATACACCCAGATAAATGGTCAGATAACTAGCGGCAACGGTGTAAAACAAACGGCGGCCGATACCGGACAGATAGCTGTCATAGGTCAGTCCGGCAGCATCCAGTGGCTGCTGCAGACGGGTTATGGCTTGAATCAATCCATCTTGCTCAACCAGCTGTTCACTAAGCTTGAGGTTCCAGCAGAAGGGCTGATTTAAGGATTTGTCTGAGCTCCAGCGCTGATAGTTGCGGTCACTGACAATTAGTCCCAGATATATTGTAATGGCGCGATCTGCCACCAGATTTATGCTTTCAAGACGGGGCAGCAGTTGAATAGCCTGACCATTAATCTGGAGTGTCGGGGTTGCGTTGAGCGCTTGAGGCAGTACTTGAGTGAGCGCCTGGCTATCAGTAAAGCCGGTGTACAGCAAGGCTTGCTGATCGCTTAAAGTCAGGGTAGGGAGGCCGGCAGATGTACAAAGGTTGTTGTAGCTGCTGAGCGCAATCAGATAGGGGGCGTCCCGGTTAGCTAGATTTGTTAATAGACTTTGTTGGGCCTCACTGGCCGGCAGGGCCCGGATCGCTGAAGTTAACTGCGACCAGGAAAACTGCGCGGAGCTGTCCTGAAAATCAAAATAGCTCAAGTACATGGGATATAACGCGGCAATATCTTGCTGCGTTTCGGCTGGGGCTAGAGCTGAAGTCACCTCCTCCTGAGTGGCCTCAATGGAGAAATCTACCGTCCGTGCTTGCGCCTGCAGCCGGCTGAAACCGGTCCCGATGCCAAAAGAAACGCAACTTAAGGCTAGCAGTGCAAGCAGGGAAGCCACTGCCAGCGTGCGGTGCTCGTAAAGCGCGTGCTCCTGTAGTTCACGCTGATTAAATATAGCCAGACCGCTGCGGCTGCGGCTGCGTTGTTGTGCGGCCCGGCCCAGCCAGCCGCCCAGTCCCTGGTAGAGTAAAAAGGTGCCGCAGATTCCGGCCAGCAAGATTAAAGCGGTCAGCCACAAGTCAAACCGCCGGAGCCAGTAGATGCCGCCGACATAAGCCAAGAGCAGCAGCGCTACGCCTGTGGTTAGCGCCAGCCGCAGCACCCATTGCTTACCAGGTCGCTGCTGCCGCCAAATCTGCGGCCTCAGCAAATTAGCAGGAACCTGGCGACAATAATGGCTACTGAGCAAAGCCATGGACAGCAGCAGTACGGCAGAAAATCCCATGATGGTGAGCCATAAGGCAGAGAGATCCAGACTGAAGTGATGCTGCAGCAAATCAAGGCCAATTATTTTGGCGGTCACCAGGCTGGTTGCTTCAGTCAGCAGCAGCGCCAGCGGCAGGCCCAGCAATAAGGCTGCGCCGCTGTTCCAGAGCGCTTCAAGCATCAGGCGGGCAAACAAGCGGCGGGGGCGCATGCCTGACATCAGATAAAGGCCAAGTTGCTTTCTGCGCCGTTCCAGAGCGGCTTTGTTGGCCAGGTAAACCAGGCAGAAAACAAAAAACAGCGACAGAAAAAAGACCAGGGGAAGCAAAGTAAAAAGCTTCTGCAGTGCTTCGCTTTCCAGGGTGCGCAAGTAAAGCATTACATCTTGCTGAGGTAGAGACAGCAGGGTATAAAAAGCCACAATCGCAACGACCAGAGAGGAAAAATACAAGCGGTTGTCCTGCCGGTCCTGCCGGGTTTGCTGACGAAGCTGTTTAAAGAACATGTGCTTGACCTCCCCCCAGCTGGGTGACGGTTGCGGCCAGACGAACATAAAAATCCTGCCGGGACTCCTGTGGCTGGCGCCGCAGTTCATGGTAAAGCTGGCCGTCTTGGATGAATAAGATGCGTGAACAAAAACTGGCCGCAGCGCTGTCATGAGTTACCATAATGAGTGTCTTATGCTCGCTCTCATGGATTAAGGCCAGACGGTCCATCAACTGGCGCGCGTTGACGCTGTCCAACTGGCCGGTGGGCTCGTCAGCCAGTACCAGGCTGGGCTGACTAATGAGGGCGCGGGCGGCAGCCGTCCGCTGTTTTTGACCCCCGGATAATTGAACCGGAAACTGCTCCAGCAAATCCTCCAGCCCCATCCAACCGCTGACGATACTGAGACTGGTTTCAGCTTCAGCGCGAGGGCGGTGGTGCAGCAGTAGCGGCAGCAGGATGTTCTCCCTGACTGTCAGGTTATCCAGTAGTTCAAACTCCTGAAACAAATAACCGATGACCTGCCCGCGGTAGTCCGCCAGTGCGGGACCGGTCAGCGCCGCCAGATCCTGTCCGTTGAGTAAAATCTGGCCGGAACTGGGCCTCAGCATCGTGGCCAGACAGTTAAGCAGCGTGGTTTTACCTGAGCCGCTGGCTCCCATAATGCCTAAAAATTCCCCTTCCAGTACCTCAAAACTGATACCGCGCAAAGCCTCGGTCCGGTTGGGCCCCTGGCCATAGTTCTTAGAAAGTGATTTGACCTCCAGTATCCGCGTCGTTGTCATTCAGGTACCTCCAAGCTTTGATAGCTTTATTATCGGCCAGTTACCGCCAGGCATTCTTACAGTTTTTGTAAGAACTAAAAATAATCCAAGTCTTAGCTGAATAATGTCCTGCTTAGTTAGCGACGAATGGGAGATAATACCAAGTAGTAAATGGGGAGGTTAGTCATATGGCCAAGGCACATGAAATGACTGGAGCAGAACTGGCATCCAAGCTTAAAAGCCAGGTGGATCCCGCCGGCCGCCGGGCGGATTTGCCTGGCTTAGATGATCCGGCTTTACGACTGAATGAAGCCCAATTGGCTTGGTGGCAAGACGCTAAGCTAGGCCTGTTTATTCACTGGGGCGTGTATGCACGGATTGGACAGGGTGAATGGGCTTATTTCAATCAGCATTATACTGAAAGCGGTTACCGTGAGCTGGCTCGCACCTGGAGACCGGCGCAGCCAGCGGCGGATATTTGTAATGGCTGGCTGGATCTGGCTAAAGAAGCGGGTTTGAAGTATGCGGTTATGGTGACACGTCATCACGATGGCTATGCAATGTGGGATAGCCAGAGCAGCTGGAAAGACTTTACTACCGTGCGCTGCGGCCCGGGTGAGGATTATGTACGCGCTTATGTTGAGGCATGCCGGGCGCATGAGATACCGGCGGGATTGTACTATTCACCCATGGACTGGCGATTTCCCGGTTACTTTGATCCCAAAGGGCAGCCGGAGAGCGCTCAAGCCATGAAACAACAGATGTACGCCCAATTGCAGGAGCTGACGCAGCGCTACGGGCCGGTACCTATCCTGTGGTTTGACGGCGGCTGGCTGGCTCATCAAGGAACGGATGCGGATGCTGCCTGGTTGTGGGATCCTCTGACCCTTTGCCGGCAGCTGCGGGCGAGCAATCCGGGGATGTTATTTACGCCTCGCAGCGGCTATAAAGGTGATTTTCAGTGTGAAGAAGGGCCGGATGCGGTGACCGGCCCTATCCGGCCTTATCCTTGGGAAAAGTGCTTTTCGGTGTCAACGGCCTGGGGTTACCGGCCGCAGGATCAATACATGAATCTGAACCAGCTATTGCGCCGCTTAATTGATACGATTTGCCGTGACGGTAATTTGATCCTCAATGTCGGGCCAGATCCTGATGGACGGGTACCTGAGCCAGCCGTCACTTTGTTGAGGCAGCTGGGGCAGTGGCTGGATCAAAATGGCGAAGCCGTCTATCAGACCAGGGCGGGTATTTGGGAGCCGGTCGAAGATGTATTTGGCAGTGTGATGAGTCAGGATGCCATTTATCTACATATCCTGGATCCACAGCGGTTTGCCGGCCAAACGCTAAACTGGCCGGCAAACCTCAGGCTGCGGCAGGCCGCATTGCTGCATGGACCAGAGCTTGTAGCAACGGTTGCGCAGGGCAGGCTAAACCTCAGCTTGCCGGCTAATTTACCGTCGGTTCCGGATACCATTGTTAAGCTGCAAATAGGCTGATTACCGGGACCTTAGGACCGTCAAAGCCAAATCCGGATAATTGGTGATCAGACCATCAACGCCCAGTGCCTGCAACCGCGCCATATCTGCGGCTTGATTGACGGTCCAGGTATTGACCCCAATACCGCGGTCATGGCAGCTGGTCAGTAAGGCCTCATCTACGCTAGGGTAATAGGGATGCAGGTAGCTGCATCCCAAGGCTTGCGCAAATGCCGCAATATTGCCTAAGCTGGGCTGATCAGTCAGCAGCGCTGTGGGGATATCCGGTGCCAGCTCATGGCACAGCAGCATGGAGGCATGGTTAAAACTGGAAAAGATAATCCGGTCGCTTAGCTCATAACGGCGAACCAGGTTGATGACGTCCTGTTCCATATATTCGTAATACCAACTGCTGTTTTTCAGCTCAATATTGGTCATAACAGGCTGATGCTTAACCAGTTCAAAATAAGCTTCTAGGGTAGGAATCTGCTGAGGTTGCTCCTGACTTAGATCAGTGGCGTGGATCAGTAGTTGCTTAAGCTGCGCTAAGGTCAGGTCCTTAACCTGGCCTTTTCCATTAGTAACCCGATCCACTGTTTCGTCATGAATGACGACCGGGACCGCATCACGAGTCAACTGAACGTCCAGTTCAATCCCATCACAACCTGTAGCTATAGCGGTTTGAAACGCCAGCAGAGAGTTCTCCGGGTAAACCCCACTGAAACCGCGGTGGGCATAGCAACGTGTCATATAAATACCTCCAGACAAATTGGGTTTGAGCAGCCTGCCACTTTAAGGGTGAGTTGGCGACTGCATTTATAATACGATTTCACTTGTATTAAGCAAGGGTGTTTTGGATGACTAAGCCGTGGATTTAGTTTGCTTAGCGGCTGTTAGCTCAGCCTGTTTGCGGATGTATGCTAAATTGAGAAAATGTAAACGGTTACAATAAAATACCCGGCGTTACGTCGCGTCTTAGCGGGAAAATGGTAAACTATTGCTAAAATGCACAAACGGACACTTAAGAACCTGGGAATCTAACAAAGACAAACGCTGTAATTTTGACAAAATTTGTAACATACGTATTGACTTGATAATAGGCACAAAATATAATGAAAGATGTACCTGAGCAATGTGTAGTTAAAGATGTAAACGATTACATTATTTACTGCGTAAATAGTTCACCAATCCGGCCCAATATCTCACCATTTACAGTTAACCGGATCTTTGGTGTTAAGGAGGAGATAAGGGTGAAGACACAGATGGCTGCCGCCAATGATAAAGCGTTATACCTAAACCAACAGGCGGGACAATCAGGCAATCCCTTCAAAAATCTGGCCTATGAGATTCGTAAGCATTGGATTTTATTTCTTATGATCCTGCCGGCGACACTCTATTTAATTGTATTCATGTACTTGCCCATGCCAGGGGTTTATATTGCCTTTGTTAATTACAATGTCCGTAAGGGTATTTTTGCCAGCCCCTTTGTTGGCTTGCAAAATTTTGCCTTCTTGGTTAAAAACGGACAACTATGGCTGATAACCAGAAATACCATTCTTTACAACCTGGTATTTTTGCTGCTGGGTAATGTTCTGCAAATTGTTGTAGCGGTGATGCTGGCAGAGATTGGCAGTAAGCTTTTTCGTAAACTCAGTCAGTCGATGATTCTTTTACCCTATTTTATTTCCTTTGTTATTGTTGGCGCCTTTGCCTATAACTTTTTCAACTATAATTCAGGCTTTGTAAATACAATTTTGAAAGGTTTGGGACAAGACCCCTTCTCCTTTTATACCTCGCCCGGCGTATGGAAATATATCATAGTTGCGTTTAACCTTTGGCACGGGCTGGGTTATGGCGTCATTGTGTATTTGGCGGCCATTACCGGAATTGATACGCAGATATATGAAGCCGCCATGATTGACGGCGCGACGCGCGGCCAGCGGATCAGGCTGATTACCATGCCTTTGCTTAAGCCCACCTTTATCATGCTGATCATGTTTGGCCTGGGCGGTGTTCTGCGTGGTTCGTTTGATCTTTTCTATAATTTGATTGGCAACAATTCCGTGCTTTATCCGCAGACTGACATCATTGATACCTTTGTTTTCCGCAGCCTGACCGGTTCCGGACAGTTCAATTTTTCACAAAGCGCGGCGGTCGGCCTTTATCAATCTGTATTTGGCCTGATCCTGGTCCTGACCGTTAATGCGATTGTCCGCAAGCTGGATCCGGAAAACGCTTTGTTTTAAGGGGGAGGAAAAGATGAAGAAAAAATCCCAGGTGACCCGTCGCCATTATAACCACAGTGATATTGCCATGGAAACAGCCTTTTATGTGGTCCTGACTCTCCTGACGCTGATCTGCCTCTTTCCCTTCATCCTGATGATTACCTCATCTTTTATGAATGAAAATGAGATCGCCCGGGATGGCTTTAAGTTAATTCCCAGGGAGTGGTCAGTGGCGGCGTATAAGACTTTGTTTACCAATCCGCGTAAGTTAATCAGTTCTTATCGGGTAACCATTCTGATTACAGCCATCGGCACGGTGTTGGGCCTGCTGATTATGTCCATGGCCGGCTATGTCCTGAATCGTAAGGATTTCAAATACCGTAATGGCTTTTCGTTCTTTATTTACTTTACAACCCTGTTTTCAGGCGGCCTGGTCCCAACCTATATTTTATATGTTCGTTATCTGGGACTAAAAGACAGCCTGTGGGCCATGATCTTTCCGGGTCTGGCCAGTGCCTGGTCAATTTTCCTGATGCGAAACTTCTTAAAAAGCATCCCGGATTCATTGTATGAATCCGCTACCATAGATGGCGCCGGAGATTTCCGGATTTACTGGCAGATCTTTATGCCGCTGTCAGTGCCGGCGTTGGCTACAGTGGGACTGTTTACTGCCATTGCCTTCTGGAATGAATGGTACAATGCCATGCTTTATATATCAAAAGATTCCTTAGTCCCTTTGCAGTATTATCTGCAAAAAATGATTAATCAAACTAATATTCAGCAACTGCTGGCGCAAGGGGTTGCTATAGATACCACCAAGCTGCCGACTCAGTCGATTAAAATGGCTGTCGCCGTCATGGCAACCGGACCGGTTATCTTGTTTTATCCCTTTGTACAGCGCTACTTTGTTTCGGGCTTAACGATCGGAGCTGTTAAAGGCTGATCGTGACTATATAAAGGCTGTGGCCTTAAGTCAGCCACGGTCATTCAAGAGGAGGAAGATACCATGAAAAATCGTATGATTGCGGCGTCCCTGGCCGCAGCTATGCTGGCCCTGCCGCTGGCTGCCTGCAGCAGCGGCACCGGATCTGCCGGCGCCACTACTGCTGGTTCTGCCGGCAGCCAGACCACAGCGGCCGGTGACACCGGTGCCACGACTGCCGCCCCTGCCACTGATGGTGATGACCTGACCGAGGAGGCTAACTTAGTTTACTATCTGTGGGGTGATGAAGGCGTTGCCAACCAGGACGTGCTGGCTGAAATTAATGAAAAGCTGAAAGCAGATCTGAATGCCACTTTGGAGATCAAATATATTGGTTGGTCTGATGTGAGCACCAAGTATCCGCTGCTCTTCACTTCAGGAGAGAGCTTTGATTTGACTCACGCCTCCCCCAGTGCTGCAGTTTCTTATTTTACCTTGGCCGGCCAGGACGTTTTGGTAGATATTACCGATGATCTGGACGCGGTACCAACTTTAAAGTCCACCATTCCGCAAGAAACCTGGGATACTGCAGCCTATAAAGGTCGGATTTACGGTGTTCCCACTTTGTATTCTGAGTTTACCCCCTACGGCTTTGCTTATCGCAGTGACTTGCTGGAAAAGTACGGACTTAGCAAGATCGATTCGCTGGATAGCATGGAGGCCTATATGCAGGCGGTGGTGGCCAACGAAGATTTTGCCCCGCTCAATGGTAATACCACCGATGCTATCAATTTGTACCGGATGTTTGTGGGCTCAACTGATAGCTGGCTGACCGCGCCTGGTATTCCTGAAGATCAGCTATTTTTGGTGGCCACGGATGAGACTGCCTCTGATATTATTGACCCGGCTTTTACGGATGAGTTTGAGGCCTGGGCAGAAAAGATGAAAGACTGGGCGGATCAAGGCTTCTGGCCGCAGGATATTATGGCTGCGCAGACTAGTGCCAAGGATAATCTGCTGAATGGCATATCCGCCGGCTTTATTACCCATATGCCGGATTGGACCGGTAACTATGGCGCGGAGGAAACGTCTCTGCCTGGGGTCTATGTTGACTGGTGGAGTCCGGCAGTGGATAACGGCAAGATTGTCAAAAAACCTGGAGTGGACAATACTACCGCTATTTCCGTGACCTCTGAGCACCCGGTCCGTGCCCTGAAAGTGATTGAAAAGTTTATGACCGATGAGTCCTACTATGACCTGCTGCAGTACGGTATTGAAGGCCGGCAGTATGAAATTGCAGACGGAAAAGTACAAAAACCCGCGAGCTACAACGATCAAACCGATGCCTATGGCGTTTCAGCCTGGTCCCTCAGGAATGACGCACTGAATATCCCTCTGGCTTCTGAAGACCCGGTGCGCTATGATTTAATTAATGAGTGGAAAGAAACTGCCATTGACTCACCGTTTGCCGGATTTACCTTTGATCCGGCCAACGTTTCCACTGAATTGTCCTCCATTGCTAACGTTAACGCTAACCTGGGCACACAGCTCATGCTGGGCAAAACTCAGGATGACGTCAAGACTGCTGTAGAAGACTACCGCCAGCAGCTTAAGGACGCTGGTGTCGAGAAGGTAATTGAGGAAGTCAAAACTCAGTATGAGGCTTTTAAAGCTGGTAACTGAGCAGGCCGTTAAGTAACTCGGCCGGGGGTGGATGGAGGTTTTCATCCGCCCCTTTTAGTATCGCGACCGCAGCAGGCAGGGATTGCCCCGAGCAGAATCCTGGTCAGGCACCTGTGGCGATCCGTCCCTGAAGCCTGACCGGAGCAAACACCCAGAGGAGGTAGGTCCAAGATGACTGCCAGTATCAAAGACGTCGCTCAACAAGCCGGGGTGAGTACGGCTACCGTTTCCCGGGTCTTGAATCAGGCGGGTAAGGTATCCGCGGAGACCCGCCGCAAAGTCCTGGCTGCTGTAGCCAGCTGCCACTATGTACCCAATGCCAACGCTCAGCAGCTTAAGCGCAGTACCTCCCGCAATATTTGTTTATGCGTACGCGGCATAACCAATCCTTTTTTTGCTGCTTTCCTGCGAGT
>JAQWFM010000031.1 GCA_028704415.1 Oscillospiraceae bacterium | reverse complement strand
CTGACGGCAACTGGGGCAGCAGGGCCAGACGTTCGCGTAAGGCCGCCCGCCCTGGCAGCGCCTCTATATCCAGCTTGTTGCCGTTAAGCCGAAGCTCAGTCAGTTCGTCTTCAAAAACAAATGGCCGGCGCGCGGCGGTGGTCAGGCTGATTATATCCGGAATGCCCTGGGCGTTGCGGCTGGCTGCCAGCAGCAACGGGCGGATGGTGGCCGCGGCCAGCCCCATGGTCAGCATGACCAGCGGCCGGCCATCGCGCGCCAGCGGCAGGCAGGACCCGATTTTTAACAAAGCCAGCGTATCTCCGGGTTTGGCCTGAAATAATCGCGTTTTAAACACCGTAGGCTGGCGGTTAATTCGGGTGACAAAAGAAAGGCGGCCTTCTTCAGGCAGCGTGCAGATGGACATGTGCCGGACTAAATCCCGGATCGGTCCCTCCTTTTGCATAAAATCCGGCAGCGCCACATGGGTATGCGCGCCTGGCTCCCAGCTTTGAACCTGCGGCGGTATGGCCAGATCAAAGCGGCGTACCCCGTCAGGCATATCTGCAATGGCTAAAATCTTACTATTGTATATCTCTATAACACCAAGACCCTTTCTGAACTTTGTTTCATCATAAAAAAGCCTGGCCGCAAAGGACCAGGCTGAGGTTACCAAGTGGCGCGACAGGCGGAACGTTTGGTAGCCAGGACAACTAAAACCAGTCGGCGCGACCTTACAGTCCCAGGCTGTGCAGATACGCCAGGCTTTGCCGCGCGGCTTCCAGCGGGGGCAGCTGATAACACTGATCCTGCTCATAGATTAAGGCCTGGCTGCCGGCCGCTTCTGCCGCCGCCAGGATCGCCGGAAAGTCCTGCTGACCCTGACCCAGCGGCCGGAACTCAAAATGACCGGTCTTGTCCGCCTGGCGGCTGACCTTAGTGCCAATAAGCTCATACATATTGCTGGCCTGACCTTCTTTGTAAAAATCTTTCAGGTGTACCAGGGGCACCCGACCGCTGTATTGCCGCAGATAGGCCGCCGGGTCAACTCCCGCTACGCGAAACCAGCAGGTGTCACCTTCCATTTGAAGCTGCCGGGGACTGAAAGCGGCATAGAGACTGTCTAAGGCATAACGGCCGTCCGGCAGCCGGACAAATTCAAAATCATGGTTATGATAAAGCAGCTTCATACCAGCCTGATTGACGGCCTGTGCAATGACGGGGATATAATCCAGCACCGTCTGATAGCCCGGGGTCAGCGGCCGCAGGTCGTCAGGCAAATAAGGAATCGCAATATAGTCACAGCCAATAGTCTGGTAATCGCGAATGACTTGGGCCAGGTCGGCCTTCATCTCCGCAAACGGCACATGAGCAGAACGAGCTTTCAGACCATTAGCGGCCAGGATCCGGCTGACTTCCGCCGCGGGCAGGCCATACAGCCCGGCCAGTTCGACAAAATCCCACCCCATCCGGGCGACGGCCTGCATGGTCCCGGCAAAGTCTTGCTCTGCCTCCTGCCGCAGATTGTAAATCTGAATGCCTAAAGGCCACTGTTTCATCGTATTTCCTTTTCCTTTCCTGATGATTGAGCGACGCTTTAAAACGGTCGCTCGTCAATGACAACTGTATCACAAATAAAATCGTGCAAAGCCTGGTATTTTGCGGTGAAGAGAATGGTCAGCAGGGAGATCAGATCCACAAAAGCTGCTAAAATCAGCATTAACAACTGGCGGCCCAGAATACCGCCGTGGGTGAGCAGCTGCCCCCGGGCCTTGACCGGGCGAAGGTTTAACATCAGCTTGCCCAGGGTACGCCCCCCGGTAAACAGCGGGATCAAGACGTAGAAGATCAGGCAAATCCCCCAGGACCACAAGGTAATCTGGAAGATATACTTCAGCAGGATAACGAAGACATCGCTGCCCAGGTAGGCATAAAGATTATCACTGCCGTCATCGGTATCCGGATACAGATCATCAAAATCATACTCATAGGGGTCGTAGGAGCTCGCTGGCTGAGCCGCCGCCCCGGCGCCGGCCGCTGCTGCCTGACTGGTCAGGGAATAGGCTGACGGGTCAGCCGCCTGGTTTTGATAATTGTACGGGCTGAAGGAACTGCTGTAGCTCAGCAGGGGAACCAGCAGCCGGAAGAGGAGGATGACAGAGATAATTGTAACGGGGATCCCGGCCAAAATCCGGTCGATGATCGCGGCGCCGATCCTGCGGCCGCGGGAGGCCAGTCTGACGTAGCGGCGTTCTCCGCCGGGATAGCCCATGACCAGGACCGGATCTGCAGACGGCGGCCCCTGGTAGGGCGGGGTATTTCCGGCGGCGGCCTGGCCGGAGCCATAGCCGTAAGCGCGGTTTTCCGGCGGCGCCTGGCCGTAGCCGCTGCCGTAACTGTTGTTTTTCGGCGGCGTCTGGCCGTAGCCGCTGCCGTAACTGTTGTTTTCCGGCGGCGTCTGGCCGTAGCCGCTGCCGTAACTGTTGTTTTCCGGCGGCGTCTGGTCGTAGCCGCTGCCGCTGCTGCGGTTTTGCTCAGGCGGAACTGTTCCGCCTGACTGCTGGTCTGTCTGTTCGTTCATAAAAAACCTCCGTTAAGCTGTGGCCCGCTGCTGGAAGCTGGCACCTGTGGTACCAACTGATTATACTCGTTCCATATCCCGGGTCACAATCAGCGGGATACCGGTACCGGCCAAGTCAGCCAAAGCGACGCTGCCGCGCTTAACCGGCGCGGTCAACACCAGCAAAGCGGCCTGCTGCATGGCTTCAGACAGCTTGGCTTTAGGGATTTCTGCCTGTGACTTAACCGGTACCACCGGCAGAGCGGCCCCCCTGATCCGGACGGTCGTCGTCAGGGTCCGGCTGGGCGCGGTCAGCTCCCTGACGGCGTAAGTCTGCCCTCGGGGGCAGGCGTTGCCTCGCACCGTCAGACTGCCGTCCGGGTTCTTACTCACGCTTAGCTGGCAGCCTCGCGGACAAATAATACAAACCAGCGCTCTGGTTTCAGCGGACTGACCGGTTTGCTGTTCAATCATTTTTTCCTGCCTCCTCGGGGGCTGCGTGTTCTAAGGCTAAGGTCAGGCTGCCGCTGCCGCAGCCATGCAGCAGCGCCGGAGGCAACTGGAGGCGTTCCATTTCCCCGGGAGCGACGCGCAGCCTGGGCCAGCGCTTCAGACAACTGTCTCCGTCATAAAGCGCGATGCTGACGTGTTCCTGTGGCCGGGTGACCCTGAAAAACAGGTTAATCGCGGCTGCCGGGTCACGCTGGCCGGTTCCTGCCGCATCTACATGGATAGATTGCGGTACGGTGTACCCGATGCCAGTGCCGTGCTGAATCGGAATGGCGCGGCCGCTGATCCCCTGACCCCGGGCATAAGCCGCGGCTGCCTGTCCTGCCCGTTGGCTTTCCTCAGATACATAATCCACCAGATCATGCACATGCGCAACATTACCGCAGGCAAAAACGCCGGCAGAAGCGGTCTCCATGTTTTCATAGACATAAGCGCCGCGGGTGCGTGGATCCAGCGGAATGTGAGCGGCCCGGGTCAGCTCATTTTCCGGCAGCAGGCCCACGGACAGCAGCAGGGTATCGCAATCAAAGTCTTGTTCCGTCCCCGCAACCGGCTGCCGGCTGGTATCAACCTGGCAGACGGTGACGCCTGTCACTCTCCGGCGGCCGCGTATCTCCGTGACCGTATGGCTGAGCAGCAGCGGAATGCCAAAGTCATCCAGGCACTGAACCAGATTCCGCCGCAAACCACTTGAATAGGGCATCAATTCCACACAGGCCAGGACTTTGGCGCCTTCCAGGGTCAGGCGGCGGGCCATAATCAGGCCAATATCTCCTGAACCCAAAATGACGACCCGGCGGCCGATCTGCCAGCCCTCAAGATTAACATAGCGCTGCGCCGCCCCGGCGGTCAGTACTCCGGCAGGTCGGGTGCCGGGAATCCGGATCGCGCCGCGACTGCGCTCCCGGCAGCCCATCGCTAAAATGACCGCCCGGCTTTTAAGGCAGATACTGCCCCATTCAGGGCTGGCTGCAAATACGCGGTGGGCAGGGTGTCCGGTCAGAGGGTCAGGATTCAGGGTTGCCAGGACCGGCTCAGGCAGCAGCCCGCCCAGCGCTTCCCGCCCCGGCTCCTGCGGCAGTTCATCCAAACTTAAAACCATGGTATTAAGCAGCAGCTCCACCTCAGTGTCAGCCAGTTCATCCAGGCAGCGGCCGGCATATTCCGGTCCGGTCAGTTCCTCATGAAAGTAGTGCAGCCCGAAACCGTTATGAATGCATTGGTTAAGGATCCCGCCGGGCGCGCTGTCGCGCTCGATGATCAGTACCTGGCGCGCGCCGCCGTCCCAGGCGGCCCGGGCAGCCGCCAGCCCGGCAGGACCCCCGCCGATAATCAATACGTCATAGCAATCCCGCAGCTGTTTGACCGTCTTTAGCATGCCGTCACTCCTTTGCTGCCGGTCCCCTTGGTCGGCGCTGTCACAATGTAGCTGCCGGCGTCGTTCTGAGTCACCGCTTCATAGGGCAAACCCAGTTCCCGCGCAATTATCTCATGAATCCGGGGGCCGCAAAAGCTACCCTGACAGCGACCGCTGCCGGCGTTGCAGTGCCGCTTGACCGCATCCAGCGAACGGGGGGGAATCGGTCCGTGCAGCGCTGCGACAATTTCGCCCTCCGTAATGGTTTCACAGCGGCACACCACATGGCCGTAACGGGGGTCCGCGGCAATCAGCTCACTTTGCTGCGCTGGCGTCAGATAACGAAACCGGGTGCGCCGGCGGCTGTCATCGTAATCAGACCGGCGCTTCAGGGGAAGCCCTGCCTGCGCCAGCAAGTCCAGCGCCATCTCGGCTAAAGCCGGAGCGGCAGACAGGCCGGGCGATTTGATGCCGGCAAGATTGATGAAGCGGGAGCTTTGCGGCGAGGCTTCCACAATAAAATCCGGGCGGTCAGACTGTGCCCTGACCCCGGCAAAATTGCGGATATTTTCACCAAAAGGAATATTGTTCAGTGACCTGAGCGCCATGCGCCGTACATACTCAAGTGCTTCCGCAGTGGTAGCGGTATTGTCAGGATCCGCCACAGCTTCTGCATCCGGACCGATGATTAGATTGCCGTGCACGGTGGGGGAAACCAGGACCCCTTTACCCGCTGCCGTGGGACACTGAAACAAGGTATGGCTGCAGGTACGGCCGGCGTTTTTATCCAGCAAAAAGTACTGCCCCCGTACAGGATGAATGTGAAAATTATGCCCGCCTATCATGGCGTGGACCTGATCGCTGTGGACACCGGCGGCATTGATAACAAAGCGGCTCTGATAGCTTTGCCCCTGACTGTCTGTCAGCTCAAAATAGTCTTTCCCGGAAGGGCTGTCCGGCCGGACAATCCGGCGGACGGCCCGGCCTAAGCCTAAGGCCAGCCCGTTTTTTACCGCGGTTTCAGCCATAGCCAGGGCGTATTCCCATGGATCGACAATCGAAGACGACGGCGCCAGCAGGGCGCCGGTCACTGTGTCGGCCAGATAAGGCTCCGACTGCCGGGCCTCCTGGGCAGACAGCAGCCTGAGGCCGGGGACGCCGTTAGCCAGGCCGCGGGCATAAAGCTCCCGGATGGTATGCTGATCATCCGGGCTGAAGGCCAGGACCAGGGCGCCGCAGTTAAGCCTGGGCACGTCCAGCCGGCGGCAGATTTCTGCCGCCATCTCCACCCCGCGGACATTGGCGCGGGCCATCAGGCTGCCAGGTTCAGGGTCAAAACCCGCATGTAAAATAGCGCTGTTGGCTTTGGTTGAACCATTGGCCACATCATTGGCCGCCTCCAGCATCAGGAGCCTGAGACTATAATGTGACAACAGATAAGCGGCGGCCGCTCCCGTTATGCCGCAGCCGATAATTGTACAATCATACATAAGCACTCCTTTTTCAGGGTCAGGCTATACCGTGATATTGTCCTTATCCCCAGGCTGTCATTACCACCCCGGGGCCGCCCGGCTTGTGCGGACAGCCGGCCGGCTGACCCGGGGGTTGCAGCCATGACCAGTGTAGCAGATGAATTTTGCCTGTGGTAGAGTAAGATAGATTAAGATATTAATGGATTTTGTTAAGCAGACAGGATCTGTTCCGGAGGTAAACTTCATGCCACAGCAGATACCGGCCCTTCAGACCGACCGGGAAAAACCTTATATACTGGCGATTGATCAGGGGACGACCTCCAGCCGGGCCATTTTGTTTGACCATGACGGCAGGCCGGTCAGCCAACAGCAGCTGGCTATCACGCAATATTACCCCCAGGCCGGCTGGGTAGAGCACGATGCAGAAGAAATCTGGTCCAGTGTGGTTTCCGTCTGCCGCAATCTGCTGCGGCAAAGCGGCCTGGGCTGGCCGCAGATAGCGGCTATTGGTCTGACCAACCAGCGGGAAACGGTGGTGGTTTGGGATGCCGGTACCGGCGAGCCGGTCTCCAAAGCGATTGTGTGGCAGTGCCGGCGCACGCAGGATATGTGCGAGCACCTGAGAGCGCGCGGCTGTCAGGCGGAGATCGTCCGTCGCACGGGCCTGGAGCTGGACGCGTATTTTAGCGCCACTAAGCTGGCCTGGATCCTGGACCGCCTGCCGGAAGGCCGGGAACGCGCCAGGCGGGGCGAACTTTTAGCGGGGACGATAGACAGCTGGCTGATCTGGAAACTTAGTGGCGGCCGCAGTCATGTGACGGATGTCACTAACGCTGCCCGGACAATGTTGTTTAATATACATGAGCTGGCTTGGGATCCCTGGCTGCTGCAACTGTTGGATATTCCGGCCAGGCTGCTGCCGGAGGTAAAACCCAGCAGCGGCATTGCGGCCTGGCTGAACAGCCAGGAACTGCTGACCGCGGACTTGCTTGAAGGCCAGGGCAGCAGGATGAAGCCGGTGCCGATAGCCGGGGTGGCCGGTGATCAGATGGCGGCGCTGTTTGGTCAAGCCTGTTTTGAGCCGGGCATGGTTAAAAATACTTACGGGACCGGCGGCTTTATCCTGATGCAGACCGGTAAAGTGGCGGTACCCAGTACCCACCGCCTGGTTACGACCGTGGCCTGGCAGCTGGATCCGGATCAGGGCGCCACGCGCCAGTTTCCGGTCAACTATGCTCTAGAGGGCAGTGTCTTTAACTGTGGTTCCACCATTCAATGGCTCCGGGATGAACTCGGCCTGATCGGCACGGCGCATGACTGTGATGTGCTGGCGGCTTCTGTGCCGGACAGCGCCGGGGTGGCCCTGGTTCCGTCCTTTACCGGCCTGGGCGCCCCTTATTGGGACATGAATGCCCGTGGCGTATTGATGGGACTGACGCGGGGCAGCAATAAAGCGCATATCTGCCGGGCCGCCCTGGAGGCCATTGCCTTTCAGTCCGCTGATGTCTGTCTGGCCATGGCGGCTGACAGTCAGCAGCCGCTGCGGACCCTCAGAGTGGACGGCGGGGTGAGCCGCAGTGATTTGATGCTGCAGTTTCAGGCGGATATCCTGGGCCTGACCATTCAGCGCTCGTCCGTTTTGGAAACCTCTGCTTTAGGCGTCGCCTATCTGGCCGGCCTTTGCACCGGCTTCTGGAACAGTCTGGATGAGCTGTCGCAGGCCTGGCATACGGAGCGGGAGTTTAAGCCGCGGATGGACCGCCGGCAGCGGAGCTATGAACTGGCGCGCTGGCAGCAGGCGGTGGATACTGTTCGCTATAACAGTGACCGGCGCAGAATCGCTGAGACTGCCGGTCCCTGATTTTTGATGACAGCCGGTGGGAGGTGCAGATATGACCAGACCGGGAATTCAAGATAAACATAAACCTAATAACGCCGTGGCAATGCTGGCCGAGTGGATCAAGGCCGCCCGTCATGTGGTCTTTTTTGGCGGGGCCGGGGTTTCCACAGAGTCCGGCGTGCCTGATTTCCGCAGTGCTCAGGGTATTTACAGTCAGGAACAAAGCGGTCCGGATATTTTAACCCCGCGTTTTATGAACAGTCAGCCCCGGGCTTTTTATGATTTCTACCGCAAGTACTTTTTGCTGGACGATATCAGGCCCAATACCGCGCACCGGGTTCTGGCCCGGATGGAAAAAGCGGGCTTGCTGGCCTGTGTTATTACTCAGAATGTGGATGGCCTGCATCAGGCCGCCGGCAGCAAACGGGTTATTGAGCTGCACGGCAGCGGGCTGAGCTTTAGCTGCCAGCGCTGCGGGCATGTATATGATGAAGCTTATGTGCGCGGTCAAAGCGGCGTGCCGTACTGTGAAGCCCGACGTCCGGACGGCACGGCCTGCGGCGGCATGCTGCGGCCGGATATCGTTTTGTATGAAGAAAGTCTCAATCAGAGCAAAATGACCGCGGCTTTGCGGGAGATTCTAGCCAGTGATTTGATTATTATCGGCGGAACCTCGCTGACGGTCTATCCGGCGGCCAGCCTTTTGGATTACCGCCAGCAGGGCCGGCTGGTGCTGATTAACCGGGATCCGACGGTGGCGGATCAAAGCGCGGATCTGGTGTTCCGGGAATCCATTGGCAAGCTGTTCGGCCAGCTGGAGCCCCTGCTGTTTCCGGAATAAAGCCGGAAATTCTGGCCGGCAGCTCAGTTTTCCTGACCCCAATGAGCCGGCTCCGTGAGCGGACCGGCCAGTTCTCCGGCCAGATTTTGCCTGAACCAGCGTCCAACCTGCCCGGGATCCCGGGTCTGACCTAATATCCAGATCAGTTTGGTTACACAAGCTTCGGAGGTCATGTCAAACGCGGGAATCGCTCCTGAATCCAGGACTCTTTGGCCGGTTTCATAGCGGGAAAAGTCCGACCGCTCATAAAGGCACTGGCTGGTGACCACCACTACAATACCCTGCGCGATAATCTGACTGATGCCTTCCAGCAAATCCCGGTGGAGATAGTGGATGCCGCCTATACCAAAGGCTTCTATCACTAAAGCCCGATATTGCAGGTGCTGCAGCAGGACAAAAAAGTCGGGGTTGAGCCCCGGGGTCAGTTTGAGCAAAAAGACGGCGGGATCCAGCTGGTCCATCAGCCGGAAAGGCGCTGAGCTTCGCGGCGCCAGGGCAGGGTTTGTCTGCAGCCCATCACCGTTAACATAGCCTATCAGCGGATAATTGATACTTTCAAAGGCGTGAAAGTCTGTGGTCCGGACCTTGACCGCCCGGGTGCCCAGGATGATCTGCCGGTCAAAGGCAATAAACACGCCCGCCGGACCCTGCGCCGCCATGGCCAGAGCAGTAGCCAGATTTTCCGTCGCGTCTGACAGGGGATGGCTGATGGGCAGCTGGGCCCCGGTTAAAACCACCGGGATGGTAATCCCGGGCAGCATAAAGCTGAGCGCGCTGGCTGTATAAGCCATGGTATCGGTGCCGTGCGTGATGACAATGCCGTCGTAGTGCGAGGCTTCGCGGGCGATGGCCCCGGCGATGAGGCGCCATTCTTCCGGCTGGATATTGGAGGAGTCCAGCTGCAGGATACTGCGGGCGGTGACATCGTAGTGCTGCAGTGCCGAACGGCAATATTTCAGCAGGGCGTCGATATTGATGGTGGGGACCAGCCCGTTGGCTGAAGTCTGAGACGCGATGGTGCCGCCTGTGGCCAGCAGCAGGAGGCGGGGTGTGGGGGAGCGCTGACTTAAAGTGTCCGTCCGGGCGGTTGCTGCGGTTAAATGATAATCTGGCATAAAGGCCTCCTGCGTTAACACAATTGGCAGTTAACTGTCCTGAAGACGAGCAGTTGCTGCGTAATGGCTGTCAAAATAGTATAATCGTATAGATTCATCTGGAGGTCAACTATGGAATATCCGTATATGCTTATGCTGCTTCAGGAGGTACTGGCTATCGCTCTGCTGGCAGTGGGACTGTGGATCCGCCTGGGGCGGCATAATCTCTTTCCATCCGGGCACCGGCCGGTTAAGGCCAACGCTGCCCGGGAGCTGAATCCGGCCAGCCGCCTGGCAGCCTGGGGCTTTATGCTTTGCAGCGCGGCAAACCTCTTGCTGCCCTTACTGTATTTTTGGCAGGGCAACTGGGGCAGCGTGATCGGCTTTTTTACCGGGATCGGGGCGACAGCTTTATTTCTGCTGCTCCTGCTCACTGTTTTTGAGCCGCATCAAGCCTCCCGGCACCGCCGGCGCCGGCAAGGTTCAGCTGATACCGCTCAGACTGAGCCGGAGTCCTGAGCCGCGGCCGGGGCAGCAGCTTTAACGTTTGTTCCAGGCTTCAGTTATGGGTCAGGCGTACAGCAGAAAGGATACACCGCGGGATAGGGTCCGATGCACCTTGTGGTCTAACAGGCAGCAAGCCCTCCGCATCCGGTGTCAGAGTCAGTAGGGTGACTGTTCTTCACCTGAAAGGAAAACATGAATAAACATCAAAATTGGTTACGGACCCTGACGCTGTCAGGCGTCATCGCGGGCCTCTATCTGGCCGTGTCGCTGTTGCTGGCACCGATCAGCTTTAGCAGCGTTCAGTTCAGAGTGGCGGAGGCCTTTACCTTGATTCCGGCGCTTTCGCCGGCCGGCGTCATCGGCGTGAGTCTAGGCTGCTTCTTAGCTAACCTGCTTAATCCGGGCAATCTGGGCCCGGTGGATATTGTGGGCGGCACGCTGGCCACTTTGCTGGCCGGCTTATGGACCAGGCGGCTGGGCAGACAATTGCTGCAGACCGACGGGGCCAGCCGCCACCCCTGGCAAAAAAAGCGACTCCTGCTGCCGCTGCCCACGATCCTTTGTAATATGCTGATTGTAGGTTCTTATTTACCTTTTTTGCTGCTTGAGCAGGTCGGCCCCGGCGCGGTGGCTTTGTCGGTGGTAACCGTAGGCCTGGGCGAAGCAGGCGTGCTCTATCTGATTGGGCTGCCCTTGCTGGACGCCCTGCAAAAGAGCCGGATTTTTGAGCGGCAGACCTGAGCGCGAATTTGGCCCGGCCGGCCGTCAAACGATAACGAACAAGGAGACAGTTATGACCCAGCAATATTTCTCGCCGGATCCGGCGGCAGCCTCTCAGCCCACCAGCTATCAGCTCAGTGCCGAAGGCCGGCAGTTTACCTTTCATTCCGACCGGGGCGTTTTTTCCAGCCGCAGTTTGGACTTTGGTTCAGCCTTGCTGCTGAAAACGGTCATTAAAGATTTGAGAGACCGGCGCTCCCCGGCCGCGGGGAGTCTGCTGGATCTGGGCTGCGGGATCGGGGTCCTGGGGGTGACCTTAAAGCGCCTCTTTCCGCAGCTGGAACTGACCCTGTCAGATGTTAATCACCGGGCTTTGGATCTGACCCGGCAAAATCTGGCTGAGAACGGCATCCGCTATGCGGAGGTGGTGGATTCAGACGGCTGGCAGCAACTGGCCGGGCGCCGTTTTGATTTAATCGTAACTAATCCGCCGATTCGTGCCGGCAAAGCGGTGGTGTATCGCTTTTTTGACGGCGCCGCCGCGGCCCTTAACCCGGGCGGCACGCTGTATGTGGTCATTGGCAAAAAACAGGGCGCGCCCTCTGCCTGGCGCAAACTGGAGGAGACGTTTGCCGGTTGTGACCTGCTGGCCAAACAAAAGGGCTTCTATGTTTTTGCCTGTCGTCAGGCAGCTGAAGTCCCGGCCTGAGCGGGCGGATGCCACCTGCTTAGCGCTCAGGGCAGGAACCGGCCGGCTTAGCCGGCCGGTTCCTGCTATAATTAGATGCAGTAACAGCCAGCTAAGCGCGCTGAACGCGGATGACTGATAAAGGAGCAAGATACGTTATGGACCACACATTCCCTAAATTTGAATTGAATCCGGCTTCCCGTGTTCGCCATGTCGTCGCGGTGGCCAGCGGCAAAGGCGGGGTGGGTAAGTCTTTTGTCACAACCTCGCTGGCGGTCATGCTGCAGCGGCAGGGCCTCAGGACGGCAATTCTGGACGCTGATATGACCGGACCGTCCATTCCTCAGGCTTTGGGCCTGACCCAGGTGGGCGGGATGGCGGATAAACTGATCCGGCCGGCCGTGACCGCCACCGGTATTCAGGTCATGTCGGTCAACCTGATGCTTAAAGACCCGACCGCGCCGGTGGTCTGGCGCGGCCCCATGATTACCGGCGCTATCCAGCAGTTTTGGAGTGAGGTCTGGTGGGATCATGTCGACCTCATGCTGATTGACATGCCGCCCGGCACCGGTGATGTTCCGCTGACGGTGTTTCAGTCCCTGCCTGTGGAGGGCTTGCTTATGGTGGCCACGCCTCAGGATCTGGTCAGTATGATCGTAGCTAAGGCCGCCAAAATGGCCTCCGTCATGAAAGTGCCCTTGTTAGGCCTGGTGGAAAACATGAGCTATTTTAACTGCCCGCACTGCGGTGAAAAAAGCTATCCGTTTGGGGAGGGCAAAACTGCCGCCGCGGCCCAGAAGCTGGACACACAGTTACTGGATGAGCTGCCCCTCAATCCGGCCTATGCCGGCCTGGCGGATGCCGGGCGGGTGGAGTATTTGCCTGAACCGGTTTTACAAGGGACGGTCCGGGCTATCACCCGGAGATTTTCATGGACTTGAGGCGAGGGCGGCAAACCGGCCGGTGGCGGCAGCCCGGCCGGAGCCCGCGGCGCGCCCGGGGTAACAGGCCCGCCGCGGGCCCGGGCCAGTCTGCGTCCTGGCTTTGGTTTGGTCTGGCCTTATTTATTGCTGCGGCCTTAGTCAGCGGCTGCAGCCGCCAGACGACAGACCAGGCGGCGCTCACGGATAATCAGGCTGTGAGCGGTCAGAGTGATACGACAGAGGCAGAAACTCGCTGGGGTGAGGAAAACTATAATGCTGAGATTGCCGCGCTCCGCTATGAGTCCTTAACGGATGATGAAGGTGAAGGGGTGGTGTATCATGAGATCTCAGATCTGGAGGCCACGGTTTCCCACACGGATAGCCCGATTTTACTGGCAGTCTATGATACCGGCCTTAGCTCTGCCAGCACAGTTATTCCTTACATGGAGCAGCAGGCGGAAAACTGGGGAGATCAGGTGTTGGTGATACTGGCGCAAAAAAGCAGCTCAGACAGCTTTTTAGCGCAGTTTTCCGTGGAAGAATATCCGGCTTTTTTTATCGTCGAGGCAAGCCAGATCAAACTGAGATTTTATGGTCTGGACAGCAGCAGCCGCGCCCAGCTGAACAGCACGCTGAATGAGCTGTTGGCGGCGCAATCTTAAGGCGGGGAAGCAGCTATGGGTTATCAGTATATCAGCGTGATCGGTCAGGACAGCCACCGCTTTTCCGCGGATCCGGCCCGGCCCCTGATGCTGGGCGGCTGCCTGATCCCGGACAGCCCGGGCCTGGACGGCAACAGTGACGCGGATGTGATCCTGCATGCGGTTACCAATGCTATTTCAGGTTATACCGGCCTGAACATCCTGGGGGCGAGGGCGGATGCCGCCTGCCGCCGGGGCCTGAAAGACAGCCGGGTTTATTTACAGATGGCCCTGGAGGACCTGGCGGCCGGCAGTCAGTCTCAGGCCAGTCTTTGGCACTGTTCGCTCACTCTTGAGGCCAGCCGTCCCAGGCTGGCGCCCCATATTGACCGGATCCGGACCAAACTGGCTGAGCTGCTGGGGCTGAGACCCGCGCAGATTGGCCTGACGGCCACCAGTGGGGAAGGCCTCAGCGCAGCCGGGTCAGGGGAGGGCATGGCCTGCTTTTGCTGCCTGACGATCCGTTTGCCGGAACCAGAGCCTGACCTCAGGTCCCGCGCTCCCGGCGGCGCGGCCAGCGGTGCCCGGTCCGGTGAGCCCTTCGCCGGAGCAGATTAATTTAAGGAGAACCTTATATGCGCTTTATTTCATGGAATGTCAACGGCCTGCGCGCCGTCCTCAAAAAAGGCTTTATGGAACAGCTGCAGGCTTTTGGGGCGGATGCCGTATGCCTTCAGGAAACTAAACTGCAGGCCGGACAGGTAGAGCTGGATCTGCCAGGCTACTATCAGTACTGGAACTACGCGGAGCGCAAAGGCTATTCCGGCACGGCCATTTTTACCCGGCAGGAGCCGGTAAGTGTCCGTTATGGCATAGGCCTGCCGGAGCATGACACGGAAGGCCGGGTTATTACCCTGGAGTATCCCGGGTTTTACCTGATTACCTGCTATACTCCCAATTCAAAGGATGGTTTGCTGCGCCTGCCTTATCGGGAAACCTGGGAGGATTGCTTCCGCGATTTCCTCTGCGGCCTGGACGCCGGTAAACCGGTGGTTCTCTGCGGGGATCTGAATGTGGCTCATGAGGAAATTGACCTGAAAAATCCCGATACTAACCATCTGAGCGCCGGCTTCAGTGATGAAGAACGGGCCAAATTCAGCGCGCTGCTGGATGCGGGTTTTGTGGATACCTTTCGCTTTTTATACCCGGAGCAAAAAGATGCCTACTCCTGGTGGTCCTACCGCACCGCCGCCCGCCAGCGCAATGCCGGCTGGAGAATTGATTATTTTATTGTCTCCCAGCGCTTAACTCCCTGGGTCCGGGATGCCGCCATCCTCAGCGAGGTGATGGGCAGTGACCATTGCCCGGTCAGTCTGGATTTTGATCCGCCGGAAGAGGAGCCGTTGCATGGCTAAGAGCAAGACGGTTTTTTTCTGCAGCGAATGCGGTCATGAAAGCTCCGGCTGGCTGGGGCGCTGCCCCAATTGCGGGGCCTGGAACAGTTTTGTCGAACAGCGGCGTCAGCCTGCGTCCGCTACCGGCAACGCCATCCCGGCCGGCGTGGCTTCCGGCTGGCTCAGCGGCTTGCTGGAGGACGCCGGACGGGCGGCTCAGGCCCCCGGCCCGGGCGGCCTCAAAGCTACGCCGGCCGGCCGGGCCCCGGACGGTAGCTTAGCACTGCTGGATCTGGACGGGGTGGAGGCGTCAGCACAAGGCCGGATTTCTTCCGGTCTGGCGGAGCTGGACCGCGTGCTGGGGCAGGGCTTTGTCCCGGGCTCCCTGGTACTGGTGGGGGGCAATCCGGGAATCGGCAAATCAACCCTTCTGCTGCAAGTGGCGGCGCACAGCCAGTTTGCCCGGCCGGTTCTTTATGTGAACGGGGAAGAAAGTCCTCAGCAGGTTAAACTTCGCGCCGAACGGCTGAAGCTTAAAGGCAGCGGCATCAAGCTGATGCCGGAGATCGTGTTTGAGCGCATTGCGGAGGCCATTATCAAAGTCAGACCCGAGCTTTGTATTGTGGATTCTATACAAACCGTTTATTCTGAATCGCTCAGCTCTGCACCCGGCACGGTCAGTCAGGTCCGGGATGTGACCGCGGGACTGCTCCGCCTGGCCAAGGCCCTGAATACCACGATTGTTCTGGTAGGTCACGTGACCAAGGACGGCAGTCTGGCCGGCCCCCGGGTGCTGGAGCATATGGTGGACACCGTACTGTATTTTGAAGGCGAAGCCAACAGCAGCCTCAGAGTGCTCCGGTCAGCCAAAAATCGTTTTGGCGCCACCAATGAACTGGGCATTTTTGAAATGACCCAGGAAGGGCTGCAGGGGGTCCAAAATGCTTCGGCGGCGTTTCTGACCGGCCGTCCGGAGCATGTACCGGGCTCCGCGGTTACCTGCACCATAGAGGGTACCCGGCCCTTGCTGGTGGAAGTACAGGCGCTGCTTAATCCGTCGGCTTACCCGACCTCGCAGCGCCAGGCTCAGGGCGTAGACCGCAACCGGCTCAACCTCTTGCTGGCCGTGCTTGAAAACCGCTTACAGCTGTCCGTCGGCGCCATGGATGCCTTCCTGAATGTCGTGGGCGGCGTGCGGGTGGACGATCCGGCCGCGGATCTGGCTATCGCCGCGGCCATTGCCTCCAGCTTTAAAGACCGCGCGGTACGGGATAATACCCTGCTGTGCGGTGAGGTCGGTCTGACCGGCGAACTCAGACCGGTCAGCTTTCCGCTGGAACGGATGATGGAGGCCGGCCGGATGGGCTTTACCAGCTGTCTGCTCCCGGGCTCAGACAAAAAAAATCTGATCCGGCAAAGCCGGGGCAAGGACACCAGCGACTGGCCGGAGATTCTGTATGTCGATACACTGGGCGAGGCTTTGGATGTGCTGCTGGAAGACCGCGCAACGCCGGTTAACCAAACCGGAGGCAAAAGGCATGGCTGAAAAGGTGAAGCAAGTTCCAGTCTGTCTGGCGCTGGTGACAGCCGGCGGGCAGGGTGAGCGCATGGGCCAGCCTGCACCAGGCTGGCAGGGCCTGCCTGGCAAGTTGTTTATTGAGCTTAACGGCCGGCCGGCGCTAAGTTATACGCTGGAGGCGCTCCTGTCGGTACCGGCGATCACCGGCGCGCTGATTGTGACCCCGGCCCGGCTTCAACCCTTGCTGGAGCGCCTCCTTAAAGCGGCGACTTTGTGCGCTGATCCTCAGGCCTGGCAGCCGGAGCCGCTGGCTGGCAGCGGCAGATACCGGCCGGCCCGCACCCTTTTGGCGCCGGCCCTGGCGGCCCGGGTGCTGGGCGTAACCGCAGGCGGGCCAGACCGGCAGACCTCGGTATATTACGGCTTGCGCTGGCTGCGGCAATACTGGCGGGAAACTGCTGAACCAGCCGGGGCGGCCCAGCGGTCCGGCAGCGGCCGCCCGCCGGTGGTTATGGTGCATGATGCCGCGCGCTGCCTGCTGCAGCCCGCCCTGGTCCAAGCCTGTGCGGCCCGGATTATCGGGGGCCATAATTGTGTTGCCGCGGTCACACCTAAAGACAGCGTGGCCGTCCTGGACCAGACCGGCCGGCAGCTGGCCCGGCCGCTGGCGCGCGGTCAGCTGGTGCAGCTGCAGACGCCGCAGTGCTTTGGCCTGGATGCTTTGCTGGCCTGGCATGAAGCTGCCCGACAGCAGGGTTATCAGGTGACCGATGACAGTGCCCTGGCCTTGTGGCAGCAGGCGGCGGTGGACGTGGTTCAGAGCAGCTATGAAAATCTGAAGTTAACCACACCGGAGGATATTGACCTGGCCCTGGCAATCCTAAACCGGCGCCAGGCCGCGGCCGGCAGCACCGGGTTGAGCTCAGAGACCGGCCTGCCGCCCGCAACCGACTGAATTAAAGCAGAGGAGTCAGATAAAATGAGTTTGCCGCGTGTTTTTGTCCGGGAGCAGATCAGCTCAGACCAGGAGCGGGTGGCCCTGGACCCGGAGCAGTTGCATCATTTGGTGCGGGTTCTGCGCCTGGCCGACGGGGAGCAGATAGAGTTAGTAGATCCGGCGGCGGCTGTTTATCTGGCGGAAATAAGTCCGGCCACCCGTCAGGCAGCCGGCGCCAGTGTGCGACTGCTGCGCCGGCTGGACCGGGCTGAAGACGCCCCAGTGCGGCTGGCCCCGTTTATTGAGCTGTGGCAGGGCTATCCCAAGGGCAGTAAACTGGAAGAGATTATCCAAAAGAGTGTGGAACTGGGGGTGGATCTCATCAGGCCGGTTTTGACTGAGCGCAGTGTGGCGCGGCCGGAGCCGGAACAGGCATTAAAAAAAGCCGGACGCTGGCAGCGCATCAGCCAGATGGCTGCCAGTCAGTCGGGCCGGCCCCGCATCCCGGAGGTGGCGGTGCCCCAGACGTTAAATCAGGCTCTGCAACAGCTAAGCCCGACTGAAACCCCGGGCTTAGTGCAGTTTGTCCCCTGGGAGGACGCCGCGCCCCAGTTACATCTGGCCAGCTGGCTGAGCCCGGACAGGCTGGCCCGGGCTCAGCATATCCGCTTTGTGATCGGCCCGGAAGGCGGGCTGGGCGGGGGAGAAATAGGGCGCCTGACGGCGGCAGGCTTTCAGCCGGTCAGCCTGGGTAAAAATATCCTGAGAACCGAAACCGCAGGACCGGCGGTCCTGGCGATGCTAAATTACGGCCAGCAGCTGGCGGAAGAAAGGATTAGCTTAGGATGAGTTTTTTAGAGGATACGATTCAGGCTTATATGACTTATCTGCCGCCCTTAACCCGGCAGCCGGATTTTGACGCGTTTTGGGATGAGACCCTGGCCCGGACGCGCGCGCTGCCACTGGAGCCTGAACTGACCGCGGTGGACTATCCGTCACCGTATGTCAGTGTTTACGATATCAGCTACAATGGCTTTGACCGCACCCGCATCCGCGGCTGGCTGCTGCTGCCGCGCTTTATCAGCCGGCAGCAGTTTCCCTGCCTGATCCAGTATCACGGGTTCAGCGGCAGCCGCGGCGAGCCCTGGGAGCTGCTGCCCTGGGTCATGCAGGGGCTGGCGGTGCTGGCGGTAGACTGCCGGGATCAGGGGGGAGACAGTGGCAACAGCGCCTGTTACAGCAATGGTCTGGTAGCTAATGTAACGACCAGGGGCATCCTGGATCCGCACGAGTATTATTACCGCGCGGTTTACATGGACTGCGTCAAAGCGCTGGATTTTGCCGTCTCCTGCGGGCAGCTTGACCCGGACCGGCTGATTCTGCACGGCCGCAGCCAGGGCGGCGCGCTGACCATGGCGGTCAGTGCCCTGGATGACCGGCCCTGTCTGGCCCTGGCAGATGTCCCCAGCAACAGCAATCTGGAAAAACGCGTGGAAGGCCAGCACGGCTCCTTTGCTGCGGTGACAGAATACCTTCGCCGCTATCCGGAGCGCCTGACGCAAGTCTACACGACGCTCAGCTACTTTGATACGATGAATCTGGCCGGCTGGATCAACTGCCCGGTTTATGCTTCGGTGGCTTTGGGGGATCAGATTTGTCCGGCCAAACTGTATTTTGCTACCTATAATCGCATTGACAGTCCCAAGGAGATCACCGTCTACCCCTTCAACGGCCATGACGGCGCGGACAGCCGGCAGATGACCCGTAAGCTTTCTTACCTGCAGCAAAGCGGTTTGCTGGCTTACTGATGAGGTTTAAGCCGGCCCCTGAGGCAGCTTATATATAACCCGTACCCGGACAAAGTAATTCCAAAAAAAGACGACAGCCGTGGCCGTGACCTTGGCCAGCATTTTTTGCCAGTCAGTGCCGGCGGTAAACAGCCAGTGCATCAGCAGCCACATAATAAATTCGTTCAGCAACAAGCCAATACCTGCCGCAGCATATATTTCGCCCAGCTCTCGCAGCACGTTTTGCCGGGGCGCATGCCGGAACGTCAGCAGCCGGCCGCCGGCCCAGTTGGCAAAGGTTGAAAAGACAAAGGCCAGGGCCACCGCGATATAGGTATTGAAATGCAGCCCGGGGTCAAAGAGATAATAAAACAGCCACTCAACCAGGGTCGCTATGGCGCCAATGACCGCATAAGAGAGCAGCCGCAGGATTTTTGCCCGCTGCTGCGGGTTTTGCCACAGCGCGATCAGCTTTGCTTTCATGCCCGGGCCGCTCCCGCGTCAGCCTGGCTTTCCTGATAAGTCTGATCGATATTGACCTGCCAGATATTGCGCTTATCAAGGCGCCCGCTGAGAATATTGTCCACGGCCTGAAAAGCCGTCTCCATGGAGTGATCCATATTGTTGTAACGGTGCTGGCCGTTGCGCCCCACACAATAGAGATTTTGCCACTGATTCAGATAGGCAATCAAGCGGTCGATGCTGGCGTAGGTATCAAAATACGCCGGATAAGCTTTGCGGACTTTTTCACAGTGATAGTCCAATACCACATCCGGGCTGTCCAGCACGCCCATCCGGAGCAACTCCTGCACGCCTTGCTCCTTCCAGGCCGCGTCGCTTTGCTGCCAGTACGGGTCCCCCTCAGCACAAAAATATTCCAGCCCCATCCAGACAGTATCCTCCGGCTGTGCAACCATATAAGGCGACCAGTTGTTAAAAATCTGGATGCGGCCTAATTTGACCCCGGTGTCCTGCACGTAGATCCAGTTATCCGGCACAATATTGCCCAGGGTTGGGATGGCTGTCTCATTTTTCAGATTTAGCCGGCTGACCAGCAGGCCTACGGTGACAAAGTCACGGTAGGGCAGCCCGCGGGCGATGGCAGAGATGTCCGCCGGGACCTGCTGCAGTCCCGCAGTCAGGTCTTTAAGCGGCATCGAGGAAATAACAATATCAGCCGGGATCCGGCCGCTTTGTCCGTCCGGTCCGGTCCAGCGCAGTGCTTCTATCCGGCCGTTATGGTTTTCAAAACCGCAGACTTCATGATCAAAGAGAATTTGGCCGCCCCTGCTGACAAAATCATCGGCGGCGGTCGCCCATAGCTGTCCCGGCCCTAATTTGGGATAGGCAAATTCTTCGATCAGCGAGGTTTCCACCGCCGGCGCCGCGGCGGAGGCAGGCCTGAGCTTACGCAGCATGTCTTTTAAGACCGCCGTGACGGACAAGCCTTTGACCCGCTGGGCACCCCAGTCGGCGGAAATATCCCGCGGCGCCCGTCCCCAGAGCTTTTCCGTGTAGCCCTCAAAAAACATACTGTATAGTTTACGGCCAAAGCGGTTGATGTAAAAATTTTCCAGAGAATCCTCCGGCAGTTTGTGTACGCAGGCGGCCAGATAGGAACTGCCTGCCGCCAGTGTCTGCCCCGCGCCCATATTTTTCAGCGTCCGGATATTAAGCCGCACCGGGTAATCAAAAAAATGCTGCTGGTAATAGATCCGGGAAACCCGCTTGCGCCGCAGCATAACCCGGTCAGTTTGTTCCGGATCCGGACCGCCGGCGTCAAGCGTAACGGCGCGGTTCAGCTTTTTATAATCATAGGCCGGCTGCCCCTGAAAAGGCAGGATGTTTTGCCACCAGTCATTGACCCGGGGATCTTTGGAAAAAAAACGGTGCCCGCCGATATCCATACGATTCCCCCGATATGTGACGGTGCGGGAAATCCCGCCCAGTTCCTGGCTGGCTTCCAGAATTGTGACCTGATAATCCTTAGACCGGCTCAGCAACTCATAACCCGCAGTAATGCCGGCCGGACCGGCCCCGATAATGACAACCTGTTTCATATGACAGCCTCTTTCCGGATTGTAAACATCAAGGTCAGACAATCCTGACGGATCAAACCTCTGATCTGACCCCCCTGACTCTCTACATCTTAGTATTATGTAAATAGCTTTGCTTAAAGCTTTTATAAAGAGATGGTGAACAATTAAGCAAACAGACACTTAAGCTAAATTATAATAACGCTTCTGGCAGCTGAACTACAGATTAGCTATACTGTAAGCTGCCGCCTGAACTGGCGTAAACCCAACCGGCTGGGTAACCGGCCCCCGGGGTGTCAGGCCGGGCAATAAAAAAGAAAGCTGGTAAGCAACATGCAGCAATTAGCTCAGGAGATGGCCGCGCATCTGACGGAAAAGCTGATTCCGTTCTGGCAGGCCCTGCGGGACCGGCAAAACGGCGGGTATTACGGTTACATGGGCTTTGATCTGAAGCTTGATCCGGGCTATGACAAGGGCTGTATCTTAAACAGCCGTATCTTATGGTTCTTTTCTGCGGCTTACCTGCAGCTCAGGCAGCCGCAGCTGCTGGAGGACGCCAGGCAGGCCTATGACTTTTTGAAGTCGGCCTGCTGGGATCAGCGGGAAGGCGGGGTATTCTGGTCCGTCACCGCGGCAGGGCAACCGGCTGATACGACCAAGCACAGCTACAACCAGGCCTTTGCGATTTACGCCCTGGCTGCCTATTATGACGCTTCCGGCGACCGGGACGCGCTCCGCCTGGCCTGGGAGCTTTACCAATTGCTGGAGACGGTGAGCTTTGACGGCCAGGGCTATACGGAGGCCTTTGACCGTGATTTTAAACCGGCCGGTAATGATAAGTTGTCTGAAAACGGCGTTGAAGCAGCCCGGACCATGAATACGCTGCTGCATCTGCTGGAGGCCTATACTGAACTCTACCGGGTCGATCCCCAGGAACGCCTGCGGCACAGCCTGGAGCGGATCCTGACAATGTTTTGGGAGAAGGTCTGGAATCCGGCTTTAGAGCGGCAGGAGGTCTTTTTTGATCAGGACTGGCACAGCCTGCTGGATTTGTATTCCTATGGCCACGATATTGAAACCTCCTGGCTGCTGGACCGGACCCTGAATCTGCTGGGAGATCCGGTCTGGCAGGCGCGGCTGGCGCCGGTTACCCGCAGCCTGGCCCGTCAGGTTTATCAGACTGGCTGGCATGAGGGCTCGCTATGGACCGAAGCGCAGGATGGCAAGCCGGACAAGACCAGAGTCTGGTGGGTACAGGCGGAGACGGTCACCGGCCTGATTAATCTGTGGCAAAAAGATCCGGCTCAGACGCAGTATCTGCAAGCCGCGCGTGAAACCTGGCATTACATAAAAACCTATCTGCTGGATAAGCGACCCGGCAGCGAATGGTTTTGGGCGGTGGATCCGGCAGGACAGCCTTTGCCCAAACCGATTGTGGAGCCGTGGAAATGTCCCTATCATAATGGCAGAATGTGTCTGGAAATCATGAGGAGGTCTGGCTATGTTGCACCCGCAGTACTACGTTGAGGCAGAGCGTTATGAACGTCTGCTGGCAAGAAAAAATGTTAAAAGTGAATTCTACAATGGCATCTTTGACCGCTACCGCTACCCGGTTCTGACCCGGCAGCATATACCGCTGTTCTGGAAGTATGATCTGAATCCTCAGAGCAATCCTTTTTTTATGGAACGGCTGGGCGTAAACGCGGTGCTGAATTCCGGCGCGCTGTATATGAACGGCAAATTTTATCTGCTGCCGCGGGTTGAGGGGCAGGACCGCAAGTCCTTTTTTGCGGTGGCGGAAAGTGACAGCGGCATTGACGGTTTCCGCTTTTGGAATTATCCGGTGCAATTGCCGGACACCTGTCCGGAGGAAACAAATGTTTATGATATGCGCCTGACCCGGCATGAGGATGGTTGGATTTACGGCGTTTTTTGCTCAGAAAGTAAAGACAAAACTGATGCGGACCTGTCCGCGGCGGTGGCCGCGGCAGGTATTGTGAGGACTCATGACCTGCGTCACTGGGAGCGGCTGGATAACCTTGTGACCAGGCAGTCGCCCCAGCAGCGCAATGTCGTATTACATCCTGAATTTGTGGATGGCCAGTATGCCTTTTATACCCGGCCGATGGACGGCTTTATTGAAACCGGCAGCGGCGGAGGGATTGGCTTTGGCCTGGCCCGGGACATCACGCATGCGGTGATTGAGCAGGAGCGGATTATCAGCCCGCGGGTCTATCACACCATTACTGAGGGCAAAAACGGAGCCGGCGCGGTACCCCTCAAGGGAAAGCGCTGCTGGATTCATCTGGCCCACGGGGTACGCAATACCGCGGCCGGCTTGCGCTATGTTTTATATGCGTTTGGGACTGCGCTGGAAGATCCGGCCCGGGTGGTGGCTCAACCTTCCGGCATGCTGTTGGGGCCATTAGGCGCTGAACGGGTGGGGGATGTTTCCAATGTGGTCTTTACTAATGGCGCCGTGGCCCTGCCGGACGGGCAGGTCTACATCTATTACGCCAGCTCTGACACCCGCCTGCACGTGGCCACCACCACAATAGACCGCCTGGAGGATTATTTGTTTAATACCTCGGAGGACCCGCACCGTTCGCCAGACTGTGTCCGGCAGCGCTGCAGTCTGATTGCCCGGAACCTGGCTTTTTTGGAAACGGATGCAGGCTTATAAGGCGCCGGCCGGCTGCAGCAGGATTTTGCCCCGGCGGCGAAAACGACTGTCTGTGAACACAGAAATGGCATTTTTCAGGCTGATCCGGTCGGTGATGACCTGCTCCAGATCGATTCGCTCCCGGGCCAGCAGGTTGATGACCCTGCGGGTTACCAGCGGATTGATGAAGGAGCCAGTCAGGGTCAGCTCTTTTTGAAAAATGTCCGTGTAGGGATGTAAAACCAGCTCATCCTGCGCTGTGCCTAAGCCAAACAGCATGACAGTGGCCCCGCGGCTGGCCAGGGTTACCGCCTGGGCCATGGTCCCGGGCTTGCCCACACAGTCTATAACCGTATTTAGCGGGCCAAACGCTGCCAGGGCGGCGGCAGGGTCCTGGGTGAACGGGTCCACCACCAGATCCGCGCCTAAGCGCCGGGCTTGCTCCCGCTTTTCCGCCAGCGGTTCAATGACGGCCAATTTGCCGGCGCCGGCTTGCCGGGCCAGCTGAAACAGGATATTGCCAATCGGCCCAAAACCTGTCAGCAAGACGCTGTTGCCGGGCTTCAGCGCGCTTCGGTCCAGCCCGTGCAGGCAGCAGGCTACCGGCTCAGCCAGAGCGGCGTGATCCAGGCTTAGCTGATCCGGAATTTTATAAACGGAGCGTTGGTTTACACAGCAGTATTCTGCAAAGCCGCCCGGCGCGGTGGTGCCATAGCCGGTCATGTGTTCGCAAAACTGCACGGCGCCCTGGCGGCAGGGCTCGCAGCCGCCGCAGTAAAGATTGGGATCTACGCAAACCCGGTCGCCGGGCTGCAGCTGCTGCACCGCCTGGCCGACCTGGCTGATAGTGCCGGCAAACTCGTGGCCCATAATCAGGGGGTAATGGCTGGCAAAGGCGCCGCCTTCACCATTGAATAAATGCAGGTCTGTACCGCAGACCCCGCAGGCTGCTACCTTAATCAGCACCTCTTCAGGGGCTGGCTGGGGGCAGGGCAGTTGCTTTAGCTCCAGCGTTTGGGGCGCGGTTAAAACCAGTGCCAACATAGTAAGTCTCCTTTCCTGTCAGGCCGCTTTATGAGCGGGATCAGCGGCAGTTTGGCGGCGGCTGCGGCGGATTGAGCGCCACAGGCCCCGGGCAAAATCCCACAGGCCCCGGGGGTTTTGAATCCTGATTACCGCGTAAAACATGGCGGGTTGCGGGACCCGGGGCAGCCAGGCATAGAAGCCTGGCTGCCACTCAGTAGGATTATAGTTCTCTTTGGCCCGGTAGAGATCCTTAAAGCCGTAGCAGCCGTTCAGATGCTCATAGACCAGATTCAGCAGCCTCTCCACACTGTTACCCCGCGGGCCGGCCGCTGTCGGCGTCAGGTTAGCCAGCGGAGCAATTCCCATACTGACAGAGTGACAGCCTTCCTGCTTAAAAATCCTAAAGGCCTCATACATGATTTTTTCAGTCACACCGCTGGGCGCGTCATGCGCCCGCCGGGTAATGTCAGCCATATATCCGGAGCCGCCGCTATCTTATAAGGGCAATAAACATTGAAGGCGCAGATCTGGCCAGCCTGGTTGCGGGCGTAAAAATAGCGGCGGTCCAGGGGCTGATCCAGGCTGGCTGTACCCATGGTGAAGGTCAGCAGGCCGCTTTTTTTCTCCGCCAGCCACTCCGCCGTGATCCGGTTAAAAGCAGCTTCCACCGCAGGCTCCGGTTGCTGCCGCGGGCGATACTCCGCCACGGTTACCCCAGCCCGGGTAGCGTGGTTGATATTCATCCGCATCTTCGCGCCTTTTTTCCCGATCGTGTTATAAGTTGCCAGCTCAAAGCGGGCTTCTTCGCCACACTTAGCCAGACCAAAGCCCTGGGCGCGGTAAATGTCCAGGAAGGCCGGCGTAATGCTCAGCAAAATGAGCCGGTGATTACTTTGGCGGCAAAACTGGCTGAATTCAGCCAAAAAGCTTGCAAAGTCCTCCGGCGCACATATCGGGTCCCCGTTGACTACGACCGTGCGGCCAATGATGCCATATGGCAGGACCCCCCGGCAACCGCGGCCAAAATACAGCAGCTTGTCCTTTTCCAGCGTCAGGTACGCGGCCGGGTTCTGACCGTAAGCTAAAACCAGCCGGCGGGCCTCCTCCATTCGGTCCTGCGTCCACATAAACCGTTGAATCCAGGGGCGCAAAGCCAGCAGCAGGGCCAGCAGAATCAGTCCCCAGCTGAACCAAAACAGTACGGTTTCAAAGCGCCCCAGGGGCGAACCGGCCGGACTGCCGTCATACAGGCCCAGCAGCAGGCCCACGGCCTGCCTGAGGCTGCTGCCAAACGCCTGCGGCCGGCTGGGCACCGGAACATGGTGGCGGGCCATATGGTAGCTGATCCCGGCGTTCAAAAAAACCGCGGCGCTGACGGTCAGGAGTAAAGCCAGGCTGTGCTTCAGACTGGCCCGGGCGGACGGTATGCAAAAATCTTTGCCGGCCAGAATCAGGCCTGCCATCAACAGGGCCTCTGCGCAGGCGATCCCCATAAACAGCGGGGTGGCGGCCCAGATATGTTGCAGCAGGCTCAGACCCAGTAAAAACAGGGTCGCCCACCAGGCTACCCGCCGACGCTGGTAAAGATAATACTGGAGGATCAGCAAAGCTGCGCTGAACATGCGGGTGCTCATCTTTTCCAAAATCAATAGATGCATCAGATGCCGGGAAAAAGTCAGGGCCGGGAAAAAGCTGGCAATGAGCATACCAAGCGACAACAGACTGAGCACCGCGATGAGACAATTTTCCACAAGAATCCGGTTTTGGGGAGCTCGCTTCAAAGCTGTACGGTTCATTTACTTCCTATCTGCAGCCCGACCGGCGCTTTAGCTGCTGCCGCCGTAAAGCTGGTATGACTCAGGAAAGCCGCGGTCAGGCGCCGTGTCAGCCGGCGCACCGCTTTAGCTTGTCAGCTGGCGCTGGATAAAGTAGCGGACCGCGCCTATCATCCCCGCGTCATTGCGCAGACTTGCGGCTTCCAGGCGCAGCCCCCGGGCAAAAGCCGGCATGACCGCGGCCTGAACCTGCCGGGCCAAGGGCAGAATCAGCCGCTCCGTTTGCTGGCTCACCCCACCGCCAATCAGAATCAGCTCCGGGTTAAAAATATGAACCAGGCCAACAATACCGGCGGCAATTTCTGTGATCCAGTCATCCAGCAGGTGGTCCAGCGCCGGATTTGCTGGCGCGGCGGCAAACACCTGCCGCGCGTTCCGGAGCGATTTATCCAGCGCCTGAGCCTGCTTAACCAACGCGGTGGCCGAGGCATACTGTTCCCAGCAGCCGCGGCCGCCACAGGTACAGAGCCTGCCGGTGATAGCATGGGTGCGGATATGTCCTGTTTCCCCGCCCAGACCGCGGGCGCCTTCAATCAGCCGGCCACCGCTGACGATGCCGCCGCCAATGCCGGTCCCGATGGTAAGGCCAAGATAGTTTGGGCAGCCCACCGCCCGGCCCACCCAGCCTTCGCCCAGACACATGCAGTTGGCGTCATTGGCTACGGTGACCGGCCGCCCAAAGCAGGCTTCCAGCTCCTGCTTCAGCGGCGTCTGCTCCCAGTCCGGCAAGTTGCCGCAGGTGCCGGCCACCACGCCGAGCAGGCTGTCAATCTGCCCCGTCGCTGCGACGCCAATGCCGCACAGGGCCTCCGGCGCCAGCTGCTCCTGCTGCAAAAAGGCCCGGGCTGCTGTTTGCACTGTCAGACTGATGGGGGTTTTATAGGCGTCAAAACTGACACTGGCCTCATGCCTGGCCAGCAGCCGGGCTTGGGAATCAATCAGGCCCAGCTTAACAGCCGTTCCGCCAATATCAATACCCAGGTACAGATCCATGCTTTTACCTCACTTTGGTCAGGTCTGTCTGCTCGTGGCTTTTGCTAGCTCAGGCGAATTTTAAGCACGGCCTTACGCACCGTTGGGCCCGCAGCCGGATCAGTATCTGACGCGCCGGCTTCCGCCTCCGGCAGACAGGCCGGTTTATGTGCTTCCCCGGGAAAAAAGATGACGAAGCGCTGCCCTGCCAGGGTGCCCAAAACATCCGGCTCTGCTTTAAAAAAGCCAATATCCCGAACCGGATCAAAAGCGCGTTCCCCGGCCTGCTCCCGGCTGTATTCCCAGGCCTCACAGCCTGACAGCTCCAGCTGCAGGTCAGCGTATTGCCGGTGCCATTCAAACTCAGCTGCTTCAGCCGGCCTGAGCTGGGCTGTCATGATGTTGACAAATACCTCAGTATTCAGGATTTCGTGCCGGCCATCGGGCAGTTTGTGCAGATCTTGCCGGCTCAGCCAATCCAGGGCCAGTTCAAGATTAGGGTGTATCCCGGTATAACGGTGTAAATGGGGCAATGTATCCATGATCATTTGTAAAACCTCCCCCGCGTCTGCTTTCGGGACGCATGAACCTGCTTTAATTATTGGTTCCACCATTATATCGGTTTTTGCGCCGCCTGAAAGCAGTTTGCCTGAGCCCGGCTGAGGATCTCAGCCTTACCGGGCTGGCTTCCGGTAACTCCCGGGGCCGGCAAAGGGTCGGAGCCTGGCGTCCGGCTGACTTTAGTTAAGCGATGACTTTGTGTTACATTGTACACAAGACCTGAACTGAATCAGGTGCGATGCAATAAAGGAAGTATGCCGTTATGAAAAAGATTCTGGTGATCGGCAGTCTGAATATGGATTACGCGGCCAGTTTACCGCACCCGCCCCAGGTTGGTGAAACCAGTCTGGCCGCTCAGGTCAGCCTGCATCCCGGCGGCAAGGGCGCCAATCAGGCGTATGCGGCCGCCCGTATGGGTGCGCCGGTGCAGCTCTTAGGCGCGGTGGGGTGCGACAGTAATGGCGTTGTCTTGCTGCAGCAGCTCCGTCAGGCCGGCGTCGGAGTAGCCGCCGTCCGTCAGGTACCGGATACCTATACGGCCATGGCGGTTATTGAGGTGTTCCCGGATGGCGGCAACCGGATTCTGGTTTTGCCCGGAGCCAATCAGGCCATGGATGAGAGCTGGCTCCTGCGGCAGCTCAGCCTGATCCGGGACTGTGATATTTTACTGCTGCAGCTGGAAATTCCGCTTACCACCGTGGCCCGGGCGGCCCGCCTGGCCCACGCGCTGGGTAAAACCGTGATGTTGGATCCGGCGCCGGCCCGCCCGGATTTACCGCCTGACCTTTGGCCGGACATTGATATCCTGAAACCAAATGAGTTAGAACTGCATCAGCTGGCAGGCGATCCGCAGTGCCGCCTGACGCTGGAGCAGGCGGCCAGGTGTCTGCTGGACCGCGGCTGCCGGCAGGTGGTGGTGACCCGCGGCCGCCAGGGGTCGGTCAGCCTGGACCCGGCCGGCCGGGTCATAACGGTCAGGCCCCTGCTTCAGGTGAAAGCAGTGGACAGCACCGGCGCCGGCGACTGTTACAGTGGCGCGCTGGCAGCAGGCTTAGCCCGCGGCTTGGCTCTGGATTCCGCCATGCAGCTGGCGGCGGTGGCGGCTGAACTGTCGGTTATGAAAGCCGGCGCGCAAAGCGCCATGCCGGACCTGGAAGCAGTGCTGACCAGGCTGCCGCAGCTTCGCCTGGAGCTGGAGCCCGCGGACGGAACCGGCTTGAAGGCACCCGTGTAAAGCGATACCCTGACGGTAAAGGCCGCCAGATTATAAGGAGAAAACCAATGCATACCATAGGATTTATCGGAACCGGGGTGATGGGCGCCAGTATGGCGCGGCATCTGCAGGCTGCAGGCTATCCGCTGCAGGTTTATAACCGCACTCGTGCCAAGTTAAAACCCTTGCTGGAGCAAGGCGCCAGCGAGGCCACGGGCCCGGCGCAGATCGCTGAGACCAGCCCGGTCATTTTTACGATGCTGGGTTATCCCCAGGATGTGGAATCAGTCTACTTTGATCCTGAAAACGGCTTGCTGCCCCACATCAGGCCGGGTACGCTGCTGATCGACTGCACTACCTCCACGCCCACCCTGGCGGCAGCCATTGCCCGGCAGGCGGCGGCGTGCGGCGCCCTGGCACTGGACGCGCCGGTTTCCGGCGGTGATGTGGGCGCCCGGGAGGCCCGCCTTTCTATCATGTGCGGCGGCAGTCAGGCCGCGTACGACCGGGCTTTACCCTATCTGCAACACTTGGGCAAACAGATCAGCCGGCTGGGTGAGGCAGGCCAGGGTCAGCAGTGCAAAATGTGTAATCAGCTGGCCATAGCCCCCGGAATGCTGGCGGTGTGTGAGGCGATTACGTATGCTGAGCATGCGGGTCTGGATCCGGAAGCGGTGCTGGCCGTCATAACTCAGGGCGCTGCCGGCAGCTGGTCGCTGTCCAATTACGGGCCGCGCATCCTTAAGGGCGATTTTGAACCGGGCTTTTTTATCAGGCACTTTGTCAAAGATATGAAAATAGCTGTGGCTGAAGCGCAGCGGATGCAGCTGGAGCTGCCCGGCCTCCAGCTGGCGCTCAGGCTTTATCAGCAGCTGGAGCAGGAAGGCCTGGGGCAAAAAGGGACCCAGGCGCTGTATCTGTGGTACCAGCGGCAGACTCTGGGAACCGCGTAACGACAGGGAGCAGATCCCACCGGATGCGGGTTAACTGCCGCCGCCCGGGCGGGGACAGCTCTGTAATTTATCAACGATAAGGAGAAACGCAAGATGGCAATTAACGGGATCAGCAACAGCCTGGACACGCTTTTTAGACTGTCAGACGCGCAAAGCCGCTCCATCAGCCCGGAAAACCCTGACGGCCGCCCCGGCGGCGGGGCCCGGGCTACCCTGGAGCAGGGTTCGGCGGCCCGGGCGGCCC
>JAQWFM010000030.1 GCA_028704415.1 Oscillospiraceae bacterium | reverse complement strand
GGCACGCACCCGACCATCTGGTTCAGGCTCTATCGCCAGATAGAAGATGGAGATCCGGAAGCCGTCCCGGATGCTGAAATCAAGATGCTGGTCAATGGGACCACCCAGGTGAGCTGGACCGGTCTGGCCGCGACCGACCTGGCGGGCCATCCCTACAGCTTCAGTGTAAAGGAAGTGGACGCGACTGGCCTGGACGACACGCCGGAAAACTATGTGAAGACCGAGAACGGTCTGACGGTAACCAACCGCTATGTGATCCCGACAGACGCACAAGCTACCGCGACGAAAATCTGGGTGGACGGACCGGCCACGCACCCGACGGTCTGGTTCAAGCTTTACCGGCAGACCGCGGACGGCGCGCCGGAAGCCGTCCCGGGAGCCGAACTAAAAGCATTGGCTGATGGCACGACCGAAGTCAGCTGGACGGGTCTGGAAGCCACTGACGCCGCGGGTAATCCCTATAGCTTCAGCGTAAAAGAAGTGGATGCGGACGGCCTTGACTACACCCCGGAAAACTATGTGAAGGCGGAAAACGGCCTGATGGTGACCAACAGTTATGTGATCCCGGGTGACGCCAGTGCTGTGGCGACTAAGACCTGGGTCAATGGCCCGGCCGAACGCCCGACGGTCTGGTTCAAGCTTTACCGGCAGACGGCGGCCGGCACACCGGAAGCCGTCCCGGATGCCGAGCTAAAAGCACTGGCTGATGGCACGATCGAAGTCAGCTGGACCGGCCTGGAAGCGACTGACGCCGCAGGTAATCCCTATAGCTTCAGTGTAAAGGAAGTGGACGCGGACGGTCTTGACTACACCCCGGAGAACTATGTGAAGGCGGAGAACGGTCTGACGGTGACCAACAGCTACGTGATCCCGACGGACGCACAAGCTACGGCGACGAAACTTTGGGAAGACGGCCCGGCCACGCACCCGACGGTCTGGTTTAAGCTCTACCGGCAGACAGGGGCCGGCACACCGGAAGCCGTCCCGGATGCCGAACTAAAAGCACTGCCTGATGGCACGATCGAAGTCAGCTGGACCGGCCTGGAAGCGACTGACCTGGCAGGCAATCCCTACAGCTTCAGTGTAAGGGAAGTGGACGCGGCTGGACTGGACGACACCCCGGAAAACTACGTCAAGACGGAAAACGGCCTGACGGTGACCAACAGCTACGCAGATCCACTTACTGCTTCGGCAAAAGCAACGAAAAAGTGGGTCAATACCACTGGCCCGCATCCAACGATTTGGTTTAAGTTGTACCGGCAGTCAGGCACTGCTGAACCTGAAGCGGTACCTGATGCGCTGCTCAAAGCGTTGCCGGATGGTATAACCGAAGTTGTCTGGACCGGTTTGGCCTTAAATGATCCGGAAGGGCAGCCATATACCTACAGTGTGCGTGAGGTTGATGCCAGGGGTGCCAGGCTGCAGCCAGAGCATTACCAGATCCAGGAAAATGGGCTGATGGTTATTAATACCTATGTAAAGCCGGTGGAAGTGCCCCGGACAGGCACTGACAGCAAGCAACTGCCCCTCATTGGCTGGGGCTTACTTCTGAGCGGTGCAGCCCTGACGCTGGTGCAGCTGAGCCGGCGCCATACTAAACGTAAGCGCAGGCACGATGATGCAGACTGAAACTTTGCCATCAGGCTTTAACTTAAATCACCTGCATTAGTGCAGTAATATAAAGAGACCGTTCCGATCAGTGTTGACTGGTGGGGACGGTCTCTTTACATTTACCCTGAGGATTCATAGGATAAGAAGATAAATGCAGCAGGAGGGCAGACAGGATGAAATGTGCTATTGTTAGCGGGGCCTCCAGCGGCCTGGGCGCGGCTTTTGTCAAACAAATCAGCCGCCAGCAGCCAGCTCCTGATGAAATCTGGGTCATAGCCCGGCGTCGGGAGCGGCTGGAGACACTGGCCGGGCAAGTGAGCTGTCCGCTCAGAATTCTGGACCTGGATTTGACGGTGCCCGCAGACTTACAGCGCTTGCGGCAGAACCTGGCCTCCCTAAAGCCAGACGTCCAGATCCTGGTTAACGCTGCCGGATATGGCCGGATTGGGAATTGCCGGGATTTGACTCAGGCTGATCAGGCCCGGATGATTGACCTCAACTGCCGCGCACTGGTTGAAGTAACGCAACTGGTTATCCCGTATATGAGCAGACCTGCGCGGATTTTACAGATTGCGTCCGTGGCGGCCTATCAGCCATTGCCGGGGCTGGCAGTATATGCGGCATCCAAAAGCTTTGTTCAGAGTTATAGCCGGGCTTTGCGCTGGGAACTGTTTCCCCGCCGGATTCATGTGACGGCCGTCTGCCCTTACTGGATTAAGGACACCGAGTTTATCCCCGTGGCGCAGGAGGGCGGCCGCCCGGAGCAGGTACGGCACTTTCCGCTGGCCGGGCGCAGCCATTGGGTAGTCAGGCGGGCGCTGTTTGACAGCCGTCTGAATCTCCCGGTGTGCACGCCTGACCTGCAGTCATTGCTGCTTAGGGTCATAGACAAATTTGTGCCGCATGAAATCAGCATTGCCGGCTGGGAGCTGCTGCGCCGCCTCTGAAACTGCTTTGCCGCTGCGTTTGCGTAAGCATGGTAAAATAATTTTATCGTTTACCTAAAGGTTTGACCGTAGAAGGGATAGATGTGTCATGAAACCAGAACTAACCCGGTATTTTCTGCAACGTTTAACCGCAGCGGATGTTTGCCGCTCTCAGCGTTGGGATGATGGTGAAACTGCTTCGGTAGACCGCCTGCAATTTACGCGCGGCCAGTTGGATCAGTCTGCTTGTCTTAATTTGCAGCGGCTGGCCAAACGGGCTAAAGTTAACCGCCGCCAGCTGGCAGGCAGGGGCACGGCTGCTTCTGCTGTTGAGTTGCCGGATGCGCCTGGCGTCAGCCACTTTATCTGCGCTATCCATACGGCTCTCTTGCCTAATCCTGGTAAAAATCCTGAAACATGGACTGACCGGGAGACTAACTCGGTGCAGGTACCGATTCTTTTAGCTGCGGTAAGTATGAGCGCTGATGGTAAATTAAGTTTCAGCGGCTTGTGGACAGACCTGCCCTGGCTTAATGTTGATCTGCTGACGCCCTACGCTGAGCCGGATCTGGCTTTGGCTACCTGGGAACAATATGCGGCGGCCTGGAAAGACATGACTGATGCTCCGGCCTGGTCACATGGCCAGCCCCCGGCCTGGACCGATTTCCTGGCTGCGGCGGACCAGCTTTGGCACAGCCTGCCGACGGAGCGTCAGCTTTCGCCAGCCGGGCCGGCTGCGGCTCTGGCCTCAGGGCCTGCCGCCATTCCTTCGGGCGCCGGGAGGATTTGCTTTGGCAACCAGACCTACCCGACGGATCCGGCGGTGCTGTTCTTTTTTGATGACCGGTCCATTCTTTATGGCTGTACGGAGGACTTATATCGGCAGCTGTTGCTGCAAAAACCATCCCTGCCGCTTTACGACCGACTTTTTGACTTAGCGCATCATCACCAGGATGACGGCCAGGGCAGCGGCTTTGCGGCCCCTGATGGTGCCGGCCCGGCCAAGCCCGTAAGTGGGGTACGTCAGGCTATGGCTTCGGCGGAGCTGACAATAGGTCAGCTAAAAGCTCACCGGGGTTATCTGGGCGGGGATGTCGCGCTGTCCCCATCGCAGCGTTCGGCTGAAGCCAGACTTAAGGCTCTCAGCAGTGGTGACTGCCAGACCGTTATGACCCCGCCTGGTACCGGTAAACATCGCCTGATTATGTCCTTGCTGGCGGATTTGCTGGTGGAGCACGCCTTAAGCGAACAGCCGGCCCCACTAATCGCCTTGGTTTCACCTTCAGTTTCCTGCCTGCAGGAAACCTTAAGCTACTTTGAGACGTTAAGCCAGCAAAAGGAAGATTTGCTGGATCGTCGCTGGCTGTATAACGTAAACAGCCTGGCCGCAGCGTTCCCCACCCTGGGCGGTGCGGTCCCGGGAGCGGCACAGAGCAGTAATCAAAATGGGCAGGGCTTTTGGGAGATTCTAGACAATCCGACCAATTTAGCTAAGTCTGAGGTCTATTTTAAGGTCCAGCTGTCACGCTACCTTGGCCGGGAAATCCCAAGTCTGCATGTGGCAGAAACGCTGCTGCATCTGCTGCTGCAGCAACTGGATGATTTGCGTTGCCGGATGCTGGATACCCTGGAGCAACTGAAACATGAAACCGCCGGGCGAAAGTTGTCGGATGCCTATGCCAGCCTGGCAGCGGAAACCGATGCGCTGGCTGATCAGATCCGGGAACAGAAAAGCCGGCGTGAACAAAATGACCAGCAGGAGTCGACGGATACCGCTCGCCTGGCGGATTGGGAAAGCCGCTATAGCCGCCTGCCCTGGTATTACCGTATTTTGCCTGGCTGGAAGCGCAACCGCCGACGCATAACCGAGGCCCTGCGCGATTATATCAATGAGCGGGAACAGGATTTACTGGCCGAACCAATAACGATTCAGGCGATTCGCAGTTTATATCAGCGCTTTATCGCCGAAGACCGCCAGGGGGCGGCTGAAGCCATAACAGAGATTAAGCGCCTGGAAGGGCAGGAAAAACTACTGGCGGAGCGGTCCAAACGCCTGAACATGCTGGATGAAAGCTTTAGGGAACAGCTGGAGTCCCTGGATGACTATGGGGTTGGCTTTACCGCGGAAATGAAGGAGGAAGCCGATCAGGGACCGCTGAAAGCCGAGGCTGATGAAGCTGAGCGCAGACTGGACCGCCTGCGTCGTGCGGCTAAGGAAACTGCAGAAGCGGCCTTGACCGCAGAAGTCCTGGCGGCAGAACCTAATAGTGCCGCAAGTCAGCCCAATCCGGCCAGTTTACCCCGGCAACTGCGGCTCAAAACCGTGTTAGTGGAAGCACAACTGGACGCGCTGAACCCACTGTTGGATACCAGGGTGCGCCGGGCCGAGGCCTGGCTGGCTATTCATTATTATGAAGCCCGTTTCTTAAGCGGGGAATATTTGAGCTCTTCTCATCAAAGGGGCACGGCTTACCCGGCGGTGCTGGATAAGTTTTATCACCGCCTGGCCCTGGTTACCCCGCTGCTGGTCATGCATCTGCATGAAGCCGCCGGCCAATTCCGCACCTATTTAGGCGCGGCGGGTCAGTATGGTTACCTGTATAACCAAATTGACTGGCTGCTGCTGGATAAGGCTGAAGCGACCCGTCCGGAGGAAGCGCTGGCGCCAATGGCCTTAGCTAAACGCGCCATTATTTTGTCTGAAGGTCCGGCTAAGTCCGATCTGCTGCCGCGTTTGCCGCAGCAACTGAATCTGGCGCTGCAGGATGCCGCCGGACTGACGGCTAAGTCAGCAGAGACCAGGACCGCCGGGCAAAGAGGCTGTCTGGATCCGGCCCTGGCGTTTTCTGATTGGCAGACCTTACCGCAGCCAATCCTGCTGCAGGAGCAGTGGCGGTCTTATGAAGAATTGATCCGCTTTGGCAATGCAACTGTATATGGCGGCAGACTCCAGTCCATGCGCGGCCAGGCGGCAGCCAATCCGGCCTATATCCTGCGCTGGCCCGCTCTGGGGCATTATCCGTTTGAAGCCGCTTGTTCGCAAGGCTGGGGAGCAGAACGCTGCAATCCGGCCGAGGCCCAGGCCCTGGCAGTCTGGCTCAAGCGTTATTATCCGCAGCTGCTGTCAGTTTATCAGGTAGAGGGGATTGAGCCTGACCGCGCCCGGGTTTTAGCGGTGCTGACGCCCTTTGCTGCCCAGGCGGCCTGGATCAGACAGCGTCTGGCGGATACGCTGGGTCAGCTGGCGGATTATATTGAGGTGGCGACACTGAGCCAGTTTAACGGGCAAGCCAGGCGCTTGATTATGGTGCTGCCCGTTTATGGCAAGAACGAAACACCTGCCTGGTTCCGGGCTCACCCTGAAATCTGGAATCAGGCCATGCTGAGCGCGGAGGATGCTTTTTGGATTTGGGGTGAAACAGGCTCCGCGACTGAGGCTGAGGATGAAAACCCAGGCCTCCGGCTGTTACGCCGCCTGATTGCGCCGCCACTCCTTGAGGTTGAGACGGTAGACCGTAAAGGTGAGGCTTGAGCAACGGCTTGGCTGCTCCGGCGGCGCTTCGCCTGCCCCTGCTTTAATCTGGTAGCTCCGGTGGTTTGACTGCCCGGGCTGACGCCTGCGCCTGACCAGACAGGCCCTCCTCATCCGACAGGATGCCAGCCAGGCGCAGCAGATAGCGGGCGTTGGTGGTCTGGCAGCGCCCGGCCTGAAGCTTATAATCAAAATGAATCCCCTGGCGGTCATAGTATTCCGCAAAATGCAGATTGGTTACAGTGAGGGCCGGATCGTTTTCCAAATCACACAGCTCAAAATCATGGGTGGTGACGACAGTCAGCAGCCACGGCTGACAAAGCTTACGCACTGCCGCCCGGGCGCCGATCAGGCGGTCGGCAGAATTCGTGCCTTTGAAGATCTCATCGATCAGCAGTAAAGTGGGGATCTTATCAGTGCTGTCCGCGGCCATCCCCTGGATGCGGTGAATCTCTGCGTAAAATGTGGAGATTCCGTCGGTTACCTGATCTTCCACCCGGATGGAGGTCCGGACTCTGAACACGCCTACCGTCCCGCCCTGACAGGGAAGCGCCGCTCCGGCCCGGGCCAGGACGACTGCCAAACCCAAAGCCCTGAGGTAGGTAGTTTTACCGGACATGTTTGAACCCGTGATAATATAGGTTCCGGCATTAAGGAAAACGGGATTGGCGACCGACTGGCTGCCTGTCAGTAAGGGATGGTGCAGCTCCTGCAACTGCAGCCGCGGCTGGCTGCCGGGGCTGGCTTCCAGGAGCGGAAAGGCGGTTTGGGGATAGATGTCCGCTGTAGAAGCCAGGGAGAGCAGGGCTTCAGTCTGGGCGACGCTATTCAGCCAGTCCGGGAGCCTGCTGCCAAATGCCGCGGCCCAACGCCTGACCTGGGCCAGACAATGCTCATCCCAAAGCAAAGCAGTATTAGCTAAAAACCATCCGATACTGTTGGAACGCAGGGCTTCCATTTGACCTAGCCGCCGCAGTTGTTTTAAGGCCGCCGCCGCACTGCCGGAAGGCTGCCGGCTGTAACGGCGGGTGGGGACAGCCGCGGGGGAGGCGGACACAACCGCCGCCAGCTCCCGCATCAGCTGGCTGTCCCAGGTTTGCTGTTCCAGCGCGGCAAAAAACCCCTCATAACTTTGAGCGTAGCGGATAAAATCGTGCAAATGACTGAGGGCAGCCGTTACCTGACCGTGCCGCAGCATAGCCAGGACCATCTGCAGCAGCAATAAGCCGGCGGTGGCTAGCTGCAGCGCAGGCCAGGCCAGCAGCCAGGCCAAGACCGCGCACAGCCATGTCACCGCCGGCCATAAAAACCGCAGCAACTGCTGCAGCTGCCAGGCGCTGCGCTTGCCCGGATTTTGACTGTCCGCAAGCATGCCCTGACAGTCTTTGATAAATGCCAGCCCCCCGGTCCGGCGCAGCTCAGCATCGCTGTGCCGGTAAAGCTGGGCCTGAATCATAAACTGGTCAGCAAAATCAGCCTTAGCGCCCAGCTCCCGGCAAGCTTCCTGCAGCCTGAGACTTTCCGCAGGCGCAGCCGTGCCGGCCCTTGTACCGGCGCAGGTAAGCCGCTGCGCCAGCACCTGCCGGCCGTCCGGCGTGACGGCCAGGTTAAGCCGTTGAAAAAGTGAATGGGGGCCTAAAAGATCCAGATCCTGACAAAGAAAGACGGCAGCTTCAGCCGCGGAGCGATCGCCTGCTTCAGCGTCCGCCGCCGGAGCGGCTTCCCCGGCAGACGCGAGCCGGCGCAACTGCTCCTGCAGCTGCAGCTGCAGATCCAGCCCGCTGTCGCTGAAATTCTGCCAGCCACTGCCGCGGCGGTCCAGCCGGTCACGGCAAACCTGAGCCAAAGCCTGCGCCTGGGCCAGATCTTGCCGTTTGGCGCTATGCCGGCGTAAAAACAGAATAAATAGTAAGCTCAACCCCACCGCTGCCAGATACCAGTACCAGCTGCCCTGCCAAAAAGCAGCCAGCCAAAATCCAAAGGCCGGCAAGGCGGTGATGAGTCGTGCCGTACTGAGCTGATCCAGTTGTTTTTGAAGAGCCGCGGCCTGAGTTTGAGCCTGCGTTAAGCGGCGGCCGGGATCTGACCATAAAGACTGCATGCGGTTGACCTGCTTTCATATCGGCGGGCAGCGCTAAACTTGTTCGCCGTTTTGGATGACTGGTTAGTTGTATTATACAATCCCTGTATGTCGCCTGCCTTAGGTGATAGAATGAATAACAGACTGGCCAGGCTCCGGCCCGGCGCAAGTTGTAACCCAGGATTATGAAAGGACGGAGCCAATGCTGCAGAATAACCCCCGGGGTAAGTCCAAAAGCCAGGCAACCGTGACGTTTGAAGGCCGCTTTGCCTGGAAGATTTACAGCAAAAACGGCTTTTCCATCTGGACGGTTCATTTGACTGAAGGTACCCTGCAAACTCCCGAAGGGGAGCAGCTGCTGAACGTGGTGGTAAAGGGAGACAGTATTGATCCGGAATTGCCTGCCATGGCGTACCGGATCACCGGTTCCTGGGAAAAACGCCGGGGGGATAGCTCTGAATATCAAATAAGAGCCTTAGCCGTAATGCCCCTGCTGCCGGTGAGTCAAGCCGGCATGATCGCGTTTTTAGCTTCCCCCTACATCCGCGGCTGCGGACCGGCAACCGCCCGTAAAATTGTGGCCACCTTTGGCTCAAAAACCTGGCAGATCCTTGAGCGCACCCCCGGGCGGCTGACGGAAATCCGGGGTCTGGGCGCTAAGCAGGCTGAACGCATTGCCGCCAGTTATGCGGAAAGCGTGTCTTATCGGGACATGATAGCTGAACTGGCGCCGTTTGGTATCGGAGCGGCTTTGGCGGTCAAAATTGCACAAAAATTACCCAACGCCCGTAAAATCCTGAGTGAAGACCCTTATCTGCTTTGTTTGGAAAATGTGGGCGTCGGCTTTTTAACGGCAGATCAGATTGCCAGGGCAAATGGCTTGACGGCGCAGTCTCAAACCCGCCTGGACGCCGGGCTGCGCTATTGTTTTCAGCGCGCGGAGCTGGACGGCAACTGCTATATGACGGAAGACCAACTGCTGACAGAGGCGCAGCGCCTGCTGGACACGCCGGATCAGGCGGAGACAGACAATACCCCCGGGCCGGCGGGACCGGTGCTGGCGGGCGGGCCGCAAACCGTGCCGCTGCCCGGATCTGAAAATAAGCTCACTGACCCCGCCGGTAGCCGCGCGGATGAGCTCAGCCTGAAGCTGCAGGAGGTAATCAGCCAGCTCACGGCTACCGGCGTATTGGTCCGTGAAACCCTGCCGCAATCCCCGCCGCGTCTTTATGAGCACAAGGTGTGGCAGATGGAAATGCAAGTTGCCCGCCGCCTGATCCGGCTGTGCCAGGCCAGTCCAGCCGGCCGGATCCTGAGTCCTGCCCAATTGCCGGCCGCCAAGCTTGCGGTTGAAGCTAAACCGGATCCTGAGCTGGAGGCGCAAGTCAGCCAGGCCGCCAGCCGGCTGGGCTTTGTGCCGTCAGACGAGCAGCTGGCCGCCGCTATTCGCTTTTTGCAAGTGCCCCTGCTGCTGTTAACCGGTATACCCGGCTCCGGCAAAACCAGCACCCTGCGTCTGCTGCTGACGTGTTTGGGCCAGCCGGATGAGGATGTCTTGCTCTGCGCGCCAACCGGGCGGGCTGCCCGCAGAATGGCAGAACAAACCGGGCATCCGGCGCAGACCCTGCACAGCGCCCTGCAGCTGGATCCGGAAACAGATGACATGCCGGATGATCCGCTGGAAGTCAAGACCATCATTGTAGATGAAGCCTCAATGATTGATCTGAGTCTGATGCATCGCTTTTTAAGCAGAATTCGCCCGGGAACCCGCTTATTGATCTGCGGGGATCCTGATCAGCTGCCCTCAGTCGGAGCGGGTAATGTCCTGAATGATCTGTTAGCTTCAGGCGTCCTGCCCATTGCCCGGCTGACCCGTTTGTTCCGCCAGGCTAAAGAAAGCGTCATCGCTCAAAACGCCGCCCTGATCCGTGCCGGCCAGACCGATCTGACCTTCAATGAAACCTGCGCTTTTGTCCGGGCCGACACCTATGGCCAGGCCGCGGACCTGATCCTTCGCTTATATCTGAAGGCTGTGGCTTTCACCGGAGATGAAAACGAAGTGGTCTGTCTGACCCCGTTTAGGCGCAATACGGCGACTGGCAGCAATGCGTTAAACATCCTGCTGAAAAACGCTATCAATCCGCCGGCCGAGGGTGAACCAGCTATCCGATATGCTGACAAGGCTTTTTACCCGGACGACCGGGTCATGCTGCTGCGCAATATGAAGCTGCCGTTGTTTGGTGATGAAAGCCACACAGAACCGGTGTCAAATGGCGATACCGGACGGATAGAGGCAATCTATCCGGCTCAGGACGGTGAAGCCAGCGCCAGAGTCAGCTTCAACCGCCAGGACTTTCTCCTGACGGCAGCAGATTTTCAATATGTGGACTGGGCTTATGCCTGTACCATCCATAAAAGTCAGGGCTCAGAATACGGCTTCGTCATTCTGTGCCTGATGAACGGACACCATGTCATGCTAAAGCGCAATCTCCTTTACACCGCCCTGACGCGGGCCAAGAAAAACATCATTATTGTGGGCCAGCGGCAGGCGGTTATTCGGGCAATCCAGACTGAGGATTCACTCAAGCGGCAGACTGGATTAAGCGAAAAACTTCAGGCTGCCGCCAGAGAGCCGCTTGCGGCCGCGGAGCAATAGCCAGACTAAACCGCGCGGCGGCACAGCAACGCCGCCCTCCCGGGACCCCTTGCTTTTTTAGCCCAATGCCGGTTTGTCGGGCCGGAACCGCTTTATAACACCGCAATCAGATTTTTTTTTAGCGGAGCGCAGCGCTCAAAACTGACGCTGAAGATGGTCCCGGTCGCCTGACTACTGTTGACCTGGATCGCGGTCCGGTGCAGCCCTGCAATGCGCTGGGCAATGGATAAACCAAGACCAAAACCGCCGGCCTCGTGTTCTCTTGCCGCATCAACCCGGTAGAACCGGTCAAACACATGTTTCATTTGCTCTGGCTCAATGACCTGACCCCAATTGCGAACCTGCACCTGGACTTCATGCTCTTCCAGCGGAAATAACCGGACCAGGATGTCCTGGCCCGGCTGACCATACTTAACCGCATTTTCAATCAGGGTGCCAAATAATGTCGTCAACTGCGTACGGTCGCCGCGAATCCACAGCGGTTCCCGGATATCGGTTTTAAGCGGCTTATCGGCTTCAAAGGCCATGGCTTCCAGGTTTAGACACACCTCAGTCAGCAGACGGCTCAGGTCCAGGGGCAGCAGATCCAGCTTCAGCTCAGGCTGCTCCAGACGGGCCAGCGTCAGTAAATTATTGATCAGGGCGGTCATAGAGCGGGTGGATTGATCCATTGAGTCCAGCCAATGCTCCTGCGTGGCCACCGTGCTGTCCGGTTGCTGGCGGATCAGGCTGAGATCTGCCACCATGACGGTCAGCGGGGTCTTGAGCTCATGGGAAGCATCTTCAATAAACTGCTTTTGCTGCTGCCAGGTCCGCTCCACGGGCTTCAGTGCCCAGGACGCCAGGAAAAAGCTGATTAGTAAAAAGGTCAGCCACATAAAGCCGCCGCCCAGCAGCAGATTGCGCGACAGCGTGCGCATGCTGCTGATCTCATGAGTCTGGTCGGCAAAGGCAATTCTTACATGCGCATCGTTATAGTACCGCAGCAAAAACCGCAGCTTGTAATCACTCAGCGTCCCCTCAGTTTTTCCCTGATCAAGTGCCGCCTGCACTAAGGTCTGCACCGCGGACTGATCATCCACATTAAAATCACTGCCAATGGCATAAACCTTGCCGCCGCTTATTTCAACAAACAAGGTGGGGATGTTGACTTCCTCCTCGCTGTTGCTGGGCGACAGCGGAACTTTACTGCTGGTTCCGTTTTCAATGACCTCGTCTAAAACCAACTGGGTCTGGCTAATCTGTTGATTGCGGAAAGTATAATAAATGATACTCAGCGCCGCTGCCAGGATGACCGTGATCAGCGACAGACTGATCACAATAAACTGCCGCTTCAGCCGCGGCAAGACGGCAGGCTTGGCTTTTAACCGGGCCCGGCCAAACCACCGCGCCGTCCGGCCCGGCTTAACTTTCAGGCTGATCACAAGGCGTCCCCCTGATTGCCGCAGTCGGTAAGTTTCAAAAAGTACCCAACCTTACGGGCTGACTGAATTTCCACATTGCAGTGTAAATAATTCAGTTTGCGGCGCAGAAAGGAGATATATACTTCTACATTATTGTCTTCCGCATCGGAATCCATGCCCCACACCTTAAGGATGATGTCCTCTTTGGGGACAATCCGACCGGGGTTGGCTAATAAAAGCTGAATGATCTGAAATTCCTTATTGCCCAGCCGCAGACTTTCCTGTCCGTGACTGATGGTGTAAGTTGAACGGTCCAGGACCAGATTACCATATTTCAACTCCGTATCCAAAACCTCTCCTTGCCGCCGGGTGACCGCCCTGACCGCGGCTAAAAGCTCAGCAGGAATAAATGGCTTGGTGAGGTAGTAATCTGCGCCGGCATCCAGACCTTCTACTTTGGCGTCGGTACTGGTGCGGGCGGTCAGCATCAGGACCGGGGTGGCTATCTTTTCCCGCCGCATCCGCCTGACCAGATCAAATCCGTTCAGACCGGGCAGCATGACATCCAGTATTAAAGCGTCATAAATGCCGCTGAGGGCGTCATCCAGTCCGCTGAGCCCGTCATGGGCCAGGTCAACGCTGTAATGCTGCGCCTCCAGCAGCGCCTGTATGGCTTCTGCAATCTTTTTGTCATCTTCTACAATCAGGACTCGCATACAGTTTCTCCAGTCTGCGCAAAGCAGCCGCAAGGCTGGCTCAGGTGCGGCCGGGGCTGCTTTTTTCCGGCGGCCCGGACTGAGCTCTGCCTGATAAACTTTGCACTTTCTTATTATAGCGAAAGCTGCGGCGCAATGAATCGGCTAAAATGAGAACAGCGTGCTAAAATAGATAGACTTCACAGGCTGCCTGAGTTTGCAGCCCTGATGCCAGAAGACGGCAGGAACCGTCGGGCCGGAGGAGAAAGGATGGCTGTTTATGCCTTTCGTATTTTGGGATTATACGTATATATTGATTATTATTGGCGCGGTGCTGAGTTTAGCGGCTCAGGCCAATGTCCAGATGACCTACCGCCGTTTTGCTGCCCAAACCAGCCGCAGCGGCGCCCGCGCTTGCGACGTAGCCCGGGCCTTGCTAAATCAGCATCAGCTGAGCGCCATACCCATCAGGGAGATACCCGGCTCACTGACGGATAACTATAATCCTTCAGACAAGACGCTTCATTTATCCCAAACGGTTATGTATGATACGTCAATCGCTTCTATCGGCGTCGCCGCGCATGAATGCGGCCACGCGCTGCAGGATCAGCAGCATTATTTCCCCCTGCGCCTGCGGGCTTTTATGGTGCCGGTTACTAATTTTGGCTCCTGGCTGGCGTGGCCGTTGCTGCTGATCGGCCTGCTCTGGAACTCTCAGACCGCTACCTTACTGCTGGACATAGGGATTGTGCTTTTTTCACTTACGATGATTTTTGCTTTACTGACCCTGCCGGTTGAATTTAATGCCTCCCGCAGAGCCCTGAAGGCACTGCGAGAGCAGCAGATCCTGGATGAAGCTGAACTGAGCGGCGCCAGACAAGTGTTGTTTGCCGCGGCATTGACCTATGTGGCGGCCGCGGCGGCCGCTATTCTGAGTTTTCTGCGGATCCTGCTACTGTCCAGAGGCCGCCGCCGCTGAACTGCCTGATCTCTGTGGCGCAAGCCCGTGACCTGACGGTGACGGAGCTGATATATTAATGACCTGAAGCAGACCGTAAATGAAGGTGAGGGTGACACATGCCATTTGATACTGTAGCTATTAAGTCCTATATTGACCAGGCCGTGGCGGAAGCCAGGCACGCGTCAAAACTGAATGAGAAGGATTTGCTGACTGATCGCAGTCTGGATAATCTGGGCCGCCTGGCGGAGCACTGGCTGCAGCGCTTAGCGGAGACTGAGCCAGAGCCAGACGGCGCGGCGCCAGACCTGACTGAGGAAGCCAGGCAGGACCTGACCGCGCTTAAAGCGGATCCGGCAATTACAGCTGAGGCCTGGGCTCTCTTTATGCTGCTTTGGCTGCGATATATTAATGACTGGCTGGATGATTCCCTGCAGCTGCCCCGGCTGTCAGAACGGGTCAGAAACGCCGGCCTGGATTTATTGCTGCGGCCCCTGCTGGAGCCTGTCACAGATCAGGCTTCGCCGCCTCTGGCCGGGGCTCAGGCGGCGGCCGCCAGGCCTGGTGAAACCGACGGCAGTCCTTATCTTAAGTTAGCTCAGCGGTTTGCCCCGGCTATAATAGTCCCGGCCGTCTGGCCCTGGCGCCGGGAGTGGCTGCTGGAGGACGCACTGGAACTGGCGTTGAGCGAGGATACCCGCATACCGCTGGCCTTTACAGATAAACTGCTGGCCCGGCAAAGCCAGCCGGCTGAAGCCAGTGCGCCCGCCCTGGCCGCCGCGGTGGCCAGTGACAGCCCGGCTCAGGCTGCCGCCCGGCCGGAAACGGAGCTGACTGAGCAGCCCTGGTTTGCGGATCGGACCGCCCGCTCGGCCTATTGGCTGGAGCGCTGGTCTATTGAGCACGGCCTGGACGGCCCGTTACTGGAGCAGCAGCTTGATCAGGCTTTTGACTTAACGGACAAGCCGGGCCGCCTGACTTTGGTCAATACTCAGGAACAGGACGCGGAGCTGGAGCCGGATGCAGCAGACCTGGCCGCGATAGAAGCGGAACCTCAATTAACGGACCATTGGGATGAAGCTGAATTAAGTGGCATTGTCCGGGAGATGGAAGCGGATCTGGCGGATTTATCCCCTTCAGGCAAACATGATGTGGAGGAAACCCCGGATGAAATGATGGAAGCCTTTGCGGACGGTCACCCCATGCTTTTGGCGGGACGTCCGGCTGCGACCGATCTCAGGGCTTTTTTGGCTGCCCTGGACCGCCCGGCCTTGCTAAATGTGCTGGGAGAAAGCTTTGCGGCTGAATTGGCAGATACCACCGGCGAGCCGAACCCCAACGAAACCGATCAGGCTGCTGAACCAACTATTGCGCAGCTGCAAACCCGCGCCTGGCAGCGCATTATGAATCGCTTTCCCACGGAGCTGATGGTGATAGCCGAAGATCATTTGCTGGATCTGCTTAAGCTGGCCGGCACTAACGGCTGGCACGTATCCTTACAGGCAATTGTTTCCTTTAATCAGGCGTTGCTGCAGGGCTTTGTCTTTTTATGCAAGGATAAGGCCGGCTACAGGCTTTATTTGCCCGCCGAACTGAGTGAGCTCCTGGCGGGGCTGCAGGATGAACGGCGCCAGGAGCAGCTGGTGGCTGCGCGCCTGCTGCATCAGACCGCTACCGCCCTGACCCGCTATGCAGGTGTGGTTGAGCTGCCGCAAGTGATCAACTGCTTCAGCCAGGCCTATCCCAGGGCAACTGCCGGCTGGTCGCTGGCCGAACTCCGCCGGCTGGCCAGGGAAAGCCTGGACCTTATCAGCCGGCAGCAATTAGGCGCCTACTCATACGAACGGCCTTATATCTACTCCGCGGTGCTGGAACGGCAGCAGGCTCAGCAACTGTGGTCCTTCCGGGAGCAACAGGTACTGCCCCAAACCCACCAGACTTTTGTGCAGCTGACACCGGCCGAACTGCAACAAGCCCTGAATAATCCGTTTATCAAAAATCCGGACCTGAACCACTTTTTGGATAGCTTGTTTCATAGCCTGAATAAACTGGATGCAGAAGCTGAGAGTAATCTGGCCATGGAAATGCAGTACGCCATGGTCACGGAAGCCAGTCTGGCCAATGTGCTGGATATTTTAGAAGAATACGGTTTTAAACCCTATCAGGATGAGCAAACCGATGCGTTGCTGAAAGCCTACACTGCTGCAGCAAATCAAATGCCCTGCTGGCGGCTGGCCGGCCATAGCCTGGCTGCAAGCGGCGAAAGTCGCAGTTATGACCAGCGGATGATGGATACGATTGCAGATATGGAACAGCACCACCATCACGATCACGACGGCCATGATCATCACCCTCACAGCCATGATCAATGCGGGGGACACCACCATCAGGGCTCAGACGGGCCCGACCCTAACCATAACTGACCCTGACCAGTCCCTCACCGGCTGAAGCGGCCGGGGACCCGGCAGATCTTACCGCTTGTCAATAGCAGAGGCCTGCCGGGGCAGTTTCAGCTTTCGTTCCAACACGCTGCCAATAAATTGTAACTGCGGATCGTAGCTTTTACCCGCTTTTAAGTAAGCTTCATCACAGCTGGGATAGGGCACGGCCAGGGGCCCTTGGTCCGCACTTAAGATGACCAGACAAAAATCCTGGGGGTAAACGGCTGAAACCCATAACTCACCATGATAGATAAAAATATATTCTCCGCGCGCTTTAGGTATGACGGCAGAGCGGCTGAACAGCAGCAGGTCACCTGCCTCATACTGCTGCGGCCCACGGTACACTTCAAGCTCCAGCGCCATCAGCCGGCGGTTATGTGCCGCATAATCCTGACGCAGGTTGGTGGTTCCCCATTTATAGCTGTTATGGCTTTGCAGAAAAATAGGCCGCCCTTCAGCGGTCAGCTTAACCTTAGGCTGAGCCGCCGTCAGGGTGGCCTCAGCGGTAATTCTACGCCCCTTCAACGCGATCCGGATGGTCTCAATTGAGGAAGCAGTCTCAAATAACTCTGAATTTGCTTCATTAGCACTATTCATAGTAGTGAACCTCATTAAAGTACTATATACAGTTTATCAGCACTGCGACAGATATGGCAAGTCTGATTCCGTGAAAAACTGACAAAAACGACAGCCTGCTGCCTGCTTTGGGCCAATCAAAGCCAGAATATTGTTCACAAAAAGATCACAATAAAGGACAAATAAAGTCAAATATACTGCTGTATACTATGGCTGTAGCCAAGAGGGAATGGTACAGAAGGCCAGGACCTCAGGACTGAAGAACCGGCCCGGCGCCGGTTCAGGATCAAAATGAGACTAAAAAAGGAGATGTTATTATGTTTGATCTGACACCTTTCAATCGTCGGGAACGCAATTTATGGAACAATATGGATGACTCCTTCAGCCGCTTCATGAACCCGTTTTTCGCCATGGAAAACTGGGGATCCCTGGGTACGGATGTGGAAGATAAAGGCGATCATTATTTGCTGACCGCTGATCTGCCTGGTTTTAATAAGAAAGATATTCATGTCCGGATAGACGGCGATGTACTGACCATTGAGGCGGAAAAAAAGGAAGATAAAAAGGAAGAGCGGCATAACTACGTCTGCCGTGAACGGCATTACGGCAGTTATCATCGCAGCTTTGACCTGACCGGTATCTTAAAGGATCAGATCAGTGGCAGCTATGCTGATGGTGTTTTAAATATCAAACTGCCTAAAGAAAAAGCCAGCGGTGCGGACGACAGCCAGAGCATTGAAGTTAATCTGGACTGAGCGACCGCAGCCCGTTGCCGTCGCAGTTCAGGCTGACGGCAACAGACTGGTGCAGCTGGCAGGAAGACCCGGAGCGCAGGAGCGCTCCGGGTCTTCTTTTTATTTGCGGATATTATCTGCTAGTGTTATTAGTTTCAGGACAAAACAGCTAAATTGGGGAAAAAACAAGCAGAAGGCATGCAAAGCGCCGGATTTGCTGATAGTATGATCGTAGATTAACCGGAGGAGGGATCCTGATGCATATCGTTTTTGTCGTAGATATGTATGACGTTCAAAAAAACGGCACAACGATGACTTCCCGCCGGATGGCAGAAGCTCTGGCCAGGCGCGGACATGAGGTCAGAGTTATCTACGCGGCTTCCTCTGATCAGGACCGGATCCGTCCTCAGGCGGGTGATCTGGTCAGACCTTTTTGTGTGGGACAGCTTAAAGTACCGGTGTTGTATCAGTTTATGAAGGCGCAGCATGTCACTATGGGCCGGCCGGATGAGGCCGTGATCCGGCAGGCTTTGCAGGGGGCGGATGTCGTACATCTCTTTCTTCCTTTCCCGCTTGAAAAACAGGCTTTGCAAGTGGCCAGACAAATGCATATTCCGGTTACGGCAGCTTTTCATTTACAACCGGAGAATGTGTCTTACAATATCGGCCTGGGCCGCAGTAAAAGCTTTAACCGGGCCATCTATAGTTTTTTTAAGCAATACTTATACCAATATGTCAGCCGCATTCACTGCCCGTCTGAATTTATTGCCCGGCAGTTGCAGGCACATCAGTATCAGGCCCGGCTCTATGTCATTTCAAACGGGGTTCCGGATCTGTTCCGGCCGGCGGCCTTACCCCCTCCTGATCCTCAGCCGGGAGCGGAAATCCCGATTATTATGGTAGGCCGGCTTTCGCCTGAAAAAAATCAAGCTGTATTGCTGAAAGCAGTCCTGAAAAGTCGCTATGCCAAGCGGATCAGAGTGACGCTGGCCGGACAGGGCCCGGATGAAGCTAAACTGCGGCGCCTGGGCCAACAGTTGCCGCTGACACCTGAAATTGCCTACTTTACGCAGCCTGAGCTGTTGGTAAAACTGCAAAATTCTGTTTTGTATGTGCATACAGCCTCAGCGGAGATTGAAGCCATTGCCTGCCTTGAGGCTGTGGCCTGTGGGCTGGTGCCAATTATCAGTAATTCGGAGCAGTCGGCTACCCCGCAATTTGCGCTGGATGAGCGCAGTCTGTTTCAGCCGGATTCAGTTGACGACCTGGCGCATAAACTGGATTACTGGTTGGATCATCCGCAGGAACGACAGGCTATGGGAAAACAGTACGCCGCGTCGGCTGAGGCGTATCGCCTGGATAAAGTCACGGCCAAGCTTGAACAAATGTTAACTGAGGCGGTAGAATGTCAGCAGGAACCTGCAGCCGTGAGGTATGTATGAGCCAGATACGCTTTATCCCTGACTCCGTGCTGCATGGCATAGCCGGAGCCCTGCTGCGCACCGCGTTTAATTATGAGTGTGTTAAAGACTGTCCGGAAGGGCTGCCTGACGGCCCGGCTGTGGTGGTTTCCAACCATGTGCATGCATTGGATTGCGCGGGGATCTGGCTGGCGCTTTTCCCCCGTAAGCTGTATTTTGTTTCCCAGCTTGCTAACTGGGACAACCCAATCATAGGCGGTATCCTGAACCTGGCTGAGGTTATTCCGCTGGAGCATAGTGTGTCAGGTTTGACAGCGTTTATGCAGCAGGGGGCGGCGCGACTGCAAAATAAGGGCGTGGTGTGTATCTACCCTGAGGGACGGCTGCTGCCATACAACCAGACTTTGCAACCCTTTCACAATGGCGCGTTCAGGCTGGCAGCGGAACAAAAGGTTCCGGTGGTAGTCTGCGCATATAAAACGGTTATTCATTCTCCCTGGCTCCTCCCTTCGGCACATCCGGACCTGACCCTGCACATTGCCGGCGTGCTGCATCCGGATCCTCATGCCGGAAACAGACAGGAAGCTTACCGGCTGCAGCAGGAAAGCCGTCGGCTGATGGAGACGGTTTTACGGCCTCATCCTTTAACCGAACCGATGGGCCTTTACCTTAATTGACCGGATGCTGCTGTACCGGCCATGCAGTATCGGCAGCATTTAAGTTGATATACCAGATAATATGAAGGGTAAGGAGGAACTTTAGTGATATGTCTGAAGCACAATCCACCAAAAAAGCCCTGGCTCAGGCCATGAAAGAACTGATGGCTGAAAAGGCAATGAGCAAAATCAGTGTGGGGGAAATAGCTGATAGCTGCGGCATGAGCCGGAAAAGCTTTTATTATCACTTTAAAGATAAGTATGATCTGGTTAACTGGATCTATTATACGGAATTTGTCAGCACCATCCAGTTTAAGGGCAATATGGATCCCTGGACCATCATTCAGCTGATCTGCGATTACTTTTATGCCAACCGGGTCTTTTATACGAACGCCTTTCAGATTGAAGGCCAGAACTCTTTCCGGGATTATTTTGCGGATGTCATGACGCCGGTTATGGAAGTGGTCTTTCAGGATTTGGTGCGCCCCCAGCCCCACCGGGATTTTTTCATTAGTTTCATGGTGGATGCGGTCAGGCTGGCCATAATCCGCTGGCTGAAGGAAGGGAGCACCATCCCGCCGCAGGAATTTGTTCGCTTAATGCGGCAGGCCGTAGAGGGGGTCGCGCTGCATGTGGTTGACCGGATGCAAATGGAGCAGCGTCACCGGCAGGCCAGGCAGAAAAACCTCTTTCACCATAATGAAAAAGCGGCCGACCCGGACCCTGGCGACAAATAATTTTTGCGCCTGAGGGCACAGGCCCGGATATACCGGCGGCGGCAGCTATATTTCAACTGAGCTATATTTCAGCCGTCAATTATGATTGGGCTGACAATGTTGCTGATAAATTGTGGTGCGCAGACTGCCGTCATTAGTTAAGCCTAAAATCCGGTGTAAACTGCCGCTGACATAGGCGGGAGCCTCTGCCAGCAGGCTTGCCGGATCAGCAGGAACTGCTGAAAATAGTGCCAGATGGCCGGCCGCGTCCCCCATAAGGATCGCCGGCTTGCTGCTTTCGCCCAGCATGCCGCTGATGCGCAAATTGTCAGCCAAAAACTCCAGCTTGACTTTCCAGGTTTGAGGCTGGCGGCGCTCCTCCAGCACCGCCTGACTCATCTGCGCCATCATAGCTGTGGCGCACGGGAAATTCGGTAATAAAATAGCAAAGCTATTATTAAGGCTGGACTGGCCGTCGGTATAGACCTGCTCGGTGATCGCCTGGTGGTTAGCTTCAGAATAAAAAGAATGCAGACCATATAACTGCTGGCGCTGCTCCAGCAAGGCCGCAAAAGCCAGGGTCGCCTCATCGGGTTCAGCGGCTGCCTGCAAAAGCGAAATAAAGACATTTCCTGAAGCGGTAACCTGATCCAGCCAATTGCGGCTCAAATCCTGAGCCTGATTAAAATAGTAAAAAACAGCGTTAGGATGCTCTTCTGCCAGGGTTTCAGTCAGCGCGGGCGGCGCGGCTACCAGCGCAAACGCTAAGATGCCCAGGCTTTCGGCTTCAGCCAGCAGCTCTGCCAGGCGCCCGTCAGACCAGTAGCCGCCGCTGAGCGCCTGAAGCCTGAAATCCAGCACCAGCGTCCAGGGGAGCGGTTTATTGTCAGCTCCTTTAACTTCCCTTATGGTCTTGGGCCCGTCGATCCAGCAGTTATACACGGTGTTAACCACAAAATGACGCAGCTGACGTTCATCAGTACCCGCGGCCGCGCGGGAAACCAAAGCAAAATAGGGGCTTTGAGGATCATGCAGAATATTCTGGACCAGCTGCACGGCCTCCGTGGTGAAGCGGCCGTGCGCAAAATACGCGACCAGATCAACCAGCCGGCGAATCCCCCGGTAACTGTCTTCGCTAATGTCTTTCATGCCCCGGAGGACCGCGGCTTCAATAAGACTGTGGTTAATCCGCTTCATTTCAACTGATAACACACTCATCGTCTCACCTCTTAATGCTTCTGCTTATAACCTGACTTAATCATAATCTTATATCAGGTCAGCGTGCAGGACAACTTGAGCAATGTGTTGCAGATTAACCGCATATTACCTTTGGGTCAATGGGTTATGGCATGAATTACCATGGCTGTCTGGTAACCAGAGATACTTGGCAAGTTAGCGCTGGCTGACTATACTGATCATACAGACACCCCTCCTGGGGAGGGGTCAAGATAAGCAAGGAGCAGATATGAATCAAACAGATAGCAAACCGGCTGCACTCACGCTTCAGCCGGACGTGAAGCCACTAAACAGAACCGGGGATAAGCGCAGCCAGGCTGAACGGCCGGAGCAGACAGTGGCGGCGAAGACCCCTGACAATGCATGGCGCTTTGATGTCGGCGGGATGACTTGTGCGGCCTGCCAGGTCCGGGTTGAAAAGGCCGTGGCCAAGGTCCCGGGGGTTAAGCAGGTAGCCGTTAATTTGCTGACTAACAGCATGCAGGTGCATTTTGATCCTGAGACGGCAGATGCCACTGCGATTGTGGCGGCGGTAGACAGAGCCGGATATTCCGCCCATTTGAAACCAAGCGCGGCGGCCGCCGCTAAACCAGCGGCCCTCCCTGGCCGGAGGGCGGAGACCGTTCAGCAAAGGGAAGCCCGGCAGATTAAACGCCGGTTCTGGACTTCAGCGGCTTTTACAATTCCCCTGTTAATCGTGGCCATGGGACCGATGCTGGGCATGCCCCTGCCGACCTTTTTAAGTGGCACGGCTAACACCGCCAATTATGCCTTTTTGCAATTGCTGCTGACGCTGCCGGTTATTGTGATTAACCGCAACTTCTTCGTAAATGGCTTTAAGGCGCTGAGGCATCTGGCGCCCAATATGGATTCCCTGGTGGCGTTGGGCGCCGGCGCGGCACTGGCCTATGGGATCCTGACGATCTTCAGAGTGAATGCCGCAACCGCGACTCAGGATATGGCCACGCTGATGCAGCTGCATCACAATCTTTATTTTGAAAGTGCCGCAACCATCCTTACCCTTATCACCCTGGGCAAGTTTTTAGAGGCCAGGAGCAAGTCCCATACGACCGATTCACTGACCGCCTTAATGCGCCTGGCCCCGGAAACCGCGCTGGTTGAACGCGGCGGGCAAACCGAAGAGATACCGCTGGGGCAGGTAAAAAGCGGCGACATTATACAAGTTAAGAGCAACTCCCGCGTCCCGGTTGACGGCGTGATTGTCAGCGGCAGCAGCGCGGTGGATGAGTCTGCCATCACGGGTGAGAGCCTGCCCGTTGACAAGCATGAAGGTGACTGGGTAACCGGCGCTACCATGAATACCTATGGCTTTATCCGGGTTGAAGCCAGGCGGGTTGGCGAAGACAGTACCCTGGCTAAGATCATCCGTTTGGTAGAGGATGCCGGCGGATCAAAAGCTCCGATTGCGCATCTGGCAGACAAAATCGCCAGCGTGTTTGTTCCGGTGGTGATGGGCCTTGCCCTGCTGACTCTGGTGGTTTGGCTGCTCCTGGGCTATGGCTGGAGCTTTGCCCTGAATCTGGCGATTGCCGTGCTGGTGATCAGCTGCCCTTGCGCCCTGGGTCTGGCGACGCCGGTGGCGCTGATGGTAGGAACCGGCCGCGGCGCGTCTGAAGGGATCCTGATTAAATCAGGGGAGGCGCTGGAGACTGCGCATGGCCTTCAGACCGTGGTTCTGGATAAAACCGGCACCCTGACTGAGGGGCGTCCCCGGGTAACGGATATTTACTACCGCAGACCCGACGCTGTCGCTGCAACCCGGCCGGAGCGGGAAGGCTGGCGGCTCCTGCAACTGGCCGGCTTGCTGGAGCAAGGGTCAGAACACCCGCTGGCCAGGGCTTTGACAAAAGCTGGCCAGCAGGCTGCCTTAAGCCAGCAGCTGCCGGCCTTGCCAGAGGTCAGACAGTTCACCGCTCACAGCGGCCTGGGCGTCACGGCCGCGCTTGGCCAGCAAACTTACGCCCTGGGCAACCGCCGCTTTATGACGGCTCAGGGTGCCGTCAGTTTGGCTGCGGCCGGCAGCCCGGACACAGCTGATTTTTTAGCTGCCGCTTCCCGTTATGAAAACGACGGCAAAACCACCGTGTTTTTGGCGGTGGACGGACAGCTGCAGGCTGTATTTGGGCTGGCCGACCAGCTGAGGCCCAGCAGTGTTCAGGCAGTACAGGACTTTCAAAAATTAGGGCTGGAAGTGGTTATGCTGACCGGAGATAAGGAAGGCAGCGCCAGAGCCATAGCCAAACAGGCCGGGGTCGATCGCTATGTGGCGGAAGTGATGCCGGCAGACAAAGAGGCGGAGGTGCGCCGGCTGCAGGCTGAAGGCCGTAAGGTGGCGATGATAGGTGATGGTATCAATGATGCGCCGGCGCTGGTGCGGGCGGATACCGGGATCGCCATCGGCGCCGGTACAGATGTGGCGCTGGACGCGGCAGATATTGTGCTGATGCATTCAGATCTGAGAGATGCCGTGACGGCGATCGAGCTCAGTCGGGCAACGCTCAGAAATATAAAAGAAAATCTTTTCTGGGCTTTCATCTATAATGTTATTGGCATACCGCTGGCAGCCGGGGTCTGGTACGCGGCTTTTCACCTCCTGCTAAACCCCATGTTTGCGGCGGCGGCCATGAGTCTCAGTTCGGTATTTGTGGTGACAAACGCGCTCCGGCTGACACGGTTCAAACCGGCCTGGCGCAGGTTTGGTCCCCCTGAGGAGCAAAGCCGGAAACAGGCGGCTCAGGCCGGCCGCAGCGCCAGCCCCGAAACTGACGGGGATGCCGGCATAGACCAGATAAAACTGGAAGCAGGCGACCGTCAGGCGGCCACGACCGAGCTCCAGGCTGTTGCCGCCACACCGGTCGGCCAGAAACAGATCCAATCCATCAAGCAAACAAGCAGAAAGGAAGCTTTGAACATGAGTAAGAAAACCGTATTTGTAGAGGGTATGAGTTGCAACCATTGTCGGATGGCCGTTGAGAAAGCTCTGTCAGCCGTTCCCGGGGTCAGTCAGGCCAAGGTGGATTTGGCTGCCAAACAAGCTAAGGTAGAAACTGACGGATCCGTAACGGATGCAGCCTTAACCGCGGCTGTGACCGATGCCGGCTATTCTGTTTCGCATATTGAGGCCTGATATGGTAGCCGATAAAGACACTGTGGCCCGCTTATTGCGGACGGCCCGCGGACAGCTGGATGGCTTGCTGAAGATGGTGGAAGAAGACCGCTACTGTGTGGATATTTCTAATCAGCTTCTGGCAACTATTGCGATCCTCAAACGGGTTAACCGGGAGGTGCTGGACCGTCATCTGCAGCACTGCGTATTAGAGGCCCTGGACGGTAAAACGCAGGATGCCCCGCAAAAAGTAGACGAGATTATGCAGTTAGTGGATAAGTTGTCCCGCTGAGCTTGGGTAATCCTGGATACAACGTGAACGAAAGCGGTAGCAAACCATACGGTGCGCCGCTTTCATTCTGTTTATACTAAACTTAATCAGATAAGAGGAGGTAAATAATCAGTACCCAGAATTGGTGCCTGATTGCCGTGAGCTATGAAAAATATTGAATTGTTTGATGCCAGCTTACCCTGCCCGGGAGGAATTTACGGGGAGAACCCCGATCCCCGGATGATTGAAGTCGCTAATGTTCTGAATACCCTGGAACAGCACGGGTATTATGTCCATCGTTATGACATGGCGGTGGAGCCCCGGGCCTATGTCCTCAACCCTGAAGTCCGTGAAATTCTGGAAACCCGGTTGGATGATGGATTTCCGGTGTTACTGGTAGATGATGAAGTGGTGGTGAGCGGGCACTACCCCAGCCTGCAGGAGTGGGAAGCCGCCAGCGGGCTGGAACGGCTCAGTGAACAACTGATACCCCTGACCGAAGCTGAGTTGGAGAGCCTGAAAAGTGATGCCTTACTTTCCGGCGGCTGCGGCCCTGAAGGCTGCAGCGGTTGCGCAGGCGGCTGTGCCAGCGGCTGGTGAGCCTGCTGCCGCAGTTTGCTGCAGGCTTACGCCCGGCCGACCTGCCTGACCGTGTCTGCCCGCAGGCAGGCTTCAGGCCCGCAAACCGGTGCCTATCCCCGGACAGACCAGAAAGCGCGCCAATTGGATAAGCTTTCTGGTCTGTCCGCCTGGGGCGGGCTTGCGTATAATATAAGCAGTAAGATAGTTACGGAGGCACAATTGATGAACAATCAGGAACCTGCAAAAACTGTTCAGGGTAAGGCAGTGGTGTTAGCAGCCGGCAAAGGTAAGCGCCTGCATTCAGAAGCGCTTAATTTGCCTAAGGTACTGAGAGAGGCGGACGGTCAGCCCTTACTGATGCATGTGCTGCACAAGCTGTCGTTTTTAAAAGCCGCGGATATTACCATTGTCATTGGTTATGAAGGCCAGAAAGTACAAGCAGCGGCTGGTCCCGCCTACAGTTATGTGTGGCAGACAGAGCAACTGGGTACCGGCCACGCGGTTGCCCAGGCCAAACCGTTGCTGCAGGATTTTAACGGACCGGTGCTGGTCTGCTATGGCGACTCCCCCTTAATCTCCCGGGAGACCTATGAGGGGATGTTTCAGGCCCAAAGGGAAAGCGGCAACGCCGCTACGGTCTTATCTTATGTGACAGAGCTGAAACTGCCTTTTGGCCGCATCATCAAGGATGCGCAGGGCCATTTTGTCAAGGTGGTGGAAGAAAAGGACTGTGACGCCGAACAGCTTAAAATCAAGGAGCTAAATGCCGGGGTGTATGTGTTCGACTGTCAGGCTCTGCTTAAGGCTTTGGACCGGCTGGAGAATCATAACGCTCAGCATGAGTATTACCTGACCGATGTTCCCTACCTTCTGATGCAAAACGGCGGTACCGTCGGGCTGTACCAAAGCCGGGGCCAATATGAAGGCCTGGGCGTTAACACGCAGGAGGATCTGGACTTAGTCAGTCGGATTTTGGGCGAGGAACGTCAGGCGTGAAAAAATCACGCATCTGGCTAAGCTCAAAATCCTGGAGAGGCAGCCGGACGGTCTGCCCGCCCAACTGAGCGCTCTGATAAACCGCCAGGATATTTTCAACGGCATGCAACCCGCTGAGCGCATCTGCCCGGGGCGCGGTGTTCTGCTTAATTGCCTCCGCCAGGTCCTGATAGATGGCCGAGTGGGGGTTTTTAAACTGCCTGAGGGAGCAGCGCAGCCCTTGCCGGCGCATTTGCTGCCACTGACGCTGGATATAATGCCAGGTCAGCCCGCGGCCGTCTTTGGCGGTGGCCTGAAAATATGGCCGGCCATTTTTAATCCCGGCTTTCAGGTCGGCTTTTTCAGTAATCAGGACAAAATCAGCCATGGGGCGCCGCGGCGCTGTGTTTGTGGTGCCAATCAGCTGGCATAAGGCCCCGTCCCGCATTTCCAGGACGGCCATGCCCAGGTCTTCGGCCTCCATCTGGTGAGCCAGCCTGGCGATGCGGCAATTGACCGCGCTGACCTGGCCGTTCATCAGCCAGCACATCAAATCCAGCGCGTGAATGGATTGGTTCATCAAGACCCCGCCATCTGACGTCCAGGTACCGCGCCAGGCCGCACTGTCGTAATAAGCCTGATCATGTCCCCAGCAGACGGTTACCTGACCGCTGTAGACTTTGCCCAGCCGACCTGAAACGACATCAGCCTGGATCAGCTGAACCAGCGGAAAATAGCGATAGATATGCCCCATGATAATGATCCGGCCCCGCTGCCGGGCCTGCCAGGTCAGGTCTCTGGCTTCGGCCAGCTTTAAAGTCATGGGCTTTTCAATAAAAATATGACAGTTATGCGCCAGCCCGCTGGCGGCCAGGGCGTAATGGCTGCCGCTGGGGGTCGTGATGACCAGCACATCAGGCTGGGGCAGGGTGTTATCCTGCCACAGCTCCTCCAGGGCTTTAAAGCAGCGGACATCCCTGACGACGGCGGCAGGTCCGGTCTGTAAAAAAGCCTGTGCCCGTTCCGGGCTGGTGTCAACCAAGGCGGTCAGCTGAAACAAGCTCCGGTTATCATAAAGTGCCTGAAGATGCTTGAGCGCAACTTTACCGCAGCCCGCCAGTGCTACTTTCAAACGCTTCGGTTCGTTAGCCGGGGCTGAGGTTGTATGATCCGATCCTGCAGTTGCCATAGTTTTCACCACCCTTAATCATCAGCTAATTATGACACGCCAGCCCCCGCTTGACCACCCTGAGAATTTAAGGGCCCGCGCAGACCGTGGCTGCGGGAGATGAGCGCATATGATAAATATAATCCCTAATCTGCTTATGGTAAGCCGGCGCGCTTTCTCTTATAATCATAGGGAATCGAAAGGACTAGATTGGGGAGGACGATACATGACAGGGACTCAGGTAAAGCAATTTCTGGACCGGGAGCATTTGGCCGCGGATGCCATAGATATGGACAAAGAGATTGATAAGTTTATTGCCAACATGGACAGCGGTCTGATGCAGCAGCAGGATGCGATGAACATGTTGCCCACTTATATTGAAGTGGGTCGCCCTATCCAGACGGATGAGACGGTTATCGTGATTGATGCCGGCGGCACAAACCTCAGGGTGGCCACCCTGACGTTTAATCAGGCTTTTCAGGCTCAGATAGAACATTTCCAGAACTACCGGATGCCAGGCACAGACGGGGCGATTTCAAAGGACAGCTTTTTTGATCAGCTGATTGCTTATCTGGAGCCAGTGCTGCCGTACAGCCACAAAATCGGCTTTTGCTTTTCTTACGCGACGGAGATGTTTCCTGATCGCGACGGCCGTGTCATTAATTTCAGCAAAGAAGTGGAACTGCCTGAAGTGGAGGGTGAAGTTTTAGGCAGCAATATGAAAGCCGCGCTGCGCCGCCGCGGTCTGGATGATCAGGTAGAGATTGTTATTCTGAATGATACCGTGGCCGCTTTACTGGGAGGGATGCGGGAAAGCCAGAGTCAGGCCCGGCAATTTGAGACCTATCTGGGTTTTATCTTAGGAACAGGGACCAACACCGCCTATATTGAAGATCTGTCCCGGATTGAAAAGTTAGGCGAAGCGCGGCCCAGCGGGCATATGATTGTTAATATGGAAAGCGGTTCGTATCCCTATGTCGACCGTTCTCCGGTAGATGAGATTATTGACCGGGGGACTAACGCGCCTGGTTCCTACTTGTTTGAAAAAGTGGTTTCCGGCCGTTATCAGGGCCTGCAGATGTGGCATACATTAAAAATTGCCTGCGAAGCGGCCTTATTCAGCGCTGCCTTTGTCTCCCGTTTCAGTCGGGTGGAGAGCCTGGAAAGCTATCAGCTGGATCAGTTTCTTTTCCGGCCTGAAGGCGACAATATTTTAGCCAGTTGCTGTGACAATGATCAGGACAGACTGAACTTGTATTATCTGATTGATAATTTGTTTGAAAGGGCGGCGCGCTATGCCACGATTAACCTCACCGCCGTGCTCAAACATCTGAATGCCGGCTTAAATCCCCTTTATCCGGTCGCGATAACGGTCGAAGGTACGACCTTTTATAAAGCCAAAATGCTGCGGCCTAAGATTGTCTACCTGATGGAAAACTATACCCGGCGCAAACACGGCATCCATTATGAATTCATTCAGGCAGAAAACAGCAACCTGATTGGCGCGGCCATTGCTATTCTGACCAACGGCTGAAGCGCTCTGCCGGCTTAAGCCCAGACAAAGCGGCGGTAAGACCTCAAACGACGGCTGACTTGCTTAATGCAGGCGGTCGCCGTTTTTTGAGAGGCGACTACCCCGGCAGCCTGCGATGAAGTCAGATCAAGCGCGGGCGCCTGCCTTCAGCTTCAAAAAAATAGCACCGTCAGGGGGGACTGACGGTGCTGATTCGGAGGGGGTTATGAAGTAAGGGTGTCATCTAGTGACATCTATAGAATACCGGGCAATTGTTATCGGCTGGTGGAAACTCTGTGAACAAGTTTGAAACAATAAACCCCGAAAATAAACCCGCTCTGGCGCCTTAAGCGGTCCGCAAGACCAGGGTGGAACTGTGTTAAAATGGCAGCAATGGAAGGCTCAGGTCAAGCACCGCTTCCGGAAACGGAGTTCAGCTCCGGAGATGGGGACAAACAAATGATATTAGAAGGTCGGCTATTCAAAGCTAATCTGCTGCTCGCGCAAAGCATGGTTGAACTGGCCCCGCAGGACCGGCACTTTTCGCATGAACTGGAGCAAAATCTGATTGCTTTATGCCGCAGCCTGGATATACCGGTTCCTTTATGGCTGAGTAAAAATACCACAGAGTTTGCGCGCTTTCACCAGACTGTTTTTTTCAGCGAACAGTTTACCGATAAAGTTAATTTTGACCGGTTTCAGATTAAATGGGAGGATGATGGCAGATGAACGGCCCGCAAGCAGCTGAGGGAACAGAGCCCGGTGAATTGACCCCGGTCAGGGACTTACGTCAGGATAAGGCCTGGCTGCAACAATCGCAGTACAGCCTGGCTGATTTGGCTTTGCTGACCGCATTTTTACGCAGCCCGGCTGGCTGTCCCTGGGATCGGGTTCAGACCGCCAGCACCCTGCGCCAGGGTTTTTTGGAGGAGGCATATGAGGTCTGTGACGCGATTGAGCTGCAGGATGCCACTGCCTTATGTGAGGAACTGGGCGATGTTTTGCTGAATGTGATTTTTCAGGTGCAATTGGCTGAGGAAGCCGGCCAGTTTGATTTTCAG
>JAQWFM010000029.1 GCA_028704415.1 Oscillospiraceae bacterium | reverse complement strand
TATTTTATTGCCGCCCTGGCTTTTTGCCTGCTGCGCAGCAATGCGTTATATGCTTTTGTTTTGGTGGTGCTGGCCTTAATCATTCAATTCCGGCGCCAAATGCGAGCTCTGGCCATTATTCCTGTCTTGGCGCTCCTTACTGCCGTGATCCTTAAAGGTCCGGTCCTTACCCTTTTGAATATTGAGCGGACGGATCTGATTGAATCCTTATCTGTGCCGGAGCAGCAAATTGCCCGCTACCTGGTAGACGGCAACCCCCTGACCGCAGCAGAAGAAGCGCTATTGAGTCAGGTTATTGATCTGGATAAAGTAAGCAGTCAATATGACCCCGGCTTATCTGATCCAATTAAAGCCTTACTAAGAGAAAAAAACAGTGACACCTTTATTAAAAATAATAAGGCCAGTTTTTTGAAACTGTATCTGGACCTGGGATTGCGGGCGCCGTTCTCGTATATTGAAGCCTGGATTGATCAGACTAAAGGCTACTGGAATGCCGGTTATCCTTACTGGATTACCAACAGCGGGGTGGTGGATAATGAGTTTGGCATTCATCAAACCGTGGTGATACCGTTCCTGGCAAAATTGGCCGATAAGATCAGCTCTCTGATGATCGGTCGTTTAATTACCAGCAATGGTCTGTTTACCTGGTTTTATATTTTGATGTTTGGCTTTGCGATTATCAGCCGCCGCAAAACCTATCTGGAAGCCACGCCGCCTCTGGCAATTGTGGCCACGCTATTATTGGCTACACCGGTATATAATGAGTTTCGCTACGTTTACGGTCTATATACCGCTTTACCGTTTGTGGCCTTAACTTTCATAACTGGGGATCGCCAACAGCTGTCAGGGACTGTTGCGGTACAGCCCCCGGCGGAAGCTAATCCCTTGCCGGCTCAGACTCCGCCGCAGGACGCTGATCCGCGCCTGAGCAAGCCTGCCATAAATTGAGATAAAGCTCAAACTGCTGCCGGTCCTTTTTGACGATGACATCCAGGATCACCCCGACGGTAAAGGTTAGAACCGCTAAGACCAGGAGCGTCGCGGCAACAATCAGCGTAGGAAACCGGGGCACTAAACCTGTTTGAAAATATTCTGCCATTACGGGGATAAGTCCTAAGAGACTGAGCAATAACAAGAGTAGCGAAAGCACTGAAAAAAACGCGAAAGGTTTATAGTCCTTATACAAGCGAAAGATAGTCCTTAATACTTTAGCTCCGTCCCGCCAGGTGTTTAGTTTGGAATCACTGCCTACTGGCCGATCCCGGTAACTAACCGGTATTTCCCGGATGACAAAGTTTTTGTCGACCGCATGGATGGTCATCTCCGTTTCAATTTCAAATCCTTTAGATAGTACGGGAAAGGACTTGACAAAATCACGGCTGAAAGCCCGATAACCGGTCATGATATCTTTAATATTGCTGTGGAAGAGATGGTTGATCAGGGCGCGCACCATGCGATTGCCGGAGTTATGAAACGGACGTTTATTCTCCTGAAAATACGTAGAGGACAGGCGGTCTCCCACGACCATATCCGCTTGCTGGTCCAGGACTGCGCTGACCAGATCGCGAGCAGGCTCCGCCGGATAGGTATCGTCTCCGTCCGCCATGAGGTAGCAGTCCGCATTAATATCTCTGAACATGGTTCGCACAACATTACCCTTACCTTGCCGCGGCTCAGAGCGAACAATGGCGCCGGCAGCCAGGGCCAGGCTGGCTGTTTGATCGGTTGAGTTATTGTCATAAACATAGATCTGAGCCTCTGGTAATACCCGTTTAAAGTCAGCTATTACTTTTTGAATAGTATGGGCTTCATTAAAACAGGGGATTAAGACCGCTATGGTTGGCATAATCGCGCCTCCATTTCAGTCTATCCAAGTATAAAGTAGAGGTATGAGACTAGCGTCATCCTAACCTAGGATATACACCCACTGTGGCGTTGTCAAATCAGCCGGCAGCCTGCGTAAATGAGCTAAACTAAGCCCAGCGGATGTAGCAGCTATTGCCAAAAAGGTCTAGCCCAGACTCTCCCTCAGTCTGGACTCAGACGCAAGCGCCGGGGATACGGCCAGCAAAGGGAAGATGGTCTATGCCTATTTAAGATGAAAAGCTTTCAGAAAGCCCCAATAAGCAATGTGAAAGACTGAACGCGGAATAGATAAGTGCTCAATTTTACGGTAGAGCTGCCAATGGTAGCGGACCAGTTTCCACTTATTGCTGGAAATAGACCCGCTGCGTAAACGATACAGCATCAAGACGTCTGGCATCCCGTAAATAAAGGGCTCTTTTTTGAGCATCTGCAGCCAGAGGGCGTCGTCATTGCGTTTGCGGATATCCGGTACTTCAAATTTACCCATGACTTTTACGTTATACATAACAGTGGAATTGCCAACCGGGCAATCCAGCAGCAGCCGATTGTAGCTGCAGCGGGGAAGGGACCGGATGATTTTACCGTTTTTGTGACCATCCTCTTCAATTTGCTCATAGGCAGTACAGCTGAAAGCAGCGCCGGTTTTTTGCATAAAAGCCAGCTGGCGACTGAGCTTATCCGGCGTCCATAAATCATCACTGTCCAGAAAGGCCATATAATCTCCCTGAGCTATTTTCATGGCTTCAGTCCTCGCTCGGGCTGCTCCGGAGTTATGGTCCAGACAATAATAGCGGATCCTGGGATCCGCCTGAGAATAGCGTGCCACGATGTCTTTGGTCTGGTCGGTGGAGCAGTCATCCACTATGATCATTTCCCAATGGGGATAATCCTGGCTCTGTACGCTTTCAATCGTCTGACCAATGAAATCGGCGCAGTTATAGGTGGGGGTGATGACGGATACGATAGCTTTTGCTGCTTCCAAGATGCTTCCTCCCAGGGCCGGCCGCCCTGTTATTGCTGTCATTAAGAAAAGGTTGCTTTACAGTTACGCCAAGTATAACGTTTAGCCGCTAATTAGCCAAGCCGGGCCTGCCGCAGCCGCCTCTGTGCTATAATGCAAAAAGTATCGGACAGCTTAATCGGCCTGAGCTTCTCTCAGCCACTCCCGGCCAGCGGGAGCTAAACCCCAGGAGGTCATTATGCTCCGGATTGGCTTTGTACCCCCGGCACCTGACTGTGGAACGTACCGGCTGCGGCCGCTTAGGCTGCAGGACCATCATCTGTTAGTGGACACAGGACTTTTACCCCGCCCTTATAACCAAGCCAGCGCCGTAGTACGCCGCTGGCTGGAAACCAAAGACTCGGTCTGCTGGGCTTTGGAACGGGAGCAGTCGTTTGCCGGCGCCCTGTGCTGCTTTGCCGAGCGCCCGCAGGCGGTAACCGTAAGACTCCATTTCTGGCTGCAGGCAGCTGCAGTCAAGGATTTATCCGTTTACTTACCGTCTGTCTTGCATAGTTTGTTTTATGAAAGTAACTATCATCGGGTTGAGTTACTGCTGCCAGACCGTCTGATTTTGGATAAATCAGGTTTGCGTCAAATGGGCTTTGAACTTGAGGGCCTGCTCAGGGAGTTTTCGCTTGATCAGGACGGCTATCAGGATGCCAGCCTTTGGGCTTTACTAAGACAGGATTATACCGCCTGGCAATGGGCTTTTGTACCCTTTAATAAGGGGATTGTGGCCATGGCAGGACAAGCGGAAGCGGTATGGTATATCGGATTTTTGCATTACGGCCAAAAACTACCGACTTCCTGGCTTAGTGATTGCGCCATGCAGCAAGGCCTGGCTGATGGTTCAGGGCAGCTCAAAGCTGTTTCACTTAAGCAAATGAGTTGTATAGCCAGGGCGCCTGCCGCAGCTTTTACCCGGCAAAAAGGGGCTATAAAAGAGGCTCAGCGTCAGGTGGCAACCTATCTGCACGGCGATCGGCAGGATCTGACTTTTCCGGTCAAATTGCCGGGGGGTAGCGCGTTTCAAAAGCTGGTCTGGCAACAGCTGCAAGACATACCATATGCCCAGACTCGTTCATATATGGAGGTGGCATTAGCGCTGGTTCAGCAAACCTCACCGGAGTTGACTGAAAAGCAGTGCCGGCTTAAAGCCCGCCGCTTAACCCGCTCTGTGGGAGCCGCTTGCGGTGCCAATCCGCTGGCCCTTTATTATCCCTGTCACCGGGTGGTAGGCCAAAACCGTAAACTGATTGGTTTCAGCGGCGGATTGGACATTAAGGCGGCCTTGCTGGATTTGGAGATGGTCTCGGCTGCGGCGGAAGCTGAATAGCTTTTTCAGCCTCTTGCATATGCTATGGCGGGAATTTATTGAGAAGGAATTAACTATTATAATGAGTGAACAATTTAAATCCCTGGGCCAGATGCCGGGCCTGGCACCGCTGCCAGTGGTGTTCCTTAGCACCAGCGGGCTTAGGCCCGGTCGGCTTGAATCCGGCCAGAACACGGGGAAGCAAGATTCGCCTGACCCGGTGTATATTCATGATGTCACCACGGTGGCCTGGGGAGGCGTGGTCAACTCAAAACCGCCCTATCTCAGTGTGGCGTTAAAACCTGAGCGGCTGGCCTGGCAGTTATTAAAGCAAAACCCTCAGTGCTGGATTAGCCTGGCCGACCGCAGCCTCCTTAAATCCCTGGATTACTGTGGTGTCCGCTCGGGGCGCGACTGTGATAAGTTTACCGATTGCGGCTTGACCAAGGGCTTTGTGGAAGGGTGTCCGACGCCTTATCTGGCCGACAGTCCCCTGGTCATCCGGGCTGAAGCGGAAAAAAGCTTGTTATTGGGTTCTCATGAAGTCTTTCTGCTGCGGGTCGTGGAGGTGCTGGCTGCCACCAGATTGCTGGATGCCAGCGGCGCCCTGCATATGGAACGGGCGGAGCTCTTAGCTTATGTCCACGGAACTTATGTCGGGCTGGACCAGGTGCTGGGCTTTTTTGGCTTCTCACTGGCTTCTGAAAGCGTGTATCAGCGCCGTATGGCGCAATACCGGCGCTATAGCGGCGAAGCGGCCGGCAAGTCAGGGCTGGGGTTGCCTGAGCGTGGGCGTGTTCAGCCAGCCGGCCAGACGCCTGAATATCAACCTTCAACTCGCGGGCTAAAATCCCGGCGGCAGGGGAAAAACGCAGATTATAAGCGGAGCGGAACCGGTCTGCGTCAAAACGGGAGGCCGAAGCAGCGCGGGAGAGAGCGCTGAAGGTGTGATTTCCCTGCGGAACGCTATCTGCAGCTTCAGGCTCGTAGTTTTCGACTTCGAGTCGGTCAAATGGGTCACAAAAAGCGCCCGATGATACCGGACGCTCTTGTATGTCAAAGGCTGCAAAACCAAAGGCAAAATCAACCGGCGGTGTGATTAGCACAGCATGTCATTGACAACCCTTAAAATCCGCTATTGTACAATTAAGTATTACTTATAGCACAAAAAAATGACAATATTAACGGCTAATACACATATAAATTATGATAATATGGATATTGTGTTAAAATACCGATCTAGATCATATATAATGAAAACAGATACGAAAATGCGTTCAAGACAATGAAAGGAGGATTGAATGAGTTTACGTAATCGATTATTCAGGTTCTTATTGGTCGCTGCTTTAGCAGTTTCAACGATGGGGTTTAATCCAGTCAGTGCTCAGGAAATCAATCAGGCTGTTACCTTAGAAAAACCAGAGCAGGTCACTTTTGATGAGAGTATTCCTCAAGATGCGGTGCTCCAGCAGCCGGCATTGGACGCGTACCAAAAACTCATGTCCAGTCCGGGATTTTCTGAGTCTGCATATGGTGATGAATATCCGGATGATTTTGGCGGTTATTATATTGGAACAGACAATCAGTTGCATGTCCAGTGTTTGAACGGCGCAGAGAACAATTACAAAGTATTGTTTGATTCAGATGAGCCGGTTGTTTTTGAAACGGTCGTCTACCCTTACAATGAGCTTAAGGCTTTGGCGGATCAAATCATTCAGAACGATTCAGGTGTGTTGACGTCTGGTGTGGACGAGCAGTCCAATCAAGTTTTGGTTGAAGTTAGTGAAAACTCTCAAGCGCTTTCAGGGAATATTTTGGATCTGGTAGAGACTTACGGCAGTAAATCCCTATTAGATACGATGCTGTCTGACCGCAATGCTCAGAATGCCCAGCATAGCCCACTGTCTGTTCGTATCGCAGAGCCTGTTGTTACAATGAGTGAGTTGTGGGCAGGAGATGAGATTTCAGGGAATAGCCATACTTATACCTTGGGGTCTACTGGATATTATCAAGGTTCACAAGCCATTGTGACATGAGGGCATGTCAGAGTCTTCCTTTAATACTCTCCCCCAACCCGGTGATAGCGGTGGCCCTGTTTATATTTATGCCGGAGGCTATAAGGTCTGCGGGATTCTAAGTAGTGGTAATTCCTCTTATGGTTATTATACGCCATTTGGTTTGATTACTGATAAAGGCTATTCTGTAAAGAGCAGCTAGAAAGCCTATCGGCTGATATGGAGGCTGTTATGAAAAAATATTTATGGCTGATAACCCTAGGCTACCTTTTCTTGGTTGTGCTATCCGGCTGCACGGCAGCCCTTCCTCAGGCATCAGATACGGATGCCAGTCCGGAACAATCAGGAACGGCTGCCCTCGATACCTTTGATTCAACGCCATCCACAAGTTCAAGCCCGGTAAATGATGGGCCATTAGTCCTCATCTCTAACAGTGAGACCGTTTCTAAACATGGCCCGCTGGATTTAACCTTTACTAATAAGGGAGATGTCACCATCCTGATAGGCGAAGCTTATACGCTAGACTTCTATCAAGATGGCTGGACTGAAATTGATCTGAGTGATGTTAGTTTCTCTGCTGTCGGCATCATTATAGAACCGGGAGAGGATTATAACTATGCGGATGTGGCGCTTCCAGCCGGAATTAATTTGGAGGCGGGGCGTTACCGGATCAAGTTTAAGTACGCTGACGAAGCAGATAGAGATTTCATCTATACGGTATCTACTGAGTTTAATTTGTCAGGCTAACCTTTAGAATCTGACAGACTAAACTTGTAAAGGTATTCTGACCAGGTATAAATAGGAGAGTGACAAATATAATTAATTGGTTAACCTACAGAGAAGAGCTTGAACGCATATGATACCCAAGTAATCATAAAGAAGCAAAACGAGCAGTCAGTTTGATTGCTCGTTTTGCTTGATGATCAATTGCTGTTGGCATCGGAGCATGCAGCTAAGCTGGCCGTGGCAATAAAAATGAGCTTAGCGCCAGTGTCACAATAGTGGTCAGGCTTGAAGCGGGAACAGTTGAATCTGAGCAGATAACTTTATCATCGCTCAAAACTATAAGTCCCACAAAAATGTCATCCGTGATATGAATAAATAAAAGTCATCAAAAAGCCATCCGGATCTCAGGTGACTTTTGTTGTGTGCAAAATTGTGTGTAAATTTCTCGGCTTTCGTTGCGATTCAAGGTAAACAAAAAACCGGAAACGCCCTATTCATAGGCATTTCCGGTTTTGGTGACCCGCGGGGGGTTCGAACCCCCGACCCTCTGATTAAAAGTCAGATGCTCTACCAACTGAGCTAGCGGATCAAACATGGCTGGGATGGCAGGATTCGAACCTACGCATGCGGGAGTCAAAGTCCCGTGCCTTACCGCTTGGCTACACCCCATTATAAAAGTGGGGTGGAATATGGGAATCGAACCCATGACCTCCAAAGCCACAATCTGGCGCTCTAACCAACTGAGCTAATTCCACCGTTTGGGCCAATCTCAAAGGCACAACGCAAATTATATGGATGCAGACGCCGGCTGTCAAGCGCTTTTTTAGCCTGCCTGCCTCTTGCTGGTTCTGAAATCTGGTATTGAGAGAACACATAATACTGTAATAAATAGCTTGTATAGCTGGTTTTATCTGGATATTAACCGTAAAAATTAACATAGTGGCTATAAAATGCGAAATAGACTAGATGATCTACCATAAATTGACTAACCTGGCATAAAAGAGCTCTAGGGGTAATACCTGCAACGGTTATATGTAGTCATCTGTCTGTCAGGATCTGAGAAATCTGACCTGACAAGCCGTCGCGGCGGCGTTGCTTGGATACGCCATTGAGGTAAACAAACCTTTATAATAGGAAACAAAATTGCTGAGAGACAAAGAGGCACTTATGGCAACCGCATCAAACCACCAAAGCCACCCGCAACCGTCTATCTGGCGTAGTTCCAGACTATCCTTAAGCCCGCTGCAGCAAAGCGATCTGCCATTTTTGCAGGCTGTTTTCAGCGATAGCCCAACCTTGCGTTTTTATCTGCCAACTTTATGGCGCACGTTTACACCAGAGCAGACCGCGGCTTTACTGGCGGATTGGAATAATGGTGAAAGCGACATGGTCCTGACGATCAGGCAGTTGAGTGACCAGCGTATTCTGGGCTTGCTCAATATTGATGAGATCGACTGGACGGCACGAAACGCGGAGATCGGATTAGCTTTGTTGACGGATGCCCGCGGCTATGGTTATGCGGAGGAAGCCCTGCGCTTATTAATAAATTATCTGTTTAATGAATGGGGATTTCATCGGGTCTATGCCCGTATCCAGGCGGATAACCAACCCTCACTGCATTTATTTAGTAAACTGGGTTTTAAGCCTGAAGGCAGACTGAGGGAGCAATTGCGCCGTCAGGGCCAGATGGTTGATCTGACTTTTTGGGGCTTGCTGGAAAATGAATGGACTTTGACCTGATACTTTTCTTCCACCCGGATCAGAACCGGCCGCAGCCGCTACCGAATCACAACAGGGAAAATCAACGAAAATTTCGCCAATCTTTTGCCACTTACACCCGACTAATCATTAATCTGCCACTGATAAAGCCCATATATACGAAAAAATTACGAAAATATGCCACTCATGAAGCAATGAGTTATAATTAATGCACAAAACCCAAGCGGATAATTAACAGAGGCAAGCTGATAAAACAGGATTGCAGAACGTAAGACGTAAACGATTACGAAGGAGAGCAGTCGTGGCGGAGGAGCATCGTGCGGATAATAAAAAGCCAGTCATACTCAAAGATATTGCGCAGGCCTGCGGCGTCTCAGTGGCAACCGTCAGTAAGGCACTGAACGGACACCGGGATGTCAGTGAAAGCACCAGACAGCATATCTGCCGGATTGCGGCTGATATGGGTTATTTGCCTAATTCAGCGGCTTTGCGGCTGAAAACTAACCGCTCCTTTAATCTTGGCGTGTTGTTTGCGGATCAGGCTAACAGCGGTCTGACCCACAGTTTCTTTTCCAGGATTTTGGATAGCCTTAAGCGCCAGGCTGAACAGCGGGGATATGATATTACCTTTCTCAGCCAAAATATTGGCCAGATGAAAATGAGCTACTACGATCATGCGGTCTACCGCGGTTGTGACGGGGTGGTGATAGCTTGTGTGGACTATTATTCTCCGGAGGTCCTGCAGCTGATAAAGAGCGAAATCCCGGTGGTGACTATTGATCACAGCTTCAATGAGAGGACCAGTGTTTTATCTAATAATGTTGATGGTATGCGGGATCTGACCGCTTATATTATTAGCTGCGGTTATCAACGGCTCGCCTATATTCATGGTGAGGATTCTGCGGTGACCCGCAGCCGGGTGGGCAGTTTTTGCCGTACTTGCGAGGCACAGGGCCTGGCGGTTCCGGATGCCTATCTGGTTGCTGCCCGATATCACAATACCGGTGACAGCGCACAAGCTACCCGACAATTGATGGCGTTGGATCAGCCGCCGGATTGCATTATTTATCCGGATGACTACTCCAGTCTGGGTGGCCGCTGGGTTTTGGATAAATTGAAGCAATCCGTTCCTGAGGATATCGGCATCGCGGGCTTTGATGGACTGAATTTTGCCAGGGTACTGGATCCTGAACTGACGACCGTGCGGCAGGATACAGAGGAGATAGGTAAGGCTGCGGCCAATCAGGTAATTGATGAAATTGAGCGTCCGCGGTCAGCCATACCACATCAGATTATGGTTAATTGCCAGTTAATTAAAGGCGGCAGTGTGGCTGCCAGACCCGCGGTAATTAAGACATGAGTTGGAGTCTAAACTGAAGCTGAGGGCTTCAGACCTTGAGGTAATTGTTTCAGGTATCTGGCGGTAACCGATCAGCTTGCAGGCCAGCCTCAAAATCAGGTGGCTGACCGGGGGCTGGCTGCCATCGCTGCCTGAACCGTATAAAGCTATGGGGAGAACCCCAGCAGGAGGAAGAATCATGAAATTTGGCCATTTTGAAGATGCTAACAAGGAGTATGTCATAGAAACCCCGCAAACGCCCTTGCCCTGGATCAATTATCTGGGCAATCAGGACTTTTTCAGTCTGGTTTCCAATACAGCCGGCGGCTACAGCTTTTATAAAGACGCTAAACTGCGTCGCTTGACTCGTTATCGCTACAATGACCAGCCCCTTGACCAAAATGGCCGCTATTTCTATATCAAGGATGGCGAAACGGTCTGGAACCCTGGCTGGCAGCCGACTCAAACCAGTCTGGACCGCTATCAATGCCGTCACGGTCTGGGCTACACCCTGATTGAAAGTGAAAAAGACGGCATCGCGGCCGTTCTGGAAATGTTTGTGCCCTTGAATGATAGCTGTGAAATCAACCGGCTGATTTTGACCAACCAGGGTTTGACGCCCAAAACCTTACAGATTTTCAGTTATCTGGAGTTTTGCCTCTGGGACGCGGTGGATGACGCTAACAACTTTCAAAGAAACTTCAGCACCGGTGAGATGGAGATAGAAAACGGCTGCATCTATCATAAGACTGAATACCGGGAGCGGCGTAACCACTATAGCTTCCGCTCAGTTAATACGGCGGTAAAGTCCTGGGACAGCTCCCGGGAAGCCTTTATTGGTACCTACCGCGGTCCGGCTAATCCTTTGGCCGTACAGCAAGGGCAGTGCTCCGGCAGTCAGGCACATGGCTGGTCGCCCGTCGCAGCCCAGCAGGTTGAAGTCAGCCTGAAGCCCGGTGAAAGCCGCAGCCTCATTTATCTGTTAGGCTACATTGAGAATCCCGTAGATGAAAAGTGGGAAGCCCCTGCTGTCATCAACAAGATCCGGGCTCATGCTATGATGGCTCGCTACCAGCAGGATAAACAGGTGGATGCTGCCCGGCAGGCTCTGACAGCTTATTGGGAAGAGCTTTTGGGGACGCTGCAGTTATCCTGTGAGGATGAGCGGTTCAACCGTATGGTGAATATCTGGCATCCCTATCAGTGTATGGTGACCTTTAATATGAGCCGGTCAGCCAGCTATTTTGAAAGCGGTACGGGAAGAGGCATGGGCTTCCGTGATTCCTGTCAGGATCTGATGGGCTTTGTGCATATGATTCCGGCCCGGGCCAGGGAACGCATTCTGGATATCGCAGCTACCCAGCGGGCAGACGGCAGTGCCTACCATCAATATCAGCCCCTGACCAAGCGGGGTAACTCTGCCATTGGCAGCGGCTTTAATGATGATCCGCTCTGGCTGATAGCAGCGGCTTCCTGCTATGTCCGGGAGACCGGGGACACCAGTATTCTTAATGAGCCGGTCGATTTTGACAATGATGATCAGGATCAGGCCTCGTTAATGGAGCATTTGAGACGCAGCTTTCAGTTTACGCTGCGTAATCGCGGACCGCACGGCTTGCCGCTGATTGGGCGGGCGGACTGGAACGATTGCCTGAATCTTAACTGCTTTTCTGAAGAACCGGGGGAGAGTTTTCAGACGACCGGACCCAGCGAGGGACCGGTGGCAGAAAGCGTCTTTATTGCGGGTATGTTTGTCAAGTATGGGGCTGAATATGCGGATTTGTGTGAGCTTTTGGGCTTGGACGAGGAGGCGTCAGACTGCCGGGCAGCGGTGCGGGAGATGACTGCCATTACTGAATCAGCCGGCTGGGACGGTGCCTGGTTCCGCCGGGCCTATGATGCCGCCGGCCAGCCGGTAGGCAGTAAGGTCTGCCAGGAGGGGCAGATTTTTATCGAGCCGCAGGGCATGTGCGTGATGGCAGGAATTGGAACTGAGAATGGTAAAGCAGAACAGGCTCTGGCCAGCGTGAAAGCGCGGCTGGATACGCCTTACGGCATTGTGCTGCTGCAGCCGGCTTATTCTCGGTACTATCTTAATTTGGGGGAAATCTCCAGCTACCCGCCCGGATATAAAGAAAACGCCGGCATATTTTGCCATAATAATCCCTGGATATCCTGTGCGGAAGCCGTGGTGGGACACGGAAACCGGGCGTTTGAGGTATACCGCCGCATAACCCCGGCTTATATTGAGGATATGAGCGACCTTCACCGGACTGAGCCCTATGTATATAGCCAGATGGTCGCGGGTAAAGATGCTGCCAGTTATGGTGAAGCTAAAAACAGCTGGCTGACTGGCACGGCTTCCTGGACCTTTGTCAATGCCAGCCAGTATATTCTTGGCCTGACTCCCACTTTGCAGGGCTTGAAGATTGACCCCTGTATACCCTCTGATTTGACCGGCTTTAGCTTGACGCGCCGTTACCGCGGGGGCATCTATCAGATCACCGTAAAAAATCCTCAGGGGGTCGAAAAGGGTGTTCGCCGGATCACCGTAAACGGCCGGGAAATCAGCGGACAGGTGCTGCCGGTTATCCAGGCCGGAACGACGGCAACGGTGGAAGTGGAAATGGGCTGAGGCGACTGGGCTGCCTTAAGTCAGACCGGCGTTAAGCCCGCGCCTGACGTCTGGTAAACCAAGCTCCCGGAAGGGCTCCTGACCAGTTGTTTTGGGCGGCCAGGTGGTTCCGGGGGCTTTGCGCTTTTGCCGCTAAAATGCTAACATACACTGTATTATTCCAAAGAGAAATGGCGGATGGTATGGACAGTTTAAAACAGCGGATTTTGACTGAAGGACGGGTGCTGCCGGGCAACATCATTAAGGTGGACGGCTTTATGAATCACCGGATAGATACGCGTTTGATGCGGGAGATTGCGCGCGAGTTCAGACGGCTGTTTCCGGATCCCGATATTACCGCAATTCTGACCGCAGAGGCTTCCGGCATCGCCCTGGCCGCAATCACGGCGGATGAATTTGATGTGCCGATGATTTTTGCTAAAAAGGCCAAATCAGACAATATTGAAGGCGGCTTATACCAGAGCGATATTTACTCTTATACCTACAAAAAAAAGGTCACGCTGCTGGTTTCCAGCCAGTGGCTGACCAGCCGGGATAAAGTCCTGGTGGTGGATGACTTTCTGGCCAATGGCGAAGCCCTTAAGGGTTTGGTGGATATTGTTCATCAAGCCGACGCCCAGCTGGCCGGTATAGGTATTGCTATTGAAAAAGGCTTTCAGGGCGGCGGTGACCGGCTGCGTGAAGCAGGCTATCCTTTAAAATCCCTGGTAATTATTGAGCAAGCGGACAGTCAGGGCATTCGCTTCCGCGACCAACAGACCCTATGAGGTCTGTATGGCAGAACATCGATTGATTAAACAAGTGACATCGCATCCGCTGATCCGCTTACTGCTGGATTTGCGGGGCAATCCGCGGACTTGTGTCTGGATAGAGCCGTTGTGGGGCGTACCTAATAATTTGATCGCCCCCTTTGTTACTGTCTATATGTACGCGTTGGGGGTAGATGATGTAGGCATCGGCACCCTGCTTTCCCTGGCCATGCTGGCGCAGGTGATCTGCTCCTTTGCCGGCGGGATCGTAGCGGACAAATTTGGCCGTAAAAGGGTCACCATGTTTGGCGATATGGTGGGCTGGGTCTTGCCTTGTCTGGTTTGGGCTGTCGCGCAAAACTACTGGTTTTTCCTGGCGGCCATGCTGCTTAACAGCTTTGAGCAGGTCAATCAGACGGCCTGGACCTGTCTGCTGGTAGAAGACGCTGACAAGACCAAGCTAGTTGGTATCTACAGCTGGATTACGATCGCGGGTCTGCTGGCGGTATTCTTTTCGCCTATATCAGGCGCTCTGATCCGTCACTTCTCTTTGATTCCGGTCATGCGGTCGCTGTACTTTATTTACAGCCTGGCCATGATGCTTAAGTGCTGGATTACCTGGCGTTATACGAGCGAAACCACGCAGGGGCGAATCCGGATGGCTGAAACCCGGCAGCAAAGTTTAGTCTCATTGTTACTTGAATACCGCTCGCTGCTGCCCCGGATTTTTCATAACCGCCAGACGCTGCAGACCCTAGGGGTCATGGTGATTTTGTACACCACCACTTTAGTCAATAACAATTTTGTTTCTCTGCGCATAACCCGCAATCTGGGCGTGCCTGAATCATATCTGGCTTATTATCCTATCCTGCGGGCAGCCTTTATGTTGGTTTTTATGTTTGCTATCCAGCACCGTCTGGAGCGGCTGCGGATGAAGGTCCCTATGACTGTGGGGCTGCTGTTTTATGTGGCGGCGCAACTGTTGCTGATTTTAACCCCGGCGGGCCACCCCGGTCTGATCGCGCTTTACTTCCTTTTAGAAGCGATGGGCTTTGCCTTAGTGGTGCCGCGCAAAGACTCCATGGTGGCCTGGTCTGTGGATGCACAGGAACGGGCCCGGATTGTAGCCCTGCTGACTGCTTTTATGATCGCGTTTTCTTCGCCGTTTGGTTATCTGGTGGGCCTGCTGTCTGAGACCGACAGCCGTCTGCCCTTTGGCTTTAATATTGTGCTGTATATTTTGGCGTTCGTCATAATCCGTAATTATAAAGGCGAAGCAACAGCGCAGCCAGGGTCGGCGGCTTTGCAGGCCTGACGGGCCTCAGATCGGCGGAGACACAATTTCCGGCGGGGGATAAAATCTGAACGCGGCAAAGCGATTGGCCCGGAACGGCACTATGTCACCGTTACCTGGCGGCGCGGTTATCTGGCGTCCGCCGGGCTGGTTGAGCGCTCATAAGCCTGCATGGCTTCAAGGGTCCGGGCGATCAATTCATCCAGGCTCCATCCCAGCATGTCCGCACCCCGCTGAATGACCGGACGGGAGCAGCCGGCCGCAAAGCTGCTTTGCTTAAATTTCTTTTTAACCGATTTAACCTCCATATCCAGCGTGCTGCGGCTGGGCCGGACCAGCGCGCAGGCCCCGATCAATCCGCTCAGTTCATCTGTGGCGTAGAGTACTTTTTCCATTTGGTGCTCCGGCTTGATATCACAGCAAATACCGTAACCATGTGAAGCGGTGGCGCGGATGATCTGCGGATCCAGGCCGGCTTCTTGCATCAGGATCTGAGACTTGAGGCAATGCTCCTGAGGGAATTGTTCAAAATCCAGATCATGAAGTAAGCCGACCAGCCCCCAAAACGCTGCTTCTTCAGCATAACCCAGCGCCTGAGCCAGGTAAGTCATAATTGCTTCCACGGTCCGGGCGTGCTCCAGGTGAAACGGATCTTGATTATAGCGGGTGAGCAATTGCCAGGCTTGCTCACGGCTGAGCGTTGGGTGTTGGCGAGAGGAAGGATCCTCTGGTAACGGGGCATGTAAGTCAATTGAATTATCAGACATCATAAGGCCTCTTTTCTGTATTATGGTATACTGCCTATTATAGCGAATCAGCTGAAACCAATGTTACCTGAAACCGCTTGACAGCCGGCGGCCAAGCGGCTAAAGTACTGAGTAAGCGTTGAAGAGAAACGGGTTAGCTAAACACAGGTTACAGAGAGATGATTACCGCGGCCTTGAGAGCCTTGGGGTGTGAGATCATCAGCCTGCCGGCTTACCTGACCAGCTTGGAGCGGCAAAAGCCCGGTGACCCCGTTATCGTCTTAACAGATGTGTCAGCATCTCTACATGAGTTGCCTGTCTGCTGTGGGCCGGTGCCGGGATAATTACGACAAGCGGCATAGGGGGCAGGAAGCAGGGTGGAACCGCGGGTTAATATACTCGTCCCTCTCGGATGTTATCCGGGAGTTTTTTTATGCCCGGAAATATGGATTACTTGACTGGAGGATTAAGATGATGAATGTCGTATTAAAAGACGGCTCCGCACATGAACTGAGGGACGGCGCCAGTGTTTATGAACTGGCCCGCGATCTGAGTGAAGGCCTGGCCCGGGTGGTATTGGCCGGTGAGGTCAACGGGGAACTGCAGGACCTTCGCCATCCGCTGCGTGAGGGAGACCAGGTCAATCTGCTGACCTTTGACCAACCCGGCGGCAAGCTGGCCTTTTGGCACAGCACGTCGCATATCATGGCGCAGGCTATCAAAAGACTGTATCCGGAAGCTAAGCTGGCTATCGGACCGGCCATTGAAAATGGCTTTTATTATGATATTGACTATGAGCCGGGCTTTACCGCGGAAGATCTGGAAAAGATTGAAGCGGAGATGAAAAAGATCGTTAAAGCGGATTATCCGATTGAGCGTTTTGAGTTGCCGCGACAAGAAGCACTGGAGCTGATGCGTCAGGCTGAGGAGCCCTACAAGGTGGAGCTGATTAATGATCTGCCTCAGGATGCGGTGATCTCATTTTACCGACAGGGAGAATTCACGGATCTCTGCGCCGGCCCTCACATTATGAGTACCAAGGCCGTAAAAGCCATCAAACTCCTGTCTGTAGCCGGCGCCTACTGGCGGGGTTCAGAAAAGAACAAAATGCTGACCCGCATCTACGGCATCAGCTATCCTAAAAAGGCGGAGCTGGATGAGTATCTGGCCATGCTGGAAGAGGCCAAACGGCGGGATCACCGTAAGATCGGCAAAGAGATGGGCCTGTTCATGCTCTCGGACGAGGGCCCCGGTTTTCCTTTCTTTTTGCCTAACGGCATGATTTTGATGAATACCCTGCTGGACTACTGGCATCAGATCCATGCCCGGGAGGGCTATGTGGAAATTTCCACGCCTATCATCCTCAGCCGCAAATTGTGGGAGAATTCCGGTCACTGGGATCACTACAAAAATAACATGTATACCACCGTCATTGATGGCGAAGACTACGCGGTTAAGCCCATGAATTGCCCTGGTTCCATGCTGGTCTATAAATCACAGCCACATTCTTACCGGGACTTGCCGTTAAGAATGGCAGAAGTCGGCCTGGTTCACCGTCATGAAAAATCCGGTCAGCTGAACGGGCTGCTGCGCGTCAGGAGCTTCCATCAGGATGATGCTCATATCTTTATGACGCCGGAGCAGGTGCGGCCCGAAATTGAAAATGTGGCCCGGCTGGTTGATGAGGTTTACCGGACCTTTGGCTTTGACTACTTTATTGAGCTGTCCACCCGCCCTGAGGACAGTATGGGAACGGATGAAGAATGGGAGCTGGCCACCAACGCGCTGAAGGGCGCGCTGGCGGATCTGGGCCGTGACTATATCATCAATGAAGGCGACGGCGCTTTTTACGGGCCTAAGATTGACTTTCATCTGCGTGATTGCATGGGTCGGACCTGGCAGTGCGGGACCATTCAGCTGGACTTTCAGATGCCGCAGCGTTTTGAGCTGGAGTATACCGGCGCTGATGGCAGCAAGCATCGTCCGATCATGCTGCACCGGGTTGTCTATGGCTCGATTGAGCGGTTTATGGCCATGCTGATTGAGCAATTTGCCGGTAAATTCCCGCTGTGGCTGGCACCAGAGCAGGTGCGGATCCTGCCGATATCTGAAAAACTGAATGCTTATGGTGAAACGGTCCTGCAGCAGCTGCGGCAAGCCGGGCTGCGGGCCAGCATTGATAAACGGGATGATAAGGTCGGCTACAAGGTGCGGCAGGCTCAGCTTGAAAAAGTGCCGTATATGCTGGTGGTCGGAGCTAAGGAGGAGGAGACCAAAACCGTCTCACTGCGCCGCCGCGATACGGAAAAGAGCGAGTCCTGGTCCTTAGAGCAACTGCTGCCCGAGCTTAAGTCCCTGATTGAACAGAAGTCGCTGACGCTCTGAGCTGCTGATCATTAAATCAATCTGCCAAAAAGAAAACTGCCCCGGAGGCTGGATCAAGCCTCCGAGGCAGTTTGTTCAGATCAGGCAGGCAGGCTGACTGCCGCCGGGGGCAGCCAGGTCAAGCTGCGGTCAGACCGTAGCCTGGACCTTTTTGAGGTGGCAGAAACGGGGCAGGCCGTCTTCTTTAGGCAGCACCGAATCCTCCGCAATCAGGGGCAGCGCGTACTCAATAAACTTGTCATTGACAAAGTTGCCTTCCTCATTAATCCATTCACGGGGAACGGTTTTCTCAGTATTAGCCACATCAGACAGGGGTACTAAAACATATTCAGTCTGATAAGGCTGACTGGAAATGCGCTTGATGCCGATCATATAATCCGTGCAGCCATTAAGCGCCTGCTTCACTGCTTCAGCTCCGGAGCCATACGCTTCTTCTACATCAGACTTTGAACCCAGATGAGCGGCGCAGCGCTGCAACAGGGAGAATTCAATCCCACGGACTTTTGAACCGGTCTTTTCTTTTAAGTAGTTGGCCAGCACAGAAGCCGTACCACCCATCTGCTTATGCCCAAAGGCATCAACCGCGACTTCACCAACCAGTTCCGGGATGTACTTGCCTTCTTTGGTCTTGACGCCTTCAGAAACCGCAATGATGACCTTGCCGGTCTGAGCGTAAATACGCTTGACATCCTCAACCATTTTATCCAGATCAAAAGGAACCTCCGGCAGGTAGATCAGGTCCGGTCCCTGGCCTTTATAAGCCGCCAGCGCGGTCGCAGCTGTAAGCCAGCCGGCGTTGCGTCCCATGCACTCCAGCACGGTGATCATGCCGGTATCATAAACCCGGGCATCCAGATAAACTTCCATAGTGGAGGTGGCCAGGTATTTGGCAGCTGAACTGAAACCGGGGCAATGATCTGTGCCGTACAAATCGTTATCTATGGTCTTGGGCACACCCATGACCCGGCACTCATAACCGGATTTTTGCATGAATTTGCTGATTTTGTTGCAGGTATCCATGGAATCATTGCCGCCATTGTAAAAGAAATAACGGATGTTGTACTTTTTAAAGACTTCCAGCAAACGCTTATAATCCGTGTCGTCTACTGAAGCGTCCGCCAGCTTATAGCGAACCGATCCCAGAGCGGATGACGGAGTTGTCTTCATTAACTCCAGTTCACGCGGATCTTCCTGACCCATATCGTAAAAGGTCTCCTCAAGAATACCTTTAATACCGTGAGCGGCACCAAAAACCTTAGGAATGCAGTCACTGTGCTTCAGCGCTTCAATAAAAACGCCCGCCGCGCTGGCGTTGATCACAGAAGTCGGTCCGCCGGACTGACCAAAAATGGCATTGCCAATTAATTGAGACATGAATGTTTCCTCCTCTGACGCTTGCATATTGCAGTAAGATTAACAGCTAAATTTTAGCATAAGCGCTGGGGTTTGTCCTATCTTTCTTTGCCCCTTTGGCGCGGCACAGCGCGGCTATCGAGCGGGTAGCTTGTCTTAGCCGCCGGCAGCCTGTGGCGATCTGCTATAATTGACCGGTGCTATAAGCGCTGCATAACTGATGAACTGGAGGACCTTATGCAAGTATCACCTGTTACCCCACGCTTTATCTGGCCCCTGGACTGGAACCACAGGCTGCGTAAACTGACCGGTCTCAGCCCGGCTGGGCCGGCTGGCAGACCGGCGGACCGGCCCCCGCAAAAAACGGCCGGCCACCCTGAATCAGGCCACGGCCGGAACTGGCTGCGCTTTTGGCCGGTTTTGCCGGGCGCGGCCCTGCTGCTCTGGCTGGCCTTTACCAGTCTTTATACAGTTAAAGAATATGAACAGGCGGTCCTGATGACCTTTGGCAAATATACCCGGACGGTCAGTGCCGGCCTGCACTGGAAACTGCCCTGGCCCCTGCAAGAGGCCAGGATCCTGCCGGTAAACCGGACCCAGAAAATTGAGCTGGGCTACGCATCTACAGGCGATCAGACCTATGAGAGCCTGCCGGATGACAGCCTTATGATCACCGGTGACATGAATGTGGTCAGTATTGACTTTTTTGTTGAATGGAAGATCTCTGATCCCTATAAGTTCCTTTTTCAGAGTGCCGAGCCGGAGCAGATCCTGCGCAGTATGCTGCAAAGCTCGGTCCGGTCCGTGGTAGGGACCCGCAGTATTGATGATGTCTTGACTACCGGTAAAATTCAGATTCAGTCAGATGTCCTGACCCTTTTGATGGATAAGGTGGAAACAGGCGATCTGGGGATACAAGTCCTGGATGTTAAGGTAAATGACTCTGAACCGCCAACCGACGACATAGCCAGCGCTTTCAGAGAGGTGGAGAACGCCAAGCAGCAAAAAGACACGCTGATTAACCAGGCGCAGGCTTACCGTAACAGTAAGCTGCCGGAAGCTCGCAGTGAGGCTGACCGCATCCTCCGTCAGGCCGAGGCTCAAAAAATCTCCCGGATTAATGAAGCGGAAGGTGAGCGGGAACAGTTTTTAGCGATCTACGAACAGTATCAGACGGCCTCTGAGCTGACCCGCCGCCGGATGTATCTGGATATGCTGCAGGAATTGCTGCCCGGTGTGACTGTGTATTTGGATGACGGCAGTTCTGTGCAGACCTTGCTGCCTTTGGCGTCCTGGGCCAACGGCAGTCAGGCCGGCAGCGCTGCGGCCACGCCAGCCCCCACGCCCACCCCTGCGGTTGAGCCCAATGTGTCGCCTGAACTGACCCCGGCAGTAAACGGCCAGACGCTGGATTGAGCCCGGATAGATAAGGATTAAAGGAGCAATAATATGAAAAAATGGCTTAAACGGACAGCTCTGAGCGTGCTGCTGCTTGCCCTGATACTGTTGGGCTTTACTTCAGCCTATATCGTCCGGGAGGGTGAATATGCATACATCACTCAGTTTGGCGCGATTGTCCGCACCGTAGAGCAACCTGGCCTCAACTTTAAATTGCCGTTTGTCCAGGAGGTTAACCGACTGACCAGTAAGGTCATGGTTTATGATATCAATTACTCAGAAGTACTGACCGCGGATAAAAAGGCCATGGTGGTTGACAGCTACGCCTTGTGGCGCATCAGCAATCCGACAACCTTTATCCGCACAGTCGGCAGTCTCAGCGAAATGCAAAAACGGATTGACGCGTCTGTCTTTAGTGTGATTAAGAATGTGACCGGAAATTTGCAGCAAGATGCCATCGTGGCGGATGAGGAGTCGCAGCGGGCCTCACTGAATCAACAGATTACGGATATTGTCGCCCAAAGCCTGCAGGCCTATGGGGTAGAAATTCCCGCTGTGGAAATCAGACGCTTTGACTTACCCGACGACAATCTGACCGCGGTGTATAATCGGATGATATCGGAGCGCTCGCAGATGGCGGCCAGTTATGAGGCAGAAGGGGAGTATGAAGCCAGCATCATTCGCAACAGCACGGACAAGGAAGTAGAAGTGCTGCTGGGGGAGGCCCGGGCTGAGGCCAGCCGCCTGGAAGGCGAAGGTGAGGAAGCCTACATGAAAGTCCTGAGTTCGATTTATCAGGACCCGCAGATGGCGGATTTCTACCTTTACACTAAAGAACTTGAGACCCTTAGTGAAGGCCTGAAGGGCGAGAAAACCTTGATTCTGGGCCCAGACTCTCCGCTGGCGGAGCTTTTCAACCAGACGGCAGAAGGGGAGGACTGAGCTTTGGGCCGGCAGGGCTCCGGCGGCAGTTGCCAGGCTTAGCAAAGCCTGGTGACGTTGAAGCTCACAAACTGAAAGGGGGTGTATGGATTCACCTATGCTTAACAAGAATGATTTATCCGGCCAGACTACGCCGTATCACTGCCAGGCCTGTCCGCGGAGGTGCCTGGCGGACCGGCGGACCGGCAACGGTTTTTGCCGGGTGCCTGAGTCTCCTTTTATTGTGGCTAAGGCTTACCGTCACCTCTGGGAGGAACCTTGTATTTCGGGTTCACACGGATCTGGCACGATCTTTTTTTCCGGCTGTAACCTGGCCTGTGTTTTTTGCCAGAATGCAGACATCAGCCAGGACGTGAAGGGGTATTCACTGACGGCCGCCAGGCTGGAAGAGCTGTGCTGGCTTTTGGCTGAGCAAGGCGCGGCTAATTTAAATCTGGTAACACCGGATCACTACGCGCTAAGCTTAATACCGGTCCTCCGGCGGCTAAAACAACAGCAGTTTCCGCTGCCGGTGGTCTGGAATTCCAATGCCTATGAACAGGTGGAAACCTTGCGGCAGCTGGAGGGGCTGGTGGATGTTTATCTGCCGGATTTAAAGTATTGGGATGATCGCTATGCGGTGGCATATTCCAAAGCCCCGCACTATTTCCACTTTGCTGCTTTGGCCATCCGGGAGATGTACCGGCAGACCGGTCCGGCCAGCCTGCTGAATGCCCAGGGCCTGCTGACGCACGGCGTGCTGGTCCGCCACCTCATGCTGCCGGGACTCTTCTTTGACACCCGAAAACTGATGGATTGGCTGTGGCATACGTTTGGCAGTGGGATTGTGCTCAGCCTGATGAATCAATATGTCCCTATGTATCACGCCGCGGACTATAAAGCGCTGCAGCGCCCGCTGAGCGCCATGGAGTATGACCGGATGACGGCATATGTCTGGCAGCTGGGCTTCAGACGCTGCTATACTCAGGAGCCAGTGGATCTGCAGACTAATTACACGCCTGACTTTGACGGCCAGGGCGTAGCGGACCTGTTGCGGTCCGTTCTGGCGGCTGCTCCGGCGGCCGCGTCTGCTGGTGACTGATCCCTTTATAAGCCTGGATACCGGCCCTGGCCGCCCTGCGCCTGCCGTCAGCAAAGCCGCAAACCCGATCACTTCAGGTCTGCGGCTTTATTTTAGCGCTTGAATCGGACCGGGCTCCAACAGAGGGGGACTGGCTCAAAGGGCTGGCCAGCGCCCGGTAAGCATGTGCTTGTCAGGTATCATGCTCTGCTGTGGCAGATTTAGCCTGCGGTTTATCCGTTATAACCCCGGTGCTGCGGTCTGGCCCCGCGGTATCCGCCCTGGCCGGTGGCAGGAGGGTAAGTAAAACCTTGGCAATCCGGCGATCATCCATCTCCAGGACTTTGAATTTATAGCGACCGTAGACAACCTCAGGATGCTCACTGCCGTCTGGAATCCGGTCCAGCTGATGCAGGACCAGGCCGGCCACCGTATCATAATCCATGTCATCATCCCCAAAGTGAACCTCAGGAATATAATCATGCAAATGATCCAGTTCTGTCAGACCGTCAATGGTGTAACTGCCATCCGCGTTGCGGACGACTTCAGTCGATTCATCGTCGTATTCATCCTCTATGTTGCCGACAATTTCTTCCAGCAGATCCTCCAGTGTGATGATGCCGGAAACGCCGCCATACTCGTCTATGACCACCGCCATAGCCACATGATCGCGCTGCATTTCCCGGAACAGACTGTCCACATGTTTGGTTTCAGGCGTAAAATAGGGGTCCCGCAGGATATCCCGCAGCTGAAAAGCTTCCCGGGGATGCTTGGCAATAAAAAAGAGCAAATCCTTGACGTTTAAAATGCCAATGACATTATCAATGTTTTCTTCATAAACCGGCAGGCGGGTATAGCCTTCCTCACTGGCCAGCGCCACCACCTCATCAAAGGTGGTGTTGATGTCAATGGCAGAGACATTCACCCGGTGGGTCATAATCTCTGACACTTCTTTATCATTGAACTCAAACACATTCTGAATCATGGCCGATTCATTGGGCTGAATATTGCCGCTGTCGCGGGATACATCAACCATAATCCGGATCTCTTCTTCCGTGACGTTTTTATCACTGAGATTGGGATCAATACCCAATAAGTGCAGGACGCCGTTAGTAGAAGCGTTCAATAACGTGGTAAAGGGATAGATCACCTTACCAAAGGCAGAGACAGGCCCGACGGCGCTTTTGCTGAAGCCTTCAGGATTATGAATCCCCATCTGTTTGGGCACCAATTCACCAAACACCAGCGACAGATAGGAAATAAACAGCGTAATGAGAATCAAAAAGAGGGTCTTTAACCAGGGATGCAAGCCTGCCGGATCAGCCATCGCATATAAGCGACTGGCAAAACGATCACCGGCAAACGCGGAGGATAAGAAACCTGCAAAGGTCACACCCACTTGAATGGTAGAAAGGAAATTACCTGGGTTATTTACAAAATGTGCCAGCTTTACAGCCAGTTTGTCACCATCCTGAGCGTCTTTTCTGACCTTATTATCATTGAGTGAGACCACAGCCATTTCAGTTCCGGAAAAAAATCCGTTGACTAAAATCAGCAGCAGGACAATCAGGATATCAACCACCAGAGAAGAAGCAGAACCGCCTTGCTGAGTCAGGCTCAGCTGGCCGGAGCCAAACTTAACCTGAGCCAAACCCGCCAGCGGGCTGACTCCTGAGGTCTGTAAACCAGATGAAAGTGCGGATAGCGTCAGGTAAGATAACCAACTAACACCGTCCAAAGGACGTTCCTCCTAAAACAGGTCTCCATTGTTGCGTCCAGATAGCAGTCACAAATCTGGCCAGACCCTTTGGGCTGCTGGCCTCCGTAGTCTTGCGAGTACGGACTGTTGAGAGGTGGCTGGTAAATGCCGGTGCGCCGGATCCTTATGCGACGGTTTATAGATAAAACTGCCGCGATTGATAAATATTAAGCACATCATAAACGAGCGGACACTAAAAATCAAGCAAAATGACAGCCTCCCCGCGGCGCAGGCCGCCGGAGAGGCTTAACTGAGACTGCAGGCTGCAGTCTGGCTATAACTCACGCCCGGTCATGGCAAAGATCTGACTCTTATGCAGCGCGGCATAAAGCTGATCTTTTTTCAGCAGCTCTTCATGGGTGCCCCGCTCCGCAATGCCGCGGTTAGCAATATAAAAGATCTGGCTGGAATCGCGGATGGTGGACAGGCGGTGCGCAATGACAAAGCTGGTGCGGCCTTTTTGGAGCCGGGCCAGACCCAACTGCAGCGCTTTTTCGGTTTTGGTGTCGATACTGGCCGTGGCTTCATCCAGGATCAGGATGCGCGGCGCGGAGAGCATGACCCGGGCAAAAGAAATCAGCTGACGCTCACCGGAGGACACCCCGGAACCGTGCTCCCGGATCACGGTCTGGTAACCGTCCGGATGCCGCATGATAAAGTCATGCGCGCAGACCGCCCGGGCGGCTTCAATGCATTCCTGATCCGTCGCGTCCAGGCGACCGTAACGGATGTTTTCCATAATGGTAGTGGGGAACAGGTAGGGGTCTTGCAACATGATGCCCATCTGACTGCGCAGACTGTCCAACGTAACCTGACTGATATCATGCCCGTCAATCAGGATTTTACCGCTGTCCAGGTTATAAAAGCGGCTGATCAGGTTGACCACGGTGGACTTACCCGCCCCGGTCGGCCCAACCAGCGCAATGCTTTCGCCCGCCTGAGCCGTGAAAGACAGGTGTTCCAGAATGGGGTGGCCCGGTTCATAAGAAAAGGTGACGTCGCAAAATTCAACTTTTCCGTCGATGCGGGGCAGCGGCCTGGCACCGGGGGCGTCCTCAATTTCCAGCGGCTCATCCAGAAATTCAAAAATGCGTTCAATATAGGATGCGCCGTTCAGTAACTGGGTGTAAAAGTTAGCCAGGTTATTAATGGGGGCCCAGAAACGCTGGACATAAGCAATAAAGGCAATCATGGTACCGACAGGAACAGCCGGACCGGTTTGGCTGCGCACCCACCAGACTACCAGGCCGTATAAAAAGGCCACGGTCACACTGCCAATGAAATCCGTCATGGGCCAAAATAAAAGATCCAGCCGCACAACATCCATCCAGCGGTGGTGATAGTTGTCCCCCAGCTCTCTGAAGGTCTGCCGGTTTTCCGCCTCCCGGGCGAATAACTGGGTGATGGTCATGCCCTGCATGCTTTCCTGCACGTAGGCGGTGAGATTGGAACTGGACTGATTCAGCCGGCGCCTGGCCCGGCGCTGCAGGCCCTTAAGTGAAAAGATCCCCAGAACCAGCAGCGGCAGTCCTAACAGGCCGTACAAGGTCAGACCGGCATCAGTGAGGATCATATAAGCTAAAATGATGACCAGGCTGATGGCATCTACGACGGCATTGATCAGGCCGCTGGAAAGCAAGTCACTGACACTGTTAACATAGTGAACAATCCTGACCAGGATTTTACCGTGCGGACGGCTGTCAAAGTAACTGAAGGGCAGCCGTTGCAGATGCCGATACATATCCAGGCGCAAATCATGGATGATCGACTGGCCGATGACATTCATCGTCCGCATGCGATACGAGGTAAAAAAGGCCACTACCAGCACGACCACCAGATAGATGGCGGCCAGGATCAGCAGCAAACGGACATCATGACCGGGAATGGCCGTGTCCATGGCAATTTTCAGCAGATAAGGCGAGAGCATGCTTAAGGCCGATGCCGCGATCATGACAATCAGGACCAGCAGCATGATTTTTTTATATGGCAGCGCGTAGTGCAGCATGCGCCGGAACTGGGCCATATTAAAGGGGGTCTCCAGCTCTTCATCCATGTCATAGCGGTTTCTTCTGGCCATGTTTACTCACCTGCCTTTCGCATCTCATCAAGGGTGTGATCAATCTGGCCCATTTGAGTTAAGTAAATATCGTAGTAATAGCCTTTTTGAGTCAACAGCTCGTCATGCGTGCCCCGTTCGACAATCCTGCCCTGATCCAGCACCAGGATCAGATCCGCGGAACGGATGGAGGAAATGCGCGAAGCAATCATAAACACGGTCTGTCCGTGCTGCTGCCGGGCCAGATGATCCCGGATTTCCTGATCCGTCTCCATATCCACGGCCGAGGTTGTATCATCCAGGATCAGGATGGCAGGTTGTATGGCCAGGGCCCGGGCCAGTGAAATCCGCTGCCGCTGACCGCCGGACAAACCAACGCCGCGCTCACCGATGATGGTGTCGTAACCTTCTTCCATATCAGGAATAAAGCCGTCAGCGCAGGCAATACGAGCTGCCTCATGCACCGCCTGGTCAGTCAGATCAGGCCGGCCATAGGCAATATTGCTGCTGACCGTATCTGAGAATAAAAAGACGTCCTGGGTGACCACGCCAATATTGCGGCGCAAGGCCTGCAGCTGGTAACTGCGCACATCTTTACCGTCAATCAGGATCTGCCCCTGATTGACGTCCTGTAATCTGGGAATAAGTTCTACCAGGCTGGTTTTGCCACTGCCGGTAGCGCCCATAATACCAATCGTCTGGCCGGGCAGCACATGAAAATTGATATGATCCAGCGTCTCGTGCCGGGCTGGCCTTGTAAAGGAGTGGTGATGAAAACTGACATCGCGGAATTCCACTTCCCCCTTAAGCGGCTGAATAGCACAGCATTGCGCTTCAGCCTGATCCAGCTGCAACAGCAAGGCCGCCTCCTGACCATGTTGCTCCGGGACGGCGGTATCAGTGGCTGGAGGCAGGGGAGAGCGCACGCGGGTTTTGGTGGACAGCAGATCAATAATTTTGTCTGCTGAAGTTGAAAAACGTTGGATTTCATCAATCCGGAACCCAATCTGCCGGGTGGGATTCACCAGGACAAAGATCAGACCATTAAAAGCAACCAGTTCGCCCAGCGTGATCTGGCCCCGGATCACCAAAATGCCGCCCAGCAGGATGATGGGGATGCTTAAAAAGTTAGCCATACCATCCAGAGCCGGGATAAACCTGGAACGTACATCAGCCGCTTCATTGTTCATTTCGCGATAGGTCTGATTCTCCCGCTCAAAGCGCTCCGTCTCATAGACCTTGCGGACAAACGCTTTGGTAACCCGGTTACCGCTGATGTTCTCCTGTACCACCGCGTTGAGCCGTTCAAATGAACGGCGAATCTGGCTCCAGCGGGGTCTGATCTGGCGGGCAAACCGCCAGGCCAGAAAAAAGATGACGGGGGTGAATACTGCGATAGATAAGGCCAGCTGCCAGTTTAAATAGAGCAGATAACTGATACCGACAACAAAAATGAAGATCTGCTCAAGGGTTGAATAGGCAGCAAAAGCCACAAAATGGCGGATATTATCCACATCACCGGTCAAATTGGCCATCAGATTACCGGTGGGCGTGTCGGAATAGAAAGACAGGTCCATGTTTTGCAAGTGCCGGTACAAGGCATTGCGGATATTGACCATCGCCCGCTGGCTGATTTCTTCAAGAATATTGCGGAAGAGGTACATGATGCTGCCGCGCAGCAGCGGTACCACCACCAGGATCGTCAGAAATAAGACCAGATGGGTGTATAGCTGCTGATCCAGGACTTCATCCACTATCTTTCCTGTAATGACGGAGGGAATCATGGACAGGGATGAAAAAATCAAATCCAGCACCAAAGCCAGGACAAACCAGCCCATATCCTTGTGGATGGCGGCAAAGATCCAGCGGAACGGGTGTCCGGTAAACCGCCAGGCCTCCTGCGGATTCAGCGCGTCGCGATAGGCGTCACGCGAATGCTTGAACAACTGATCGTTTTCTTGGCGGTTCAGACGCCTGACCTGGCGTACTGAACCTGCAGTATGCTTGTTTTGCTTATTCACACGAATAACCTCAATTCTGCCGGTCAGTGCTGTATATTCTAGCACGGCTAAACCTCAGCACAACCCCCGGAAGGCTGAAATCAGGGTAATTGATGTAAAAATAAACCGGCAGGAGAATATAATCAGAGTTCAGACTTTTCTGCGCTATGAACTGAAGCCCGGATTCGTTACAATAAAAGCATATGATAGCGTGATCTGGACAGAGGTCGGATCTTTTGATCAGACAGCAGGAGGAGGACAAAATGTTACGAGTCGGTTTGTTAACCAGCGGGGGGGATTGTCAGGGCCTTAACGCCGCACTGCGCGGGGTAGCCAAGACGCTCTACGAGCAGGATGATGACGTAGAGATTTACGGTTTTTTTGGCGGTTATAAAGGGTTAATTGAGTCTGACTATCAGTTTATGAACAGCGGACAGTTTTCTGGTATCCTGACCCAGGGCGGGACGATTCTGGGTACCAGCCGTCAGCCCTTTAAACAAATGAACGATCCTATTGCGGAAGGTTCGCCGGTTAGTAAAAAGGACGCGATGATTGCGACTTACCATCGCCTGAATCTGGACTGCCTGATTATTCTGGGCGGCAACGGAACGCATAAGACGGCCAATGCGTTGTCTAAAGCAGGACTGAATATTATTACATTGCCTAAAACCATAGATAATGATCTTTGGGCTACCGACATGACGTTTGGTTTTCAAAGCGCGGTCAATATTGCCACTCAGGTGATAGACGGCATCCATACCACGGCTACATCCCATGGCCGGATTTTTATCATCGAATTAATGGGACATAATGCGGGCTGGCTGACGCTGAATGCCGGCGTGGCTGGCGGCGCGGATATCATCCTGATTCCTGAAATTCCCTACAGTGTGGACAGTGTGATAAAAGCCCTGGAAGCGCGTAGTAAAGCCAAGAAGTCGTTTTCGATCATCGCTATGGCGGAAGGCGCTCTGAATGAAAAAGAAGCGGCGTTAAGTAAGAAGGATTTCAAGAAGTATATGGAAGCCTATCCCTATCCTTCCGTCTCCTATAAGCTGGCCGATGAACTGAATCAGCATCTGGATCAGGAAGTCCGGGTCACGGTACCCGGTCACTTTCAGCGGGGTGGCGCTCCCTGCCCGCAGGACCGTGTCCTGGCTACCCGCTGTGGCTGTAAGGCCGCAGAGTTGATTTTTGCCCGGGAGTTTGGCGTGATGGTTGGCGTACGCAATAATGAGATGGTGGCGATTCCCTTGGAGGACGTGGCCGGAAAACTCAAAACCGTGCCCAGGGATCATGATCTGATCCGCTTTGCCAGAGGCCTGGGCATTGCCTTTGGAGATGAAAGCTACTGACGCTGAAGCTGGCCGGTTATGCGGTCATGGGTGCTTGCCCCATACTTGAAAAGATTCTGAATTATCTGCAAACAGCCGCAGCTCCGGATAACGGCGCTGCGGCTGTTTAATAAATCACGGCCGGATATAGGTTCAGTTTAGCTTCAAATGGCTGTGGAAGCTGGCTTTCGCGTCTGGCGCCGGGGGGCTGAGCATGGCCGGCTTAGCCGGCCATGAAGTAAGTGTTGGCGTAGGTGGTTCTCAAGTCCAGACTCTGGAACCAGCTGCTGCTGTAATAGGAGGACTGGGTGCAAAAGTATAATACATCCCGGTCAAAAGCGGTCGTCCCGTTCAGGGCATCAAGTGCGGCCTGCCGTTGATTGGCGGTTGGTACCTGATTTTGCCAGGTATCATCAGCCCAGGGGACAAACTGGTTGCTGGCGGAGATGACAGAAGTCAAGGTAGAACCCCAGTGCCCGGACAGAACCCGGTTAACCATAACCTGAGCGATCATCAGGCAGCCTTCATAATCCCAGCCATCACCGGCTTCAGCCCCTACCATTTTAAGATAGAGATCCATTTCAGAAGCAGAAAGGGTCCGCCCCAGCAATGAGGAATAGTAACTGCCATCTTCTGACTGCTCCGGTGTTTCAGCAGGCGCGGGCGTAGCGGTGGGAGCCGGCGTAGGTTCAAGGGTAGGCTCCGGCGTGACCGTGGGCTCCGGCGTGACCGTGGGCTCCGGCGTGGCGGTAGGCTCCGGCGTAGCGGTGGGTTCCGGTGTGGCGGTGGGTTCCGGCGTGGCGGTGGGCTCCGGCGTGGCGGTAGGCTCCGGCGTAGCGGTGGGTTCCGGGGTGGCGGTGGGCTCCGGCGTGGCGGGGGGCTCCGG
>JAQWFM010000088.1 GCA_028704415.1 Oscillospiraceae bacterium | reverse complement strand
GGCCAGCACGGCTGTCATGGCATCCCCCGCGCCCTGAAGACTCCGGGCATTGACCTCTCTGGGATTGGGCGCATACCAGGCTTCCTGTCCATCGGTCAAAACCGCGCCTTCTTCGCCCAATGACGCCAAAACTAATTTAGAGCCTAAACGGCAGAGGCTTTTGGCGGCCTGGGTCACGCCTTCAAGGCTGTCACAAGGCATCCCCGTCACTTCGCGGAGTTCTTTGCGGTTAGGTTTCATGATGTCACAGCGGGCCGCCAGCGCCTGCATGAGCGGCTCACCGGATGAGTCCAGAACCACCGTACCTTCTTTTGCCCTGACCTGTTCTGCTATCTCCCGGTAAGTAAAGCGGGTAAGTCCGGGGGGCAGGCTGCCGCTGAGCACCAGGACTAAGCGGCGTTTGAGCAGGGGCTGCAGACTGCTCAGGAGCCGGTCAGCGGTGGCGGGATCAACCGGGGTCCCGGGATGATTGAACTCGGTCATGATGGTAGCCTGACCGGTCCGTTCATGCAGTTTGATGTTCATCCTCAGCAAGCCCGGCACATCCAGAAACCGCGTATCCAGGCCCGCCGCCCGGGCGGCCTGCCGCAAGCCGGACCCTGAATCAGTGTAATTCAGGCCAAATAAGCCGCAGCGGCCGCCCAGGCCGTTAATGGCTTTGGCGACATTGTAGCCTTTACCGCCAATATCCCGGCGCAGTTGCTCATACTGATTAGTCTCACCGCGCTGGAAAGCTCTCAGTTCTAGGGTCACATCAACACAGGGATTAAGCGACAGCGCCAGAATCTCGCGTTGCTGGGGCTTAAGGCTTAAACGGTCTGGCATAGTGTTTCCCATCCTGGCTTAATAGGCCTTGCCCCAGATGACCATGGATTTGGCCGGTTTGCCGCAGCAAACACAGGTGTCTGCCAGGTGTTCCTGCTCAAACGGCATGCAGCGGGCAGTGGCAGCAAAGGCCTCTTTGATTTTATCCTCACAGGCCTGCTCGCCGCACCACATCGCTTTGACAAAGCCCGGTTTTTCCTGAATCGTTGCACTGAAGCTGTCCCAGTCGGTGGCGGTATAGGTGCGCTCCTGCATCAGCTGCCAGGCCCGGTCGTACAGATCCCGTTGGATTTGCTCCAGCAAATCCGGAATCACATCCGCCAGATTATCCAGACTGACCGGCTGTTTTTCACCTGTATCCCGGCGGACCGCAATAGCCTGACCATTGGCCAGGTCTTTGGGTCCCAGCTCCAGGCGCAGCGGGATACCGTGCATTTCATGTTCACTGAACTTCCAGCCGGGCATCTTGTCGGAAGCGTCCATTTTAATCCGGCAGACCAGGCTCAGCTTGTCCACGATCTGTTGACAGGCCTCCAGCACCCCTGGCTTGTGCTGCGCCACAGGTACCACCATCACCTGGGTCGGGGCAATGTGCGGCGGCAGGAGCAGGCCGTTGTCATCTGAGTGCACCATGATGAGCGCTCCGATTAAACGGGTGCTGGCTCCCCAGGAGGTTTGGTAGACATATTGCAGCTTATTTTCACGGTTGCTGAACTGAATCCCAAAAGCTCTGGCAAAGCCGTCGCCAAAGTAATGGGAAGTCGCCGCCTGCAGGCTCTTGCCGTCGTGCATCATCGCTTCAATGGTATAGGTCGCTTCCGCGCCGGCAAATTTTTCCTTATCTGTTTTCCGGCCCTTGACCACCGGTATGGCCAGCTCAGTCTTGCAGAACTCCGCATAAGTATCCAGCATTCTTAAGGTTTCCTGCTGGGCCTCCGCCGCGGTTTCATGCACTGTGTGGCCTTCCTGCCACCAAAATTCCGTGGTCCGCAGGAAGGGGCGGGTCGTTTTTTCCCAGCGCACCACCGAAACCCATTGATTATAGAGTTTAGGCAGATCGCGGTAAGACTGCACAATTTTAGCGTAATGGTCGCTGAACAGCGCCTCTGAGGTGGGGCGGACGGCCAGCCGCTCCTGCAGTTGCTCCGTGCCGCCCATCGTGACCCAGGCTACCTCAGGCGCAAAGCCCTCAACATGTTCCGCTTCCTTGTCCAGCAGGCTCTCAGGGATAAACATCGGCATGCAGACATTTTCATGGCCCAGGGCTTTGAAGCGACTGTCCAGCCCTTTTTGAATATTCTCCCAGACCGCGCAGCCCAGCGGTCGCAGGATCATGCAGCCTCGCACGCTGGAATAGTCTGCCATCTCCGCCTTCCGGACCACATCCGTATACCACTGAGCAAAATCAACATCACGGGATGTGATGCTCTCCACATATTTTTCTTTTGCCATTTGACCCTCCGCTATATATTTAAAAATTGCTGTTTGCTCAGTTATTATAGCCCAAACCGTTCGCCTGTGTCCGCCGGGACTCAATCCCAGCCCCGCGCTATGGTCAAGCTCCCGGCCTGGCGGCTACACAAAGATTTACTGACAATAATAATTATAGACCGCCTGGGCCAGCGCCTGGGCCAGCTCACTCTGGCCGCTGTCAGACAACAGCAGGGCCCGGTCGTCCGTATTGCTGAAAAAGCCCATCTCTACCAGGGCAGAATCTATGCCCATCCGGTTTAAAACCACAAAGCCATCCTGCAGAACCGTCTGGGGGCCGCCGGTCGTGGTAAGCTCCGGCAATTGTCTGATGATTGCCGCCTGCAGACTCTCCACCAGTTTGGTGCGGCCGGCGTCATTAAAGTACTGATAGACCGGCGGCAGTTCATAACCTTCTGTGGTGCTTTCCCGGGTGAACTCATAATTATAGGCATTGTCGACATAGTAGATTTGCAGGCCGCCTATGTCTGACCCTGCTTCTGAGTAATTACAATGCAGCGAAATAAACAAATATTCTGGGAACTGCCGTTCTATATCATAAAGCAGCCTGGCATCCGCACTGGTGCCCAGGCCGCCCAAAATACCGCCGCCACCTTCATCCAGATTAGTGGTCTGAATGTCCGTCATGGCTTTTTTCAGACTCTCAAACTGGCTGAGGTCCTTATCCGTATTTTCCAGGCTGTCCGTCACTTGATTTAAAATGGTCTCTCCGACCTTGGCAACCCGGGAATAAACCGATACCCAGCTATCGTCCGTACGAGTCAGAATCACGTTGGCGCCCAGCGCCTCCAGGGCTGCCTGCAGCTTTTGGCCGACGGCCAGGTTAACGTCTTTTTCAATCGCCTCATAAGGACTTTCCTGGGGATAGACGGCTCCGGAGTCACGTCCGCCATGACCTGGGTCCACAAAAACCGTAACCCCCTGTAAAGCCTGGCTGGTTTGACTGCGGCCCTGTAAACTGGCCAGCAAGGCCGAGCTGTCATGCAGGGTCTCTACGGAGCTCGCAGCCGGCCAGGTAGCAAGCCATTCCCCGCTGGCCGCCGGGGTGGGCGTTAAATTACTTAAGATCAGGCGGTTAGGATCTTCAGTAGCGGCGGGCGTGACCGCAGTGGTCAGTGCGCTGTCAGTCTCCGTAGCCGGTGAAGCCAGCAGACTGTCAGTTCCCGCCTGATCTTTGTTCCCGGCCAAAATCAGCAGGAAGAGAATTAACAGCGCCACCACCAGGCCCAGAATCAGCAGGGAGAGGCGAAAGGCAAAGGAAGCCGGCGGAGCCGCGGCGGGCGGTTTACCCGACCGGCTCACGGCTTGACCAGCTTTTCTACCGTGGCCAGCAGCTGATCCGCCAGCCGGTCTATCTGCGCCAGGTCCTGGCCCTCCAGCATCACCCGGATGACCGGCTCGGTACCCGAGGCGCGGACCAGGACTCGGCCGCTATCGCCTAAAACCGCCTCACTGGCGGCCACCGCTTCCGCCAGCACAGGCGAAGCCATGATCCGTTCCTTGTCCTGATTGCTCACCCGGATTTTTTTGAGCACCTGCGGGTAAAGGGTAAAGTCCTGATGGGCCTGCGCCAACGTCTGGCCCAGGTCCTTCAGCGCGTTCAGCAGGGCCAGCGCGGTCAGCATCCCGTCGCCGGTGGTAGCGTATTCCAGCATGATCACGTGACCGGACTGCTCGCCGCCAATGCTGTAGTTATGCTTCAGCATTTCCTCAAGGACGTAACGGTCGCCGACCTTGGTGCGCAGCAGCTGCAACTGGTGGCGGTCACAAAACTTCTGAAAGCCCAGATTGCTCATGACGGTAGCAACGATGGTGCTGTGGTTAAGCCTGCCCCGGCGGCGCAGCCACTGCGCAATGATGGACATAATCATATCGCCGTCTACTTCACAGCCGCGGCTGTCCACCGCCAGCAGCCGGTCGGCATCGCCGTCAAACGCAAGCCCCAGGTCCAGATGGTTGGCCTGCACGCAGGCAGAAAGCTTATCCAGATGGGTAGATCCGCAGTCCCGGTTTATATTCAGGCCATCCGGCTGATCCCCCAGCAGCACGAGGTTTGCGCCCAAAGCCGAAAAGAGCTGGGGCGCCACCGCGGCAGCAGAGCCATTGGCGCAGTCCAGGGCGATATTAAAATGACTTAAATCAGTACCCAGGGCTTTTTGCAAGTAATCTCGGTAGATGCCGCGGCCTTCAGGATAATCAAAGCGCCGCCCCAGATCCTTGCCCTGCAGCCGCTGACTCAAAGCCTGACCGGTCCGGTGGCTAAGCTCTGACTCAATCTGATCCTCCACCTCATCGGCCAGCTTAAAGCCCTGATGATTAAAGAACTTAATCCCGTTGTACTCAAAGGGGTTATGGGAGGCCGAAATCATGACGCCGGCATCAAAGCCATGCTGAGAAACCAAATAGGCCACTGCCGGGGTGGTCAGGACGCCCCCGCTGCAGACATCTGCGCCCGCCGCCAAAAGGCCTGACGTCAGCGCCGCTTCAAGCAGGTCGCCTGATATCCTGGTATCCCGGCCAATCAGGAACCGCGGCCGGTGATTGACTGACCGGGCTAAGACCTTAGCACCGGCAATGCCCAGAGCCATGGCCAGAGCACCGTCCAACTCAACGTTGGCAATCCCCCGAACCCCATCCGTACCAAATAATCTCCCCATATACTGCCTCCTGTGAACTGTTATTTGAAGTCTTCAGGTATTTCAGTCAGTGGTCTGTGTCTCTGTGTTGTACTGATCAAGCACGTCCTGCAGATCGTTACTGTCGTCCTCAGTCTGTGTACTGTCGTTACTCTGGACCTCGGTGGTCTCTGATGTCTCACTGTCACTGCTGCTGTCGGTCAGGCTGAACACCAGACTTTGCTCCGACGGAATCCAGGAAACCACCTGATAGGTCAGGCTGGCCAGGCCATTGACCCCCACATGGATGGGTAGCTTTTGTAAACTCTGGCTGTCGCTTTGCAGGTCCTGGCTGATATCCGCAAAATCAAGCTCGGTAAAGTCCACCACAGCATAGACATTTTCCCGGGAAATCTGAGCCGCATACTTTTTGCGGACCCGGAAATGGATGGACACCGTATTATCCGCCCGGTTATATGCCAGGCCGTGCTCCTCCAGGGTGGAATCCACATTTTCCAGCTGCACGCTGATCGTGCTGATGGTGATGTCCTGAATGGGATTGGTTTGAATCTGGACAAAAAACCATAAGCCTGAAGCCATGATCAGGGAGGCAAAAAAGAGCAGCACCTTCATTTTACGGCTGATGCCGACCGTGGCGGACTGCGCCTCCTGCACCGGCACGCCGCTGACTAGCTCCGTCTCTTCATGCACCACATTTTGAAGCACGCGCCGGATGCTTTTCTTGCCTCCGCTGACCGCCGTTTCCGGGGTCAGCAGCTTATGCAGCACCGCCCGCAGCGCGTCTCCGTCCGCCATAGGGTAAAGCCTGCCGCCCAGGGTAACAGAAATCGCGCCGCGTTCCTCCGACACAACGATCCCCACAGTGTCGCCAATTTCACTGGCCCCCACCGCGGCCCGGTGTCTGGTCCCGTAATCACGCCGCATATGATAATTATCCGACAGCGGCACATGGCAGCGGGCGGCATAGATGCGGTCATTCCGGATAATCACCGCGCCGTCATGCAGTGGGGAGCCCTTGTAAAAAATCTGCTCCAGACCGGTGGAAGAAATCACTGAATCCAGTACCACCGCTGTTCCCTGCACCAATTCGCCCAATTTAGTCGTGCGTTCCAGCAAAATCAGCGCGCCGGTTTTAGTTGCCGCCATGTGTTCGCAGGCTACCACCAGCGATTCGATCATATTATGGAGGGAGCGCGCTTCCTGACTGCTCTCCGCCGGCGACATGGAGTTAAAAAAGCGCAGGGAGTTACGCCCCACGGTCTCCAGCGCCCGCCGCATTTCAGGCTGAAAGATAACCACCACGCCGATGGCTAAGACAGAAATGGAGTTGGATAAAACGTAGTTTATTGTCTGTAATCCTATCAGCTGGCAGATAAAGGTAAAAGTAATGATAAACAAGATGCCTTTCAGCAGCTGCCAGGCGCGGGTATCGGCCATAATTTTCAGGACAAAATACACCACCAGGCTGGTCACCAGGATATCTATAATCATCAGGATTATATCTTTGGGCGTGCCAAATAAGAGCCAGCTGGAACCGATCGTTTGATACAGATCGCTGAAAAACTGGACAAACTGGTTCATAATTTGAGCATTCATGCTCAGGGTCATGATCTGATTCCCTTCATTTTTGCGGCATTCAGGGTATCCGGGGGCAAATGCCAGCTACTGTGAGGTGATCAGTCCAGATCATCCTCATCATTGTCGCCACCTTCAAGTCCATCCATGTCCGTCAGCCAGATCACCCGGCCGCTGACCTTGATCAGACCATCTTTTTCCATCCTGACCAGTTCACGAGAGAAAGAAGGGCGGGGCATAGCCAGCAGGCGGGCCGCCACTTCCTTGGAAACCGGCAGCTCTACCGACGAGGTTGAAACATAAACTTTCTGGTCCGGTTTGCGGACAGCATCCTCATCAGCTGACTGCTGGCGGTTTAAATCCAACAGGTAGGTCGCGATTTTCTGGCGCAGGTTGCGCTGCGATAAAATATTGATCCGACGGTTTTGCTTTTGCACTTTATCTGACAAAAAGCCCACAAAATTTTCCATCAGCTGCGGTTGCTCTTTTAGCAGCGCCAGCAGGGTGTCACGCGGAAATACCAGCACCTTGGCATTGGTTACCGCTTCAATGGTCAGCGGATAGATCCGATTATGGCCAAATATCAAATCCTCACCATATACATCGCCCGGGCCCAGCAAATCAAGTGTTACATAGTCACCTGAGCTGGCATATTTTTGCAGCGCCAGCTGACCGGACACCACGACGCCTAAAGAGGTACAATCATCCCCCTCATTAGCCAGCACTTCACCCTTCCACGCCAGGCGCATGTTAACCCGCACACAAAAGCGATTGAAGGCTTGATGATCAAGGCCGGCAAATAAGGGACTTTGACCCAGCGCATCGCAGATTTTTTTCATTCGATTCCTCCTGTCGCGGTCCTGTCAGGAAATGACCTAGGATCTTTATAATCATACTATACAGGGCATGACTGTCAATATTTCCCCCGCCGGGGTTCTTTTCTTATTACCGTGAAAAAATGGAAAAATCAAAAGGGAAACGGCGAGGGATAGGATAAATGCAATTTCCCCACGGCCAAAAAGATCATCGTGCGATACCCTTGAAAGGTCCTAAAGCC
>JAQWFM010000028.1 GCA_028704415.1 Oscillospiraceae bacterium | reverse complement strand
ACCGGTCGACAACCATTGGACCGTCGTGGCCGATACCTGAAACTGCGCCATTAAAGGTGACAAAGCTACATTCAGGATGGTTTCATTAAACAGCGAAAGAAAACCGCCAAATAGTAATAAAGCCATAACCGGCTTGACGTGGATGGTCTGAACTGTCTGAGAATTCACTTCATATCCTCCTAAATAGACCAGTCTTTATATTAAAGTTAAAAGCAGGCCGGCTAACTTGGGCCGCTGGCTAAACCAAAGCGTCATCTAATCCGGGCCGCTGGCTGAGTCAGCCTGCCAGTTCCGTGGTTTAAGCAGGTCGGGTAACTGACTTTGCAGCAATTGCAAGGGTGCAGTATCTTTTTGGGTCAGCGAAAGGATAATGGCGCCTTCAATAGTGGCCTGCAGCAGCTGGCCCCCTTCCGCGGCCCGCGCTGGCGGATAGCCGCCGGCAGCCAGTTTGGCGGTATAAATCGCGGCCATCTCCCGAAACGAACGCGCACAGGCCTGCCGCAGCGGCTCGCTGCTGTGGCAGGTCTCCAGCGCCAGCATACTTAAAGACAGCGTCAGCAGCTGACCATCGTTTTGCAGCGCCTGGATCATATCCGCCAGGACCTGCCGGATAGCCGCAACCGGTTCAGCGGCCAGGGCCAGATTTTGCCGGACTTTAGCCTGCATGGTATGGCTGGCTTGTTCAATCGCTGCCAAGGCCAGCGCTTCTTTTCCACCAGGGAAATAATAGTACAGCGAGCCCTTAGGCGCGCCGCTTTCACGCAGGATCTCATTCAGCCCGGTACCAGCGTAACCCTTGGTCTGAAACAAATAAGACGCCGCAGCGACGATTTTGCCGCGCGTATCAACCTGATCCATCTCATGGAACCTCCTGGTTATAGCAACCGGTCTAGATAATAGTTTCATCCCTGCTTGATGTCAAGTATAATCACAGGCAAAGATCTTATCGGCGCTCTGAATGTCGGCTAATATCTCCCCCCCGCCTAAATTTGTTGCTTAGCGGATATCTGTTTGTATTATTTTGCGCTGAATAACTATTCTGAAAGGAGCAGTAAATGCTAAGCAATGCTCTCAACGCAGACTGCGGCGTTACTACCTTGAGCTATGGTATGCGTTATGATTAATATATCGTACCCCCCCTTTTAATTCGACCTGAACTCTGGTCGCCAGTGGGTAAAGGAGACAGCCGACATGTCACTTAATGCGGAAACTATTGCGGAGGCGTGTATCAAAGCAATCAATGATAAAATTAAAAATTTAAAGACGCTAAATATAATTGTAGCGGGTAAAACCGGAGTGGGCAAAAGCACCCTGATAAACTGTGTATTTCGCGAAGAACTGGCCGCCACCGGTATCGGGCGACCGCTTACAGATCACATGCGCCGGATTAGCAAAAAGGGCTTTCCCCTGGCTATTTATGATACCCGTGGATTTGAGCTGGGCCGGGATGCCCAGCACCAGGTCAGGCAGGAAATATTGGCTACTATTAAACAAGGGGTGGCGCAGCATGATATCAACGCGGCGATTCACTGCATCTGGTATTGCATTAATACCGCTTCCAACCGGGTGGAGCCAGAAGAACTGGACTGGCTGCGCAGTCTGGCGCAGGCAAATCAGCAAACCCAGGTTCCGGTTATTATTGTGTTGACTCAGTCCTTTTCCAAAGCTAAAGCCGCTGAGCTGCGCAACTACCTGCTGGACCAGAATCTGGATGTCCTGCAGATCGTACCGGTACTGGCAGCTGATTACGAAATTGATCAGGACTATGTCATTAAGGCTTATGGGCTGGATGTGCTGATTAAGGTAATGTCTGAAACGCTGCCCGAAGAACTGCAGGACACCTTTCAAAATGTTCAGAAGGCTTGTCTGACTGAAAAGCGGCGCCGGGCCCAGGCGGCAATAGCTGCGGCTACCACCGCCGCATTTGGCGTTGGTTTTACACCCATCCCCATAGCAGACGCGGCGCTCTTGATTCCCACTCAGGTGACGATGCTGGCATCAATTACAGCTATATACGGCCTTACAATCAGCAAAAGTATGCTGATTGGCTTTATCTCCATGGTTTTGGGGACCGGGGGCACGACCATGGCGGGCAGGCTGCTGGTTTCTAATCTGCTTAAGTTGTTGCCCGGAGTGGGCACCATAACCGGCGGCACCATTTCAGGCGCTACCGCAGGGATGTTGACCACCGCCCTGGGCGGGGCGTACATTGCCTTGATGGAAGCAGTGTATAAAGGCGAGCTTAGCCGACAGGACTTAAAAAACCCCGCCGGCCAAAAACAACTGCGAGATTTGGTGCAAGAGCAGTTCAAGCATCAGAAACCTGGCGCCGGCAAATCTTGACTGCCTGCCGCACCCAAGCCGCTGAGCAACGGATAATCAAGGAATCTTTAAGGAGCATGCTATGACTTTTGCGTTTATTATTATGGGACCATTTGATGATGAACTAGATCAAGCTGCTATTCATGACGGCAGTGCCAGGCTGATTGGCGTAGCCAATCTGCAGCAAGCCTGTCAAGCCGCCCGCCGCCTGCAACAAGCCGGCATTGGCTGTATAGAGCTATGCGGTGCTTTTGGACCTGAGGGTGCGCAGGCAGTGATTGAGGCGACACAAAATCAAATTCCGGTAGGTTATGTCACCCATCTCCCCCAGCAGGATGCTTTGTATGCCAGCAAATTTGGCACTGCTACGATAAAGAAGTAATAGAAGCATAAAAATTTTGGCCTGACCTGGCCGGCACTTGCACAAGCTGTCGGCCAGGTCAGGTGTAGGCTTCGGGCAAGGCCACCTTACCGACAAAGCTGTCATAAATATCAATGTCCTGTCTGCGGGGACTGTTCTTGTCTTAGCCGTACTCATGTACAACGTACTTTTCGATAAACTCACGGAGCAGGATATGGGCGATATCCTGCGGTTATGCAAGGCATCCAATGGCTTGTTGGTCGTGACATCAGGGGCTTGCGTCTGCGGTATCGGCTGTCAATCACATGATAGACCGGGACTGTCTGCTCCATCAGGGCCTTGGCCCTGCACCCGGCAAAGTAGCTCTTTCCTTCTCATTGACTTGGGTGATGGCAATCAAGAACTAATCGAAAGTGTTTTAAGTAACGAAAGGAACCCTTGCTTTGTTAACAAGAAGCCAACTGAAGTTATTTCTGCAGGTTCAAAAAACGATACCGATCAAGATCGCCTCCCAAAGCGGAGCCGTTGATTTGTATCCTTATTTTCCTGTTTTGAAACAGGAAGATGCTAATGCGGTCGTTAAGCTGAATCAATTACAACAAAGCTACAATCCTGAATATAGGGTTAAAGGTGATGGCGATTATGGCTTTATGGCTTACGGAAATCTGCCGTCTGGTGGCTATAGTGCGAAAACAATAACCAAAGCCTCATCTACTGATTGGACGACAACCGGAGAGTTTTCAAGTATTGCAGCTAACCACTGCGGAGCAACCGCTGTAACAGGTTTGGCACGATACTTTGACAATAGAGGCTTTGCTAAGCTAAAAAAAACAAGTATTGACGCGACCTATCGGGCCGTACATGCTATTGTTGGTCATGGTCCTGCTATGACGATCGCAGGTAGTGCCAAAACATCCTTATTGAACTGTGGTCACACATTAAGCTCAAGTTTCATTGGCACTTATTCCGGAATGACAACTGCGGTGTCAAACCAGCGTCCTTCCGGAATACTCTTGACAAACGGAATCGTTGCTTGGCATTGGATTATATGTGAATGAAAAATTATTGTTATTGTTCTTGACCGTTTTATTCGCATTGACTGGTGGTTCAAAAGCAAGAACAATGGATTACATCATTCAAGCCGAACCGAGCATTAAAAAAGTGTCGTTAATCGAAACGATCATTACGCTTCGATTCAGGTTGAAGATAACGAGAGTGCGGTTACCGATTATTCACCAATACAGGTTCCATTAAATGTGGAATGCTCTGATAGTTATTGGGATTTGGAAGCTGGTGACGAAATCGTTGTTTATTACGATGAAAATACATCGGCAGAATCCGCCGCAGCTGTCAGCTGCCAGATTCGGTCTGCTTCCCGGTAGCCTGCGAAGGTTTGGCGGTGGCCGTCTGCTCAAGCGAACCGTCAGCCGTCCGGGGCGGCTGCCGCCAGGCATTAACCAAACTCAACAATAAAAGCAGCGCCAAAAGGCTTAATGTCAGGTAACTACCCCAGGCTGTACCGGATTCGAGTCCCAGATCAGTTTGACAACGCGCCATAATCTGCGCGGCCGCCGCCGTACCCAAAGCTCCGGCTAATTGCTGCAGGGTGTTGATCACTGCGTTGCCATCGGTTACCTGCTCCGGCGCTAAAGCGTTTAAGCTGCAGGTCATCAAATTGCTATTTGACAAGCCCAGTCCGGTCATCAGTAATAAATGGCAGGCAATCATTGGCAGCAGCTGATGCTTTGGCAAGGCTGCTAAAAGCAGTAGCAAGCCCGTAAAAGCTAATGCAATCCCCGCGACAACTGTGATTCCAGCCCCCAATTTATCCAGCAGCCGGCCGGACAGCGGCGCCAGGGCCGCCGCCGCCAACGCTCCGGGGATCATGAATGCGCCGGCTATGCCTGCACTGTAGCCCGCGGTCACTTGCAGATAATTAGCCAATACAAAGGACAGACTCAACAACAGGCTCTGGTAGATCAACAGACCGGCCATTAAGGCGGCAAAACGGCGATTCCTTAATACCGCCAGATTCAGCAGCGGCTGTCTTTGATTAAGCCTGACAAAACCGCCTGTCATAACCGCGGTCAGCAGGAGGCCTGCCAGCTGCAGGACCAGTCGTCCGCTGCTGACTGACTCCAGCAAAAAGCTAAACGCCAGTGCCAGCCAGACCAGCGCCGGCCAATTAAAACGGCCCGGGCTGGTTTGAGGCCGTTCCTTGGGCAAGGCCTGCCAGCCTAAAAGTAAGGAAAGCAGGATAACCGGCAGGGTCCCTGCAAATATCCCCTGCCAGCTAAAGTGCTGTGTCATCACCCCCCCATATGCCGGGCCAAATACCGGTGCCACTGAAGTCGTCATGATGCCTAAGCCCATAAAAAGGCCCCGCCGGGCCCGCGGCACATAGCTCAGGATCAGATGAAACAACAGCGGCAGCGCTATACCCGTACTCAGCCCCTGCAAAAAGCGCCCCAGGAGCAGCAGGGGAAAAACTGCAGCCACGCTGTTTAGGATTGATCCGGTCAGAAACAGTCCGTTGGCAGCCATAAACAGGCGCCGGGGTGCCAGATGCCGGATGAGCCAGGCGGAGGCCGGAATCACCGCCGCAATAGCCAGCAGATTAATTGTGGTCACCCATTGTACCGCTGCTGTACTGATTGCAAAGCGTTGCGTCAGCGTCGGAAAAGTCACATTCATGGCGGTTTCAACCAGCACGCCGGTAAAAGTCAGCAGACCTGTCGCCCCTAAAGCCGGTCCGGCCGCACATTTATTCTGGTAGAGCATACTATCCTCCCGCTGAGACCAGACCGCGCCCCGGGTTTTACCACGACAAAAATAGAGGCAGCAATTATTGGAAACAATAATTCCGCCTCTGTCTCAACACCTTACGTGTTATCTGTACGAAAATCTCAGCGAGAGCCATTCTAGCGGTTTAAGCCTGAAAATGCAACTTTCCTGTTCACCTTTATGCCTATACCACTTCAAAAGCGGTAAACTGACAGCATCTGGAGAAAGGATGTGACTGCATGACTTTTCAGCAAAAAGGTCAGGTTCTGATCTACCGGCGCCAGAACCAGACGCTGCAAATTGAACCCTGGGGCCCGGACGCTCTGCGGGTCCGGGCCACGGAATACCCCGCTCTGACCGCGGAGGACTGGGCGTTAATGCCGCCGCCAGCCAGCCAGGCTCTCATCAGGCTGCTGCAGCAGCCAGACGGTCAGACCACTGCGGTCATCCGTAACGGCGCTTTAAAGGCCGTGGTCAACGCTTTTGGGGTTATCAGCTTTTATAAAAATGACCGGCTGATCCTGCGGGAGTATTACCGTAATTATGCCGGCACAGAAAGCCGTGAAAGCTGTTGCCTTAAAGTAGTGGCGCGGGAGTTTATCCCTATTGTAGGAGGGGACTATCGCCTGACCGTCCGCTTTGAAGGGCACGCAGGCGAAAAGATTTTTGGTATGGGCCAGTACCAGTCCCCGGCCCTGGACCGCAAGGGCAGCATTTTAGAACTGGCTCAGCGCAACTCTCAAGTGACCATTCCTTTTGCGCTGTCTAACCTGGGTTACGGCTTTTTTTGGAATAATCCGGCCATTGGTAAGGTCATGTTAGGGCAAAATTACAGTGAATGGGTGGCAGAAGCTACCCGGCAGATGGATTACTGGATCACCGTTGGGGACAGTCCGGCAAAGATCCTCCAAAACTATACCGCTGTCACCGGCCGGCCGCCCGTCATGCCGGAACATCTACTGGGGCTGTGGCAATCGCGCCTGCGTTACCGCACGCAGGAAGAAGTGCTGCAGGTAGCGCGCCGTTATCATGAGCTGCAAATCCCGCTTTCCGTCATTGTCATTGATTTTTTCCACTGGACCCGACAGGGAGATTGGCAGTTTGATCCGGTTTACTGGCCTGATCCCCGGGCCATGGTGGACGAGCTTCATGCCATGGGCATCGAAGTCATGGTTTCCGTCTGGCCTTCAGTGGACCGCAAGAGTAAAAATTTTGAACCGATGCAGGAGCAGGGGCTGTTGATGCGGGCCGAGCGCGGGGCAGCCCAAACCTATGATTATCAGGGCGACTGTGTCTCGTTTGACGCTACTCACCCCCAAGCCCGGCAATATATCTGGGAGCAATGCAAAAAAAGCTACTATGACTATGGTATTGACCGTTTTTGGCTGGATAACGCGGAGCCTGACAGTGCGGTTTATAGTTTTGACAATTACCGGCTGTACCTGGGGCCGCAACTGGAGATCGGCAATCTCTATCCCCTGATGTACGCCAAATCCTTCTATGACGGGATGAAAAAGGAAAATGACCGCACGGTGGTTAGTCTGGTGCGCAGTGCCTGGGCCGGCAGCGAGCGCTACGGCGCTCTGGTCTGGTCCGGCGATGTGCCCTGCACTTATGAGTCATTCCGGGATCAGGTCGCCGCATCTATCAATATGGGCCTGGCCGGCATCCCCTGGTGGACCTCAGATATAGGCGGCTTTATGGGCGGCAATGTCCATGATCCGGCCTTTATCCGGCTTTTGATCCGCTGGTTCCAGTTTGCGGTGTTTACCCCGGTCCTGCGCATGCACGGCGACCGCGATCCCCACGATATTCCGCCTTTGGCAGCCGGAGACTGGGGCGGTGGCTTTCAGCCCACCGGTCAGCCTAACGAATTATGGAGTTACGGACCGGAAGCATTTCAAATCATGAAGCAGTATCTGGATTGGCGCCAGTCTTTACGGCCCTATATTGCTCAATTGATGCAGGAAGCCCATGAAACCGGCGCCCCGCTGATCCGGGCTATGTTTTATGAATTTCCTGAGGACCCGCATTGCTGGGAGCTGCAGGATCAGTATATGTTTGGTTCTGACTACCTGGTAGCGCCCATCCTGTATCCTGAGCAAAACAGCCGTCAGGTCTATCTGCCCCGGGGACGCTGGGAAAGTCAGACCGACGGAACCTGTTGGTCCGGCGCGCAAGCCCTCCAGGTTGAGGCGCCGCTGGCCGTCCTGCCGGTTTTCCGGAGACTGGATAAGTGAGCTAGTAGCCTTCGCTCTGACGTTCCTTACGCAGGCGGTAACGGCGCGCGCCGCTGTCCCATTCCGCCTGCTGGACCTCAGATTCTATTTTCAGCCTGGGCACCGGAACCGGATGACCTGCCTGATCAATCGCTACCATGATAAAGTAGGCGCGGTTGATCGCTCGGCGGGTACCGTCCAGGTCCTCCGCGTAACTGTCTATCCGGATTTCCATCGAAGTCCGGCCGGTGTAATTAATGCGGGCTTTCATGACCACGGTGTCGTTTAAGTGGGCGGCAGCCCTAAACACCAGCTGATCCACGCAAGCTGTAGTGACCTCACACCCTGCATGCCGCCGACCTACGACCCCGGCCAATTGATCCATCCAATGCATAAGCTGCCCGCCAAATAAACGACCGTAGCCGTTTATATGCGATGGCATAACCAGGTAGCACTGTTCTGCTTCTGAATAGGCGACCTCACGTTCCGCCGGTATATCACGCATGGGGCCCCTCTTCTTTCGGATGACTGTCTGCTTCAGGATGACTGTCTGCTTCAGGATGACTGTCTGCTTCAGGATGACCGGCTGCTTCAGGATGACCGGCTGCTTCAGGATGACCGGCTGCTTCACTAGGCGCTTGCCCGGTCTCCGCCGGCGGATTTTGTTTTTGCTCTCTAAGCTTGCTGCGTAATCCTTTTACAGTCTGGTGCTCAGGCAGTTGTCGTAGTTTTAAGGCGAAATTCAAGATTACATACAGTAATAACACAATAATCAGAAACGGAAACTGTCCCAGATAGCTGGGCAGGATCAGTCCCAGAATCAGCGCAGCCGCCCAAAAGGCGATCAGGATCAGCTCCCGGGTGAAGGGCCGGGCGGCCCGGCGCAATTGCAGCAATCTGGTGTACTGACCGATGATAAAAATAACGGCCAGCAAAATCAGCAGTATTTTGTATTTATCCATGCTATAGACCTGCTCCTTTCATATCTGCGTGCGTTTAAGCCACCGCCAGCTCCCGCGGCGCTATCAAGAACTGCACAGACCTATATTATAAACAAGATAAGGGCTAAAATCCGGACAAGCTCTCAGCCTGGCCGGATTATGCCCACAGCCCTGGAAAGCCTCGGGGCCGGGGTTCACGGCAATGGCAGCAGGCTAAAGCCAATCCGGACAGCTGCTGATCAGTTATACGCTGATCAGTTATAATGAGACAAGCTACAGCTTCAAACATCCACAGCGGAGCCGCCGGATCCGCTGTTTACCCGGGAGGTCTTCATGTTGATGTCATTATACGGTATCGCCGCCGCCAGTCTGCCTGAGCTATTGCGCAATGCTGGTGAGGCGCTGAAGAAAGTGATGCAGACCGATTCCTTAATTCCGCTGGGTATATGCCTGCTGGTTCTGCTGGCGGTTATTTTTTTGCGGCGGAAGCTGGCCGCAGTGCTGCTGAAGCTACTGCTGCACCATCAGCGGCGCCGCCATGCCAGGCGGACTGAAGCCGCGCAGCATAAGCTGGAGCAGCCGGTCAGCTGGTGGCTGGCAGCTTTAACCCTGCGTCTTCTGCTGCCCTTTATGAAGTTTCCTGCGCCGGCTGACGCCATTCTCAGCAAGCTAGCGCAAACCTGGTTCTTTTTGACGTTGTTCTGGGTGCTATATGTACTGGCAGATCAATTATGTCATCAATTGAATGAAATTCAAAAGCGCCCGGATAATCGTCTGGACAAAAATGCCGTCAATTACATCTCCATCCTATTGCGCACGGTTGTAGTCGTTATTGGCGTCCTTAATGTCCTGGGTATTTGGGTCGCCAACCTGTACGGCCTGCTGACTGGCCTGGGGATTGGCGGTTTAGTACTGGCACTGGCTGCACAAGATTCTGCGGCTAATCTGTTTGCCAGTTTATCTATTATGCTGGACACGCCCTTTGCCGTAGGGGACTGGATTGAGTTTGCAGGTTACAGCGGCAGCGTTGAAAAAGTCGGCCTGCGCTCAACCCGCATCCGCTCCGGAGACCAGGCTGCGATTTGTGTACCAAACTCCACCTTGGGAAATGCCGTCATTGTTAATGGCAGCAAACGGCAAAACCGTGTGGTAGATTTTACCCTGTCGCTACGCTGCGACAGTGAGCCGGAGCAGATCCGCCAATTTACCGCCGCGCTTATGAAGCGGCTGACCGAAGATCCAGAGATCACCGGATCACCGCTGGTGGCTCTGGAAACCCTGGATACCAGCGGCTTGAGCCTTAAAGTCCGCTATCTGACCTCAGCTGATTTCAATCAAATGGAAACCGTCCGGGAACGGGTCAACTATCAGCTGCTGGAGCTGCTATCCGTTTACCATCTGAGCCTGGCGGCGGCCACCGGTGTATCCCTGACCGCCGGGAACTTACTTCTGACGCCGGCAGTGGCTGCAACCGCAGCCGCAGATCCCTCCCCGGCTTTACCTCAGGCTACGGCAGCCACTAAAGCGCCGGAGGTCTGAAGCCCCCGCCTGGCGCCTGGCTTCACTTCTAAATAGCTATATATATTATATATTTTCCCGTCTTTTTTGTTTACTAACGTAGACTATTTGAGCTAAGGCTCCTGTTTTTGAGTTAAAAATGCTTTGCAGTCCGCTGAGCCTGTGTTATACTTCGAGTGTTTATTAACAGCGTGTTAGCTGCGTGTTATAAATGTAAAGCGCAGATTAAATCAGACACCGCCTGTGGAGGAGCCCACTTATATGACATATGTACCGGTAATCCTAGTCATCTTGCTGGTATGCGCTTCGATCTTTGTAAATGGCTGGACCGATTCTCCCAATGCCATCGCTACTGTCGTTGCCACTCGGGTTCTTAAACCAAAGGTCGCCATTGCCCTGGGAGCTTGCTTCAACTTTTTAGGGGTCCTGACCATGGGCTCGGCGGTGGCTGCCACTACCGCCACAATTGTAGACCTTGGGTCCGGGCAGGAAGGGCTGATTACACTGGCGGCAGCCCAGCTTTCCATCGTCCTTTGGGCGGTAGCCGCCTGGAAATTTGGGATTCCCACCAGTGAGAGTCACGCGCTGATAGCCGGGCTGATGGGAGCCGGGATGTCGCTCAGCGGTGTCTCCGCTTTCAACTGGCAGAGCGTAAAGGCAGTACTTTGGGGATTGTTTATTTCCACCATTATTGGCTTTATCGCCGGTTACGGTGTGACCTGGATCATCCGCAAAGTCTGTGAATGGATGCAGCCTAACCGCCGCAAAGCCAATCATTTTTTCTCCGTAGGTCAGGTTGCCAGTGCTTCCCTGATGGCGTTCAGTCACGGCGCGCAAGACGGGCAAAAATTTATGGGTGTCCTCTACCTGGCGTTAGTTTTAGGCAAAATGCTTCCCGCCCCCAGCGGTAATGACTGGGATATTCCTGTTTGGATTATGATCCTGTGTTCCGTCCTGATGGCGTTTGGCACCTCCATAGGCGGTTACCGCATTATCAAAACGGTCGGCATGGAGATGGTGCAGCTAGAAAAGTATCAGGGTTTTGGCGCTGAGCTGGCGGCCAGTGGCAGCATGATCGTTGCAACCGTCCTGGGCATTCCCCTGAGCACCACCAACACCAAGGGCACCGCCATGATGGGGGCCGGAGCTACCGCGGGTATTAAAAAAGTTAATTGGGGCGTGGCGCGTGAAATGGTCACCGCCTGGGTCCTGACCTTCCCGGCCTGCCTGTTACTGGGCTATATTTTTGCAACGGTATTCCGCTTCTTTTTAGGTTAATCCAGGCCAGCCTGCGCCAGGGCAAGGCAGCTGGCCTGGCGCAGGATTATGAATTTACAGACGCCGTTACTGAATCCTGAAGGAGGATGACAAGATGGGCAATTTGACTAAGAGCAAGCATAAGGATTACTTCAATATGTTTGAGGAGAGCGCGGATATTGCGCTGAGAGCGGCCAAAGCGCTGCAGCACGCCTTTAGTTCTGAGGGGATTGACACCAACGAGCTGAAAGCCATCAAGGATATTGAGCATGAAGGGGATCTGCACGTGCATAATTCGCTCAAGGTAATTGAGGCTGCTTTTATCACGCCTTTTGACAACGATCAGATGATGGCGGTCCTCAATGGGGTTGAGACCGTTACTGACAGCATTGAAGAGGTATCTGCCGATATCTACCGCATGCGGATCAAAAATGGCGATAAATATGTGGAGCATTTTTTGCAGCTGGCGGTTCAGTCTATTGCGGAGCTGCAAAAGCTGATGGTGGCGCTGCGGCAGTTCAAAAAGGACAGCAAGGAACTGCGGGAGCGCATCATTGAGGTCAATCACCTGGAAGAGATCGGCGATCAGACCTATACCGACGCCATGTATGATTTATTCAGCGGCAGCTACGAGGCCATTGATGTGATTCGCTACAAACGGATATATGAAGATCTGGAGGATACCCTGGATTGCTGCGAAGATGTAGCTGATACCATTGAGGGTATCCTGATTGCTACCACCTGACCCTGAGCGATCCTGTATCGCCAAGCCAAGGACGCCAGAACCGCCTCAGCCGGTCCTGGCGTCCTTAGCTTGGTTGGACTTGCTGCTATAAGGTGCGCAGCAAATCCGCATACCAAAAGATCATGGCATCGTTATAGCGCCGTTCTGACGGCCGGGAAACCTGGTCCCACAGGCTGCGGATTTCGCGGTACCAGGTTTCCAGCGCTGCGGCCAGTGCCCAGGCGTCTAAGGTGGCGGTGGGATCCGGCGCGTCGGGACCGGTAAGCCGTTCCAGCCGTTTAAGCGGAGTCAACCTGCCGGTAGCTTGCTGGCGGGCGTCCGGTTTGATCAGGTCGGTGGCGCAGTCATACTTCAGACAGGCTAACGTATCGGCAACGGCATTAAACAGCTGGTTGCCCTGGTTGTACAAGATATATGGGGTCAGCCGCGGCCGGCAGGACTGATCCATCCCGGGCAGCAGAGCCAGTAACGCCTGGTTAAGCCGGCTCAGCTGTAAATTGTGGGCCCGGGCTTGTCCCAAACGCCGCCGCCAGCCGGCTTTGATTTCATCCCCTTGCTCCAGCCAGCCCTGTTCAACAGCTGGCAGTGACCCCGCTTGCCGCCGCTGCAGGCGCTGCGTCAGATCATAGTACTGCACCAAATCCCCCCATTGAAAAACTGAAGCCTGGCTGAGTTGCTGCAGGAGCCCGGCCAGCCGGCCATTGCTGTCGCCGTACAGCAGCTTTGAAAGGCTGCGGTTAAAATCAGCCTGCGGCAAGGGCGCCTGATTCCAGGACAAGGCGGCCCCCAGTGCCAGACCAGGGTAAGAAAATTCCGGTTGTCCATAATGTCCCCAGTCGCCCCAATCTGTATTGAGCACGCCCCGGACCTGATACAGGTGAGCTAAACGGCAGGTTTCACGGATATTTTGGGCCCCGGCGGTATAATCCGGCAGTCCGCGGTTCCAGGCTGAGGTCCCGGGGCACAGATATTGAGGAATGTGAAGTTCGCTCAGCCGCCTGACCGGTCCTTCCGGAACCTCCGGGCTGTAATGCCAGTTCAGGCAAACGGTCTGCGGTGGCAGTTCCTGCATCAGTTCCGGCTCTTGCTCCAGGATATCGCCCCAGAATTGAGGGGACCGGCCTTGGGCCGCTACAAATTCGCAAAGTTTTTTAAGATAGCTGACGTAAAGTTGATTCACACTGCTGCGGCTGGCCTTAGCGGCGGACTTTCCCCGGCCCAAATCAAAGGTTTCATCAGCGCAAATATTAAAGCGATGACTGCTGAACAGCGGCATATAGGCTTGCAGCATATGACAGATAAAAGCGAAGGCTTCATCATTGGTCACATCAATCGTGTGGTGTACCTGGCGGTCATACCATGAAAAAGGAGCCTGGCCCGGGTTATCCAGCTCACAGTAAGCCGAAAAGGACCGGGTTCGGAGGACTTTATACAGATGGCCAAAACTGGCCAGCGAAGGAATCAGCTCAATGCCCCGCTGTCTGCAGTAAGCATCCAGCTCTAAAATATCCTGGGCTTCCAGCGGCGTGTCATCGCGCCATACTTCACTAAAGCCCGGAAAGAGGAAGCTATGCTCCACATAAAGCTGCAGCTCATTCAGCTTAAAGTAGCTCATCGTGTCGGCCAGCTCCTTCAGGGTTGCCATCCGGGGGACCCTTGATCTGGTTACATCATGATAAAAGCCCCGGCCCGGCAGGTCCGGCCAGTCCTGAAGCTTCAATTCCGGCCACGTAGCGGCGCTTTGCTGCAGCAGCTGCTGCAGCGTGCGGACGCCGTAAAGCAGGCCCCGGGGACGCGCCGCAGTTAAGACTGCAGCAGTTTCAGCCTGAATGTCAAGCTGGTAGCCTTCGGCAATTTGCCCAGGTCGGGCCGGGTTTTTACCGTCTGCCCCCAGCTGCAGGTCCGGGTCAAGTTGTAGTACGATAGCGCCGCCGGCCGGCAAGGGTTGGTCTGACCGCTGGCGCAGCAATGGCGGTGTCCAGCCGCAGCTGGCTTGCACTGCTTTCTGCAGCTGACGGGCAGCAAATAAGGTCTGATCCAGCTGCGACCCAGGCTCTGCCGCTAAGTCGTAAGCCCGGGTCAGCCCCGGACTTGGCGCTCCGCTACTCGGGGCCGCCTCCGGCCATTGGCTGGTTTTAAGGATGAGGGGCAGCTGAGGCCGCAAATAAAAGCAGCCTGAGCCTGGCTGCAGCTGCTGGACGCGCGGTAAGAATTCCATATTGAACCTCCCAAAAGCTGGACAAGCCGATACCGGCGTGGAAGCTGGCAGTCCTCCACCGGGGCAGGCGCTGTTCTTGAAGGTATTATACTGCAGCAGTATGGGAGGTTGCTGGTCGGGACTTGTCGTATCATGGTTTAAAACGGCTATCTTGAACTAAATGCCCGCAGGAAAGCCGTACGCAGCCGTACGGCTCAGGGGCGGACAAGCTGGCGGACCGGTGCACCGCGGCTTGCGGCTTAAGTGTGCTAGAATAGCGGTCTGAACCTTTGCGAAAGAGAGGCGCCATGACAATGACCTTGATGCCGGAATCCCACAGCGGCGCATTTAAAGCAGAAGAGCAGCAGCTCAAACTCATCCAAAGCTATATCAGGCGGCGACAGGCCCGGCTTAAGCTAAGCCTGGCCGCACGGAAAACCGCTGATCTGGAGATGGCCACTCAGATCTATGATGAAGGCCTGGCTGAACGGGATCAGGGCTATGCGGAGTTAGCCAATCTGCATCAGGAGATCCATCTCAACCAGCAAAAGTACCAGGATGAGTGGCAGGAACACCAGCACCTGGACCGGATGTGGGACAACCCTTATTTTGGTCTGCTGACCTTCGCTTTTGATGATGAGCCGGCTGCCAGTCCTGATTTGCAGGCGGCGGAAACCTATCGGATCGGTTTGATGAATCTGGCCGATGACACAGATCTCACCCAGTATGTCCTGGATTGGCGCGCGCCACTGGCCGCCGTCTACTATGAATATCCCGCCGGACCGGCTCAGTTTTTAGGACCGCAGGGTCCAATAACCGGCCAGGTGCTTGAAAAACAACAGGCGGTGATTCGGGAGGGCCAATTGCGCCGGCTCTTTGCTACCGATGAAGAGGTGCAGGATGAAATTCTGCAGACGGTCCTTAGCGGACACGCCGGCCCCAGGATGCGCAATATTGTCGCCACCCTGCAGCGGGAGCAAAACCGCCTGGTACGGGTAGACCCCTCCGAAAGCCTGTTAGTCCTGGGGGTCGCTGGCTCCGGTAAAACCGCGGTAGCCATGCACCGGGCTGCCTACCTGCTTTACCGCCAACCCGGACTCAGTGCTCAAAACATGCTCCTGCTCACCCCCAATCCGCAATTGGCCGCATATGTCTCCCAGGTATTACCGGACTTAAATGAAGCTGCAATCCGGCAGGAAACCTGGCCGGAAGCGCTGCTGGAAGATCTGTCCGCCTGTGAAGGTCGCTATATCGCTTATCCGGTCCGACAGGCGGCAGCTGCTAAACGGACCCTAGCTTGTGATCCCCGGCTGAGGCAGGCCCTGGAGCGGTGGCTGCAATTGATCAGTCCCCGGCTTTTTGCCGCAAAAGACCTGGCAGTCGGAGAGCTGGTAGTCCCTCAAGACTTGCTGTCCTCCCTGTACCGGGATAACTATCAAGGTCTGCCGCCCCTGAAGCGGGCAGAGCAAATGCTGGATAATGTGAAAAATTACCTCCAGCAGCTGGGCTTTCAGGACTTTGGCGCTGTGCGGGACAGTCTGAATGCGGACTTACAGGAGATGTATCTGGCCCGGCGGAGCTTACCGCTATACCACTTATTTTTAGCGGACTTAGAAGCCAAAGATCAGGTTTTGTACCGGCAGTTGACTGCGGGCTTGAGTAAGCCTGGCGAAAATCAACCGCTGGATGATGTGGACATAGCGTTGATGGTTTTGATCAAAGCCGAGCTCTGGGGCCGCGGCGGACCGCTGGCGGAAGACACGCCTCCGGTTGAGCATTTGATCCTGGATGAGATGCAGGATCTGCCGCTGCTGGCCCATCAGGCCCTGGCCAGCCTGTTTACCTGCCCCAAAACCATTATGGGTGACATCCAGCAGGCCCTGACGTTTGATCCCCCGGCGGATTATGCCGCCCAGACCGCCGCGATTTACCGCGGCCGGGGTAAATTAAAGCAAGCCTGGCTGAATCTGGGGTACCGCTCTACTTATGAGATCAGCTGCGCGGCGGCGGCAGTCTGGCCAGCCAGCGGGTTAAAACCGTTCCGGCGGCACGGCCAGCCGGTATGTCTGCATACATTGGCCCAGCCTGAAAGTGACCTGCTGCCCGGTCTGGAACAGTGCCTCCGGCAGCAGCAGCAGACCAGCTGGCAGCAATGCGCCGTGCTTTGTCCGGACACAGAAGCCCGTGACTGGCTGGCTTTGCAGCTTCAAGCCAGCGGGCTGGCGTCTGTTTTTGCCAGCGGCAGCGTCCGGCCCCTGGACAGCCTGGAAAGCCGGCCCGGCGGTTACTGGCATCTGCTGTCACTGGATGACTGTAAGGGACTGGAATTTGACGCCCTGATTGTAATTGACCGGGCTTGTTTTCCGCTGGAGCCAAACGGCAGGGCCTTAAGTCCTGCGCAAAGCGGCCGCCGTTGGTATGTGGCGCTGACCCGCGCCCTGCATCAGCTGGATTTGATCCTGCCCCAGGTGGTGCCGAAAGTCCTGCAGCCTCTGACGGCATTAGGCCCGGAGCTGGTACAGCTATCTGCTTGCTGACTAACAGCTGGCGGCAGACTAGGTTTTGCGAAAAGTTTAGCTTTGCGGAATCGCGAAGACATTACTGACCCGGTTTTTGCGGTCAATTAACTGGTTATATTGCAATATTTTATAATTATTCAGCCAGGTTTCAAAGGGGGTGCTCCCGTTATATTCATACAGGGTGCCCTCCGTGTCAATGCAGTAGTTAGCGGTCATCACTGGCAGTTGAGCCTGCAGTTCATCTAAAAACAGCAGGTATGGGGACTTTTCCAATCCGGCCAGATCCAGTAAATCGCCGGCCAGAAAATTCAGGCTGGTCGTCTGACCGCGGCCTTCCGGAATATCATAATTAGCCCAGATAACATAGGGCACCTGGTAGCGGGCATCAACCGCCTCATTATAGCTATCCAGACTCTTCAGCGAACTAACCGTATAATCGTTGGGCTGATGGTCGCCAAAAAACAGCACGATGGTATCCTGATCCAGCTCCTCCAGGGCACTTAAAAAATCACCCATAGCAGCATCGGTTTCATAAATCAGCGACAGGTATTGATTCAACGCATCCGCTCCGCCGTCTGAGGTCACCTCAACCTGCTGCTCAAAGTTGTCATACTCCGTTGTATAGCCGCCGTGATTTTGCATGCTGACCGTAAAAATAAAGGCCGACTGGTCCGCCGGTTTGTTTTGCAATTCCAGCAGGATTTCGTCAAATAAACTGGCATCACTGATATACTTGCGCAGCAACTGTTTGTTCGTAAAATCAGAGGCAAATTTGATCTTGTCAAAGCCGAAATACGGATAGACCTGATCACGATTCCAGCCGCTGGCGCGGTAGGGATGCATGGCTATGGTGTAGTAATCCTGATCCTCAAGTAACTGCACGAGCGTGGGCATATAACCGCTGATAAACTGCTGGTAAGCTACGGAGCCGGTTGGCAGGAAAGCCATCGAATCAGAGGTCAGAAACTCAAATTCAGAGGTTGCGGTATTGCCGCCTTTAATGGATACAGCCGCATCCCCTTTGATGGTGTTGGCCGATAAGCTGTTCAATTGCGGGGTGACTTCAATGTTGGTTTGAAAATCGGCCAATACTGACAGATCCGAAAAGCTTTCATTCATGACAATGATTATGTTGGGCTGGCTGGTAACATTGGTTTTTAAGTCAGCACCGCTAACCAGGGGGAGGTCTGCCATTGATCCCAGCAGGGTCTGGTAGGTCTGGCCGGTAGTCTGAAGGTCCTCTTCTTCCTGCTCTGACTCTGATTCATCAGCTGCCTCCAGCAGGCGTTTTTCTTCACTGGCGCTGCGGGCACTGGCCGTAGTTTCCGTAGTGGTAACATCCTGGTTTGCCTCAGTTTCTGCCGGGTTTGCCTCAGTTTCTGCCTGACTTGCCTCAGTTTCTGCCGGGCTATCGGTTGATTCAGCCTCGGGCGTCTCCGTCTGATTTGTAGTGGTCGTTTCCGTACTCAGGTCAGAGTCTGAACCGGAGCGATTCAACCCGGCTGCTGCCGTGTCACTGTCAACCGCCTGGTCGGTTTCTGTAATCGCGGCGGCTTCATCCAGCTTTTCATCAGCTTCCTCCTGATCCAGATAGGGGTTGACAATAGCCTCTACCGCCTGCACAGAGTAGCCTTCCGGCCGGTCGACATTGAGGTAGGCAATATTCCGCAGAAAGCTGACCATAAAGCCATTGTGCTCATACATATAAACGGTATTAAACAGCGTATTGTCCAAATCGATCAGGTAACCGTATAACGGGTAGTTAATCAGATTTACGACTCCCGTCATGAAGATACTGGCCGTCAGCAGTGCAGTCAGCCAAAAGAGACCGTGTCTTTGAAAGCGCAGGCATAAAAAATGCGCGCCAACCATGCCCGCGATCAGGCAGGCACTCACAACTGCAAAGCGGACAGAAAAAGGGAATTTATAGTTGCTGACCACGCTGACCGCCGTGCCAAAGGAGTTAAAGTCCCAGGGCACAATAGGCGTGGAGCGAAAGTTCATCACCAGGTAATTAGCCAGGCCAATCCCGTAGCTTAAGCCCAGCAAAATCCTGGCGGATAAGGACTGGCGGCCGGTAATGACCAGCAGCAGCAACTCGGCCCCTAAGTAGAGCAGATAATTGGCCAGCTGGATTGCCGGACTAATACCCCAGGGATCATTCATAAATGACTCCAGCAGGTAAAAGCAGCCTAACGGCCAGAGGAAAAAGAACACCAGGCTGAATAGCCGCTGAGGCAAAGGTTTGCAGACGATAGCATTGGCCTGCTTGCCTTTTGCTTCTGTGATTGTTGCAGCACTGCCGGTTTTGCCATTTAAATCAGCTGACATGAATAGTATGCTCCTGCGGATCATTAGCCTGATTCACGCTTATCCCGGCCCCCCGCTGCAGATCTGTTGGGTCTCAGGCACAGTAGCGGTAACGGTTAGCGGCAGGTTATGAATGTGTTATCAAATATTAACACAAATAAGATGATATAACGCAGGCAGTGATTCCAGCTTTACAAATCTTTAAAATTGTCCGGTCAAGACTGCTCAGGTGGCTTAAGCCAGGGGTTATGCAGCGCCGCCGGCAGGCCAAAAACCGGGCCGTGTCCGGGTAAAAAGAGCATTGTGTCCGGCCAGGTTTGCAGCAGCCCGGCAAAGGTCTCCAGCGAATGTTGCTGCTCCCAGTAGTCTCCGCCAGGAAAGTCAGTCCGGCCAACGCTGTTTTCAAACAGGAAATCTCCGGTAAACGCCAGCTGCGGCTGATCCAGCGCAGCTGACTGCACGACCAGATACACACAGTCCCCGCCGGTATGCCCGGGCAGATGCAGTACCCGGATAGAAAAGTCTTCGGTCCAGGGCAGCAAATCTCCGTCCTCCAGCAGGCGCTCAGGTGCCTGATAGCGCCGCGGGCGGTCAAACTGCGGACTCAGGTTTAAGGCCGGATCGGCCAGATAAGCCTGGGTTTGGGGGTGACACAGCAGCGGGGCGCCGGTATCTGTGCGCCAGCGGTCGGCCTGGGCAATGTGATCATAGTGACCGTGCGTGGCCAGAAGCAGCAGGGGCTGCATCGGCGAGGTCTGCAGCTGCAAGTCCAGGGGGAGCTGACAGGACGGATCAATTATGATGCCATAATGGCCCTGTCGCAATAAGTACATATTGGCATGCCGCCCCCCCTCCGGAATCCGGTAAAGTTCCAGCGGGCTGTCCGTGTCCCTGGCCGGGGCCGCGGCCGCCGGACCGGCGGTTAACAGCTGTGGTTCTGCCGTGGTCTCGATAGGCCTCAGGCCCTGCTGTGCGGTCCAGGTCCAGCCATCCCAGTCAAGCATCATGATGTAATCCTCCTGTAGTTAAGCCCCAATGCGGGCTGCCAGTGCTTTGACAACCGGCCTTGACGGTCAAGATTATAATACAGTTAAAGTGAAGTCTGCCGCCCGGGGGCGGGGCGCCGGGGACACCGTACAGCCACTTCCCCTGAACCTCCCGGTCCCCGACGGAACAGCTGAAGGAGCATCAATGGACTCAAGCGTACATCTGGACCATCCGCTGGCCCCGGTTTATAATGCAGCCTCCCAAATCCTGATTCTGGGCAGCTTTCCGTCCGTGCGCAGCCGGCAAAGCGGCTTTTATTACGGGCATCCCCAAAATCGTTTCTGGCCGCTGCTGGCCAGGCTGCTGCAGGAAGCCAGGCCAGAGACAATTCCTGAAAAGCAGGCGCTGCTGCTGCGGCACCGGATTGCCTTGTGGGATACCTTAGCCAGCTGCAGCATCAAAGGCTCTCGCGATAACAGCATCCAGGATGCTGTGCCCTGTGATTTGCAGCCAATCCTGCGCCAGGCCGCCATCCGGCAGATCTTTGTCAACGGCCGGGCCGCGGCCCGGTTCTACCAGCGGTATCAGCAGCCCATAACCGGGCTGACGGCAGTTACGCTGCCCAGCACTTCGCCCGCCAACGCTGCCTGGTCACTGGACCGGCTGTATGAAGCCTGGCGCGTTATCCTGCGTTATCTCTAGGCTTCGATACCAAAACGGCGTGCAAGCCAAGCCCGTCCAAACGGCCAGGAGCGTTCAGGCCGGATAAACCAGGTCGGCCGCCGTCCAATTCTTAAGGAAAGCAGCGGCCGTCTCAGCCAGTTGTCTGGCGCCGGCCGGGTCGTGCTCGGCCACATTGCCGCACGCCGCGGTGGAAGCCGTGCCTGGCACTGCTCCGTCATATGCCGCCACGGCTGACAGTGCTTCGCGGATTAAACTGACGGCTGTCGACTGATCCAGGCCGCGCAAAAGAATATAAAATCCGGTACGGCAACCCATAGGTCCCACGTAAACCACTTGCCGGCTGTAAACGCTGCTCCTGAGCCAGGTGGCCAGCAGATGTTCCAGACTGTGGCCGGCCGCCATACTGAAATATCCGCCCTGGTTTGGTTTGACCAGCCTCAGGTCATAGGTCGCGATATCACCGTCCTGCCGGGAAAGATACAGCCCTGGCACCAGCACATCATGATTGACCGCAAACGAGGCAATCGTCCCTGCAAAGCCTGTTGGCAGTGCCTGAGCGCGGTTTTCAGGCTCAGCCGGGCTCTGAGGGGAAGCCTGGCTCCGGCCGCCTGGGCTGTGCTTGCCCGCGGGCAGGGGCAGTGCGTCCAGTAATTGGGTCACCAGGCTTGCCGCCTGGTCTGCCGCTTGCTTTTCAAAATCAGCATAGGTTTCATCCGCATTGTCATCTGCCATATCAGAGATAGCCCGGATGATCAAAAACGGCACGCTATTGATGTACGCAGTCTGGCCGATAGCCGCCGACTCCATATCACAGGCAAGGGCGCCTGTTGCTTCAGCAATTTCCCGGGCCTTGACCGAAGAGCTGATAAACTGATCGCCGCTGGCCAGAACGCCAATCGTCGCTCCGCCTTGCGGCTGCATTAATTTTGCCGCCAGCTGGAGCAATTCTTCATCCGCCGGGAACCGGCTGCAGTACGGGGCGTATTTTTCAAGCAAACGGGCTTCCAGATCATGATACAGGACCGCTGAGGCCAGTACCGTCCGTCGCGGAGTCAGGCGGGGGTCCAGTGAACCGGCAATGCCGGTATTAATCAAGCAGTCCACGCCCCAGTGATCAATCAGCCGCTGCGCTTGCAGGGCCGCATTGACTTTACCGACGCCGCTGGTACTCAGCACTACAGTCCGGCCGCCTAAACTTCCGCTCCAGACGGTCATGCCATCCGTTTGTGCTTCATGCAGGTCGCTTATCCTGGTCTTTAATTGTTCGGCTTCAATGTCCATGGCAGTCAGGATTCCAATGCTTTGGGGATTGATCATACTTTACTACTCCTCAATCGATCTGTTGCTTACGCCAATAAGTCATGGGGGTCAGGCAGGGTTATGCGGCGGCGGCATCAACCTGTCTGCCAGGGCCTGGATCTCCTGGTTGAGGCGACTTGCGTCCTGCCGGGCCAGATCAGCCCTCTGCTCCAGATCCCGGGCTAACTTTGGTTGCCCGCGCAGCAGCCTGGCGTTAATCAGCGTATTCAGGCGCGCGCAGCGCACGGCAGCCGACAGGAGCTCACCCGCGCAGGCAGCATCAGTCACCGCATTGCGAGAGCCGGCCAAAGCCAGGCGCCGGGTCAGGCTAAGCGCGGCGACAGCGGTTTCCGCCAGCTTCAGGGGGACTGTTGCCGCACCTTGCAGGGCTTCCTGTATAGCCTGGCTGCGGGCTTGCTGTTGCTTTGGGTCTGCCGCCGGCAGCCGGTAAGCTGCTGCGACGGGCAAAAAAGCGCGTGCGTCCTCATCCGCCAGCTGACTTAGCTGCAGCTGCAGGGTTTGAGCCTGCGCCAGGTCCGTCTGCAGCATAACCGCCTGGGGATCAGCCGGGTCCTTAGGCGCTTTGGCCAGCGAACCGGCCATATGAGCCAGGGCCATCCCCAGCGCCGCCACATAAGCCGCGGCTGAACCGCCGCCCGGTACGGCAGCGGCGCTTCCTACCCGTCGCAGGTAAGCAGTCAGGCTAAGACCAGAAAAAGCCGGCGGCTGGGCCTGCCGGGCCAGATAAGCGTCCAGGGTATGCTGCAGTAAAATAGTGGTGGTCAGCGCCCCCACGCCGCCCTTCAGGGGAGCGTAAGCTGAAAGTTTGCAGGGCTCCGCCAGGACCGCAGCCGGGTCCAGATCCCCGGCCAGTTGGCCAGGCGCGGCCGGATCCGGTGATACCCCACAGTCAACCACCACGCAGCCCGGTTTAAGTTCAGCCGCCTGCAGGGATTTTGCCCGGCCCATGGCGGAGACGACCAGGTCTGCCTGACGCAGCAGCTGTCCGCGCTCTTTAGTCTGAGAATGACAAACTGTGACCGTGGCCTGGCGCGCTTGCAGCAGCAAGGCTGCCGGTAGTCCGACCACCGGGCTGCGGCCTAAAACAGCAGCTCTCAGACCGGCCGGGTCAAGCCCATAATGATCCAGCAATGCGACCACCGCTTCAGCGGTGCAAGGTGCAAAATAAGGCGTCTGCCCGCTGTACAGGCGGGCCTGCTGCGCAGCGGTCATGCCGTCTACATCCTTTTGCGGATCAATACAAGCCGCGGCGGCGATTTTGTCCAGCTGCGCCGGCAGGGGGCGCAGTAAGAGGATGCCGTCTATATCCGCCCGGTCTGACAGGGACGCCAGCCGGGCCTCCAGCTCAGACTGACGACAGGTCGCCTCTAGCTCAATGACGTCGGTCTTAAAGCCTGACTGTGCAGCCCGTTTTAAGATTGCGCGCTCATAAGCCAGGTCGTCAGCCCTCTGACCTACTCTGACCAGCGCCAGAGCCGGGCAGCGTAAGCCGGCCGCGGCCAGGCCGGCTAAGGCTGCGGCCATACTTGCCCGTCTGGGCCGGGCCGCGTCCAGCCCGCTCAATTTAAGTGGCCGGCCGCCGCCCGGCCAACCGGGTATTACTGCCTCATTGTTAATCTGGTCCACCCTGATCTCCTGTCTCCTTTTTACAAAGCTTACACAGCCAGGCGGTTCAGCTTAAGCCGCTGATCCGCCCGTCCGGGGCAATGTCCATCCCACAGGCTGCCGGTACTTTGGGCAGACCGGGCATGGTCATAATATCACCGGTTAAGGCTACCACAAAGCCTGCGCCGGCATTCAGATTCAGCTCTCTAACATGAATCTGAAAGCCTCGCGGTGCGCCTAAAAGCCTGGGGTCATCAGAAAAAGAATATTGCGTCTTAGCCATACAGACCGGCAGATCGCCATAGCCCTGGTCTTGCAGCTCATTCAGCTGCCGCCGGGCTTTTTGGCTGTATTCAACCCCATCGGCGCGGTAGATTTCCCGGGCAATCGTGGCAATTTTAGTTTCCAGCGGCTCGTCCAGTGCATACAAGGGGGTAAAATCAGCCTGCCGGCCCTGGCAAAGCTTCAGCACCGCTCTGGCTAAGTCTACGCCGCCGGCGGAACCCTGGCTGAAGACATCGGTCTGAACGCAGTCAAAGCCCCACGCAGCGGTCAGCTGTTCCAGCAGCTTGATTTCCGCTTCAGTGTCGCTGGGGAAATGATTGATGGCGATCACAACCGGAACCCCAAACTTTCGCAGATTTTCCGCATGCTGCCGCAAATTGACACTTCCGCGCGTTAAGGTCTCCAGATTTTCCTCACCCAAGGCTTTTTTGTCCTGTCCCCCGTTAAGCTTCAGGGCGCGAATCGTAGCGACCAGCACCACCGCTTCAGGCTTCAGCTGCCCGGTCCGGCACTTAATGTCAAAAAACTTCTCAGCGCCCAAATCCGCCCCAAAGCCTGCTTCCGTCACCACATAATCAGCCAGATTCAAAGCCGTCTGCGTGGCGATCAAAGAGTTGCAGCCATGCGCGATATTGGCAAAAGGTCCCCCGTGGATGATAGCCGGCGTGTGTTCTACAGTCTGGACCAGGTTAGGCTTCACCGCATCCTTTAGCAGCAATGTCAGCGCGCCCGTCACCCCCAGATCATTGGCCGTTACCGCGGTTTTTTGCCGGGTATAGGCCACGACAATGCGCCCCAGCCGCGCCTTAAGATCAGCCAGATCCCGGGCCAGGCATAAAATAGCCATAATTTCTGACGTGACCGTTATATCAAAGCCACTTTCCCGGGGGATGCCATCTGCGGGCCCGCCCAGCCCGATCACAATATGGCGCAGCGTGCGATCATTCATGTCCAGCACGCGTTTCCAGGTCACCCGGCGGGGATCTATGTCAAGAGGATTGCCCTGCTGCAGACTGTTGTCCAATACCGCCGCCAACAAATTATGCGCGGAAGTGATGGCATGAAAGTCACCGGTGAAATGCAGATTAATGTCTTCCATGGGGAGCACCTGCGCCAGGCCCCCACCTGCCGCACCGCCTTTTATCCCAAAGCAGGGCCCTAAGGACGGCTCTCTTAAAGCTGAAACCGCCTTGTAGCCCAGACGGTTCAGGGCCATAGATAAGCCAATATTGACAGTGGTTTTCCCTTCACCTGCGGCAGTCGGATTGATGGCGGTGACTAAAATCAGATGCCCTGGCGCCGGCAAAGCCTGGTTTGGCCGCGCTGCCGGCAGTATTTTGGCCTTGGTGCGGCCATAAGGTTCCAGCCGATCCTCGGCTAAGCCCAGTTTGGCAGCAATTTGGGTAATGGGCTCAAGAACAGTCTCCTGGGCAATCTCAATATCTCGTTTCATGCGCTTCCCCCTGATAGCTTGATGCCGCTGCCCGCATCCCGGACTTTTGCGCGGCGTAATTTTGCCTACGCTCTATTGTGCCACAAAATTGCCAGATTGAGCAGCAGAGCTGTCAGATCAGGCCGCGTTTTCCTGAACGCAAGGTCTTGATTCAAGCTGATTCAGACTTAGTTTCAGTCGCCTTTCTGTTGCATTTGCGCGCTTTAGCCGGTATATCTCACGTTATACTCAGAGCACATTAGCCGATCAAGAGGAGAACTGATTTATGAAAAAGCTCTGGATTCCGCTGTTGATTGCCGTGCTGGGAGCAGGCATCATCTTTGGCGCTTATACCGTCTACCACCAGTTAGATAAAGCCGCGGCTTCTGCCGCCGTGACCTCCGTCGGCCTAGCAGGCTCAAGTCAGACGGGAGACAGCCAGACTACCCAGGCGCAGGCCGCAACTAAGGATACAACCGCGGCAACGGCTGGCAGTGAAACTGCCGCAGATTACACCGCGCCGGATTTTACGTTAACCAACAGTCTGGGGGAAACCGTGCAGCTTTCGCAACTGCAGGGAAAAACCGTCGTGTTAAACTTCTGGGCTTCCTGGTGCGGCCCCTGTCAGTCTGAAATGCCCACGCTGCAGCAGTTTTACACAGATATTCAAGACCGCGACGATTTGGTTTTTCTGGCAGTCAATCTGACCGACGGCCAGCGGGAGACTAAGAGCAGCGCCGACAGTTATATGACAGACAATGCCTACACCTTTCCGATTTTATATGACAGCGATTCAGCCGCCGCCACGGCCTATTATGTGAGCGCGATTCCCACCACGTATATCATCACGCCGTCGGGGCAGCTTTATGCCCGCCATACCAGTGTGATTACCCGCAGTCAGCTGGATGAGTATGTGACCGCCGCCGCTGCCTGGACGGGCAGCGACTCTTAAAGCGCTATTTTTATCTGAGAGGAGCAGGCTTGTGAGTTATATCCTGGTTTTTTTGGAAGGTATTCTGGCCTTTATCTCCCCCTGTATTCTGCCCATGCTGCCGGTGTATCTGATTTATCTGGGCGGCGAAACCAACCTGGCCACCGCCGATACGGCGGCTAAGGCCCGGCGGCTGAGCTTCATCCGGCTGCGTAACACCCTGGCCTTTATTTCTGGCTTTACGCTGATCTATGTGGCGCTGGGCGCCACCGCCTCCGCCTTAGGGCAGCTGATTTTTCACCGCAAAGAGCTGTTACAGCGCCTGTCTGGCGCCCTGTTGATTTTACTGGGTCTGTACTATCTGCTGGACCGGCCGCTCTTTAGCCCCCGGGCCCATGCTGCAGCCAGCCCGGATCCGTCCAGCCGTATCATTCAGGCCGAAGGCAGCTGGGGCTGGGTAAAAAGCCTGCTCTTTGGGATGGCTTTCACCTTAACCTGGACACCTTGTCTGGGCACCTGGGTCGGCGCGGCCATGACCCAGGCAGCCAGCAGCCAGACCATGTGGCATGGCATTTTACTGCTGTTCCTGTTTTCAATGGGACTGGGGATTCCGTTTTTTCTGACCGCACTGTTGTACAATTATCTTCAGAACAGCCTGCAGCTGCTGAAAAAATACAGCCGGGTCATCCGGATTATCAGCGCGCTGCTCCTGATGGTCATTGGTGCGCTGATGTTGTTTGATATCATTGGTTACTACATGGCACTCTTCAACTAGTTTGACTGCGGCCGCCGCGGCAGTGAAACCTCAATCCGCCAGGAGGTAGCTACAGGTTATGCATCCCATCCGAAAATGGTTTTACAAAACTTTATCCGGCGTAAACCTGGATATCACGCGGGATTACCGTCAGGTCAGACGCCTGCAGCATCTGAGTAAACCGGTCTTTATGCCGTTATACCGGGCATATGATTATGCGGTTAAGGCTGAGGACGGATATGAAATCCCAATCCGCATCTTTTTACCTCAATCGGAGGCGACCGCGCTACCGGAGTGCCCTGATCCGGCAGCCCCCGGGCCTAAGGCCGCGGACTCAGCGGCGGTGCTGCTGTTTTTCCACGGCGGGGGCTGGGTCATCGGTGATATTGACACCTACACTGCCATCTGTCAGCAAATCAGCGATGTGACCGGCAGCACCGTCGTATCGGTTGATTACCGGCTGGCGCCGGAGCACCCCTTTCCCGCCGGCTTATCTGACTGTTATGCGGTTGCGCTGGAGCTGTTTACTCACCCGGAACATCTGCAGACCACCGCCCGGCAGATTACGCTCATGGGGGACAGTGCGGGCGGCAATCTGGCCGCCGCAGTAGCCTTGCTGGCCCGCCAGCGCGGCAGTTTTGCGCCGACCCGCCAGATATTGCTCTATCCGGCCACAGATGCAGATTTTTCTGACCGCAGCCCCTTCCCCAGTATGAAAGAAAACGGTCAGGATTACCTGCTGACCACGGACATGCTGCGCGGCTATATGGATCTCTACGTTCCGGACCCGGCCCGGCGCAGCGATCCTTTAGTCTCTCCGCTGCGGGCTCCTGAGCTCAGCGGGCAGCCCCAGACCCTGATTGTCACGGCTCAGCTGGACCCGCTCCGGGATGCAGGCGAGGCTTACGGCCGGCGGCTGGCCCAGGCCGGCTGCGGCTGTGCCGTCTACCGCCTGCATGACGCAATTCACGGCTTTATGACCCACGGTCAGCCAGCCGCGCCTTATATTGACCAGACCTTCCTGCTGCTGACCAGCTTTTTGGACACCCACACCCGGCTGGCAGCAGAGGACCGCCAGCTGGCTGAAGAGGTCTTGTGCGAAGAGCGCCTGAACACGCTGTCCATTCATCCTGAAGGCGTCATCAGCAGCGCGGATTTGGCCCGTTACCCTGGCAATGGCAAGCTGACGGCCGCTGATGAAGGTGAATCGTCATGAAGCACACCGTCTGGCACAGACTGGACAATGCCTCCAAGATCTTCCCCGCCGTGGCCAATCTGCGGGATACAAAAGTTTTTCGCCTGACCGTGGAGCTGACCTGCGCTGTCAACCCGGATTATCTGCAGCAGGCAGCAAGCCTGACTCAGTCAGAATTCCCGCCGTTCCGGATGCAGCTCAGGCGGGGCGTTTTCTGGTATTATTTTGAAGAAACGGACCGCAAGATTGAAGTCGGGCCTGAAACGGATCAAATCTGCGCGCCGCTTTATATTAAGGGCGAACGGCAGCTGCCTTTCCGGGTAATTTATTACGGCCGCCGCATCAACCTGGAAGTTTTTCATGGTCTGTGTGATGGTGAAGCCGCCCTCTCGTTTTTACTAAATTTACTGACGCGTTATCTGCTGTTAAGTCATCCGGAGCTTCAGCTTAAGCTGGCGGAAGTTCTGCCGCCGCAAAGCTCCCTGCAGCAAAGGGCCGATGACAGCTTTGCCCGTTACTTTCGCCGTTCAGGTAAGCCGGGAGCAGCAATTGGGGCCAGAGCCGGCCGCAAGGACCGGCCCGGACCGGATGGAAAGGGCAGCAGTCCGGCCCGGCCGCGGCGCAAAGCGCTTTGGCGCCAGGAAAAGGCTTGTCAGCAAAGCGGTCGCTATCCGGACGACAGCCGCCGGGTCATTGTTACTGAGGGGACAGTGCCCCTGGCCGGGCTGCTGCAGCTGGCGCATCAATATGATTGCACGCTGACAGAGTATTTGTGTGCCTTGTTGATGTACTGTCTATACCAGCAGCAACCCCGGCTGGCGCACCCCTTACCACTGGTCATAGAAGTCCCCATCAACCTCAGAGCAATCTTCCCTTCCCAAACTGCCCGGAATTTTTTTGCCGTCAGCCGGGTAACCTGTCACAGCGCGGATCCCGGCTTAGTTACACTGGAAACTTTGATTCCTGTGGTGCGCCAGGCCTTCCAGACTAACCTGGATCCTCAGGCCCTGGCCCGTAAGGTCAGCGGGCTCATGCAGATGGAAGTCAACCCGCTGGTGTCCCTGGTGCCCATTCCTCTTAAGGACCAGCTTTTAAAGCTCAGCCACAAACTGGCGGATCAGGCTGTAACCAGCAACCTATCCAATCTGGGCATCTTCCGCCTGGACCCAAGGCTTTTGCCCTATGTCTGCAGTGTGAGCGCGGTGACCAGCGTCAGACGCCCCCAGTTGCTGGTAGCAAGCCTGGGTCAGACCATATCCTTAACCTTTAGTTCGCCTTATGTGGAAACTGAGCTGATGCGGCTGTTTTTCACTCAGCTTTCCCAGGCGGGCCTGGCGGTGGAAATAAGCAGCAATCTGGAGATACAGGCATGAACACACAGGTTTGTCCTTACTGTCAGGTCAGGGTTCGCGGTCATAAAAGTCGCTGCCCGCTATGCGGACATGCCTTTATGTCCTCCGGCCCAACCCCGGCGCAGCAGGCTGATCCGGCGCTCCCGGAAGCCCCAGGGGCTCCGGTGCCGGTAAATCCGGCTGAGCCTGGGGATCTGTGGCCCCTCATCCCAGAGCATTATAACCGGCACATTTTGCTGCGGGCGCTGGTGTTTATTTCTGTCGCCGCCATCATTTTTTCCTTTGCGGTCTTCCGCCTGTTCCCCGTCCCTGTAAACTGGCCCTGGTTTGTGTTGCTGGGCGTGACCAGTATGTGGCTGGATGTCAGTAATATTTTACTTAAGCGCCGCAACCCGGTTAAAGTTATCAGCTGGCAGCTGTCAATTATCCTGCTGCTGGGCCTGCTGTGGGACTGGGGGACTGGCTGGCACGGCTGGAGTTTGGCCTATGTCCTGCCCATTTCCTGCTCGGCGGCTATGCTGGCGCTCTACATTATTGCCAAGGTCCAGCACATGCAGATTCAGGATTACCTGGTTTATCTGCTGATCTGCGCCGTCGCGGGCTTGCTGCCGCTGCTTTTTATGCTGCTGGGTTTAGTGCATCCGGTTCTGCCTTCGCTGATCAGCGTGGTTATAAGCATGATCCTGATCGCCGCCGCTTTCATTTTTTACTGGGAAGTTTTTCGTGACGAATGGCGCAAGCGCTTCCATCTCTGACGCTTTGGGCGTAACCTCAGTGATCTGGCCTTTCTGATCAGGAGGAGTATCATATTAAGCAGAAGAGAGAGGAGAATTTACCTATGAGTCAAGCTAAATCTGCCCTTGGTCCTGATTTACTCAACCAGTTTAAACAGCGTTACGCGGCTGATCCCCAGGCGCTGGCCGCAGCCGGAGCGGTGGCGAAGGCCGGCCTGGAAGACGCCTCCCTGGACAATAATGTTTACCGCCGCCATCCCTTTACTTTTTCCCAGGAACTGGAGAGCGGCGACATCACCAATCAGAAGGCCTCCGGACGCTGCTGGATGTTTGCCGCGCTGAATACCGCGCGCCGTGACACCATGAGCAAGCTGAACCTGAGTACCTTTGAGTTTAGCCAAAACTATACCTTGTTTTGGGATAAGCTTGAAAAGGCCAACAGCTTTTTGGAGAATATCCTTAGTACCCTGGATGAGCCTACGGATTCCCGCCTGATTGCCTATCTCCTG
>JAQWFM010000027.1 GCA_028704415.1 Oscillospiraceae bacterium | reverse complement strand
AAAATGGGGCGTTCGCCCTGAAATTCACAAAAATCAAGGATGAATTGAGGCCAGGATACCAAAAAACCCTCGTTAAACGAGGGTTTTTGGACAGATTGTGGCGGAGAAGGAGGGATTCGAACCCTCGAGACGCTTGTGACGCCTACACGATTTCCAGTCGTGCGCCCTCGACCAGCTAGGCGACTTCTCCAACTAAAAGCTGATCGAATGCATGAGCCTGTCTCCCATAAAAATAATCAAGGTGCAAGGCTCAAAACATAAATATAATAGCGGCTTTAGGTCTGACTGTCAATAGTGACCTGAACTAAAGACAAGCAGCGGCTTTGGCTTGATTTTGCGGTGGCTAGTCCTTCACTTTATAATGTGGGATTTTGCGCTTGTTTAGCTTTTGCTGTACTTTGCGGCCTAGTAAGGTGTAGAGCACAGAAAGAGCCGGGATCATGAACAGCATCCCGAACACTCCCCAAACAGCCCCGCCAATCACTGTAGCCGCCAAAACCCACATGGCAGGCAGTCCGACTGACTTACCCACCGTACGGGGGTAAATCAGATTGTTTTCCAGTTGCTGGACCACCAGGTTTACAATCAAAAATGCAATGGCCTTCAGAGGATCTTGTGTCAGGATGAGGACAAAACCAACCGCAGCACCAATAATTGCGCCAAAGATGGGGACCAGGGCCAGCACGCCGATGACAACTGATATGGTCAGGGCATAGGGGAACTGGAGAATGGTGTTGGTCACAAAGGTCAGAAATCCCAGGATAATTGCTTCGGTAACCTGACTGGTGATGAAACTGCCAAAAGTATTACCGGAAAGTTTGACAATTTCAAAAAAACGATCCACTTTTTTTTCAGGCAGGTAAGCGTAACACAGAGATCTGACCTGCTGTCCCAGCTTTTCTTTTCTGGCCATGATATAGGTGGCAAAGACCAGGCCGATAAACAGGTTAGTCAGACTGTTGATGACGTTAGCTGAGAGCCGAATCGTGGTGTTAATGATGTCGCCGTAGGTTTTATTTAACCAGTCAATAAAGGTGTCACTAAATTTGGCCAGATAATCATCCAGGTTATTAATAAAATCATCCAGCTGAGGGATTTTGCCACCTTGTTCTTTTAGAAAATTCTCCAATTGCTGCAGCGAATCCGGAATGGAGGCTACGAATTGAGATACGGAACGCACAAGTTCAGGTACGACAATAAAGCCCAGGGCAATGAAAATGCCAATTACCAATAAATAGGTTATGAGGATAGACAAGCCCCGGCCGGCTTTAATTCTGAAGCTGTTATTCCGTTTCCAGGGTTTACCAAATAAATGCTGCTGAATGCTTGTTACCGGGATGTTCAGGATAAATGCAATGACGGCACCAATAAACAAGGGCGAAAGGATATTGCTGATCCAGTTGATGACCTGCGGTAAGTAGTTAATATTTTGCACAGCCAAGAACAACAATACGGCAAAGGCAATAATGCCGCAGATTTTACGGACATTCTGTTTGTTAAGTTCCATAAGCGCGGTCACTTTCTCCGTGGCAAAAGCGGTCAGGCCGGTTTACCGGTCAGCTGGTTCAGATAATTGCAGTATAACCAAAACCAGGCAGACCTGACAATGGATCCGGTCCCAAGCCGCCGCCCTCAGTCTGATCCGGGGGAGCTTAACGGCTTTACGACTCAGTTTTGGCAAAAATAAGTATAGACGCCGTCGGCTATACCCTGCGCAATCTGCTGCTGGGAGGTTGCGTCAGTCAGTACCGCCAGATCCTCCGCATTGCTTATGAAGCCGGTTTCAACCAACACACTGGTCAGATTAATCTCACGCAGAAAAGCATAATTTCCGGTATAAATTGCCTGACCCGCGGCATTTAGCAACTGCGGTACCTGACCGGTGACGCCGTTAAAGATAGCCTGAGCCAGTCTGGTTCTGTCAGCGTCATTATAATTTCGATAATTGGGATTTACGGGCAGATATTCAGCATCGACTGACTCTTCGCCAAAGGCTTCGCTCTCTGAAGCGTAGACGCTGTCATTGGTGGAGATGTAGGTTTGTAGTCCATGGGCGGTCGTATCCGAATCACTGGTGTTAGCGTGGACAGATATATATATTATCTGGGATGTTTCCCGCTCGGCATCCAGCAGGTTCCTCAAATCAGCGGTCGCGCCTATGCCCTGACAGATACCCCGGCCGCCGCTGGCGGCGTCATCATCGTTTATATCCAGCATCGTCTGCAAATCTCCGCGGAGACTCTGTGTCCAGTCTGTGCTCTGACCATTTTGCGTAAGCACCTGTTCCCAAAAATCCAGCACGGTATTTCCGGCAATAGCGACTCTGCTGTAAAGTGATACCCAACTGTCGGTGGTGCGAGTCATCACGACCGTAGCGTCTAAAGCCTCCAATTTGTCTTTCAGCGCTAACCCAATTGGTAACGTAATATCTGCTTCCCGGATTTGATTGCCGGCGCTGTCTGTGGTTACGGCGCCCGGATCACTCAGACCATGACCGGGATCCACAATTACGGTGATGCCCTGAAGGGCCTGGGTGTTTTGTTGCGAGCCTTTATATGCACTAAGATCAACCGTGATTGATTGCTCCAGGCTACTGGTACCAGGCCAGCGTTCCCAGTTATTATCATCCGTGGTAGTAGCCAGACTGCTGTCCGGCAGGGTAGCCTGGCTAAATGAATAAGCCAGCTTGCCGGCGGTCTGAGTATTGCCGGCGCTGGCGGTTGTATTCTGGCTTTCAGTTTGACCGGCCTCCGCAGAGCCGGAAGCAGTTTCACCGGCCCCGTCCGGGCTTTCCGTCTGCCCCTCAGTGCTGGCTGCACTGGTCAGCCCGGACGAAGAATCAGCTGAGCGCGTCTGTTCGCTGGTGGCGGTGGTTTCCGGCTGTGCCGCATCAGAAGCAGTGGGGGTGGTTGTACTTAGCATACCGCAGGAACTTAGGGCGACTGTCAGGCAGACAGAAAGCAGCGCGGTGCGCCACGCTGGGACATATGATTTTGAAAATTTATGCATGTGAATCCTCTAATCTACTAATAAATATGGCAGGGATCAGTCAGGCAGGCAACATGATAAAGCCGGCAAGGGGAGGCTTACTCAGAACAAATAGGGACTGAGGATCCAACCCAGACAGGCAATAAACAAAAACAGAAAAATCAGCATCAGGCGGAAATACCGGGATTTGCTGCGGGATAATTGTTGCCTGGCAGTCTCAAGCTCATATAGCTCCGCGCGCATTTTATTAAAAGTCAGCCGCCTTTCACGGTCTGCGTCATGGTCAGTATCTCGGCCGGGCAGCGGCAAGTCCAGTTTAAGCTCCGCAAAGATATCAACAATCTCCCTGATATCCTCAAACTGCCCCAGGTCGAGCTGTTGCAAACAACTCATCCTGGCTTGCTCATTGTCAAGCCGTTTTTTCAGCACCCCGTAATAGTCCACCAGGATCTTAGCCGCAGACTCACGATTGCTTAAAACGTCACGCACTTGATCCAGAGGCAGGTCCAGGCGGCGGAGATTAGCGCAGGCCTTCAGCCGGGATAAGTCTTCTTCAGCGTATTCTGCCTCATCCGCCCGGCGGCGGTGAGGATACAATGGCGTGACGATCTTTTGATCAACATAATAAGCAATGGTTGATTTGTCCAGACCGGTTACGGAGGAAACCTCACCCAGATCCATTGTGTGACTCCTTTGGCGTTTTGTTATAATATCCTAAGACCCTTTAGTAGCCCGGATCAAATGCAATTATAACATCAATCACTTCTTACGGGCAATTTCATAGCTGCATACTCTGGCTTACTATCCTTTGGTGAGCCGGTACCAGGGAAAGGACTGTTCCAGATTCATGAGTCAGATATCTGCTTCAAAGCAAGCTGATGCCCAACCGGATAACAGCAGAGCTGCGGCCGCGCCCGGCTTGCAGTATTACTATTATATAAATGGACAGCTGCAGCCCAGTCAGGGCCGGCCGGCCGCTCCTCAATTTATAACCCCTGAGACTTTTAGTCCGGCTAATCTGAGTTGGACCCAGACCAGCAACCCGCAGCGCTTCAGGCGCTTGCGCCAAGCCTATCCTGAGTTTATCTATAAGGGATTCTGGCTAACCCGCCAGCCGGCGCGCCTACAGGTTATCTATGACTTTTCTGTCCCGGGTCTGGCGGATTTTCGCCCTGAGCTTAGCTTTCCGCTGCCGGAACACTGTGGAGAGGAGCCTGAGGCGGTGACCCGGAGAGCCCTGGATCCGCTGGCCCTGCGCAGCCTTTTTTGTCTTGGCCTGATGGAAAGTATCAGTTACTGGAAAGCCTGCTGCAGCCCCCTCTTTACCGTGCGGGCGGCAGGTCTTGATGCCGCTGAAAGAGACTGGTGGCTTAAATTGTTCTACCAGGGGTTAGGTGAGTTTTTATACCGCAACGGACTGGACTTACAATCGAAGGATCTGCTGACCATTAAGGCAGCCCCCCCGGCGGCAGTTCTGAGCAACCCGGCCGCAGCGCCGGCTGCCGAGTCTGAACCGGGATCAAGCTGCCTGATTCCGGTCGGCGGCGGCAAGGATTCGGTGGTAACCTTAATGCGCACCAGGTCGCTCAATATCCGCCGTTATGCTTTTGGCGTCAACCCCGGACCGGCAGCCCTGACGTGCATGGCTTTGGCGGGGATTGCCGCTGAGGATCAGCTGATTGTACACCGCAAACTGGATCAGACTTTGCTTAGCTTAAATCAGCTGGGCTTTTTGAACGGCCACACGCCCTTTTCTGCCTTACTGGCTTTTTCAAGCTACTACACCGCCTGGGTCTGGCAGATCCCTTTTGTCGTTTTATCTAATGAAGCATCTGCGGATGAGCCGTCTGTGGCCGGCACCGATGTCAACCATCAGTACTCTAAAAGCTACGCTTTTGAAGCTGATTTTCGCCGGTATACCGCCGCTTATCTGGGTGATCAGGTTTACTATTTCAGCCTGTTGCGCCCGTTTGCTGAAATCCTGATTGCCCGTGACTTTGCGCGCTACCCAGCCTTTTATCAAGTGTTTCGTTCCTGCAATGTCGGCAGTAAGCAAAACCTGTGGTGCGGCCATTGCGCCAAGTGCCTGTTTGTCGCCATTATTCTGGCGCCGTTTATGTCCTTATCCGCTTTACGTGATATTTGGGGCAAAGATCTGTTTGATGATCCGGAATTAAGCTCCATTTTGGATGAGCTCTGCGGCCTGACGGCAGCAAAACCCTTTGAATGTGTGGGTACGGTTGGTGAAGTGCGCCTGGCTTTGACTCTGGCGATCCGGCAGGCTGTGGCAAGCGGTGTTGCGGAAGACGATTTGCCTTTGCTATGGCGGCATTTCCTGGATCTGGTTGCGGCAGGCAGGCTGCCCGGAGTCAGCCTTGCGCAGCCGGATCCCCTTACTCCGGCCAGCTGCCGTCAGCCCCAGGCAGATCCGGCTTTACTGGCTTTGCTGTCAGGCTGGCAAAATGGGCAGGCTATCCCGCTGCCCTTCAGACCCTGTCTTGAGGGTATGCTGGCCTGGCCGGCAGACCAGATCCGGCAGACCGGCAAAATCCAGGGACCGCTGGAACATCTGCTGGCCTATTTGGCGCATAAACGAATCCTGATTTTGGGGATGGGGCGTGAAGGGCAGTCGTCACTAAGGTTTATACTTCGCCATTATGAGGCCCTGGGACGGCCCCTGCTGGGTATAGCCGATGCCAGACCGGTCACCCTGCCAGACCTGGGCCCGCAGGTCCGCCTGCACGTATATACTGGAGCGGATTATCTCAACGCTATGCCCCAGTATGACCTGGTATTAAAAAGCCCTGGCATCAGTTTTAAGGACTACACTGAAACCTGGTTGGCTCCGGGTATCCTGAAAGCGTTTCCACACACTGAAATCAGCGGCCAGATTGACTTATTTCTGCGTTTCCCGCCAACAGCAAGACTGGTGGGTGTAACCGGTACTAAGGGAAAAACCACTACCTCAACCATAATTGCAGATATTTGCCGCGGCAGCGGCTGGAAGACCTGGCTGATGGGTAATATTGGTGTAGCAGTTTTGGATGCTTATGAGCAGATTGCGGCGGGAGATATAGCCGTACTGGAACTATCCTGCCATCAGCTCCAGTTTGTCCAGGCTTCACCGCCGCTGGCTTTGATCACCAACCTTTATGAAGAACACCTGGATCACTATCGTTCATATGATGAATACTGTGACAGCAAGCTCAACATCGCCAGATGGCAGCAGCCTTCGCAGTGTTTTTTCCTGAATGAGGATGACACGGACCTGAAGCAGCGTTGTGACGGGGTGCTGCGGGGCCGGGTTAAGCGGATCCGGGAAGCCGATGGCGAAGCTTTGCGCAGGCTTAATCCGCATCTCACTGGCCGGCATCACGCTTATGATCTGGCGTTTGCAGCGGCAGTCTGCCACGAACTGGGCATTTCCACCGACAATATCCTTGCCGGTATCCGCAGCTTTCCGGGGATACCGCACCGCTGCGAGTACCTGGGTGATTTTAACGGTATTCATTTTTATAATGACTCCATTGCCACCATTCCCCGCGCGACGGAGTATGCAATTGAGACTTTAGGCAATGTGGAAACATTAATTGTGGGTGGTATGGACCGGGGCCTGGATTATCAGGCGTTTATTCAGTATTTGCAAAAAAGCTCGGTGAGCCATTTTATATGTTTACCCGATACGGGCAGGCAGGTGCTGGAGGCTATGCAACCGGCATGGCCTGAACGGGCAGTGGCCGCGGAAAACATGGCGGCCGCGGTCCGGCTGGCTTACCTTCTGACGCCCAAGGGCAGCAGCTGTCTGTTATCACCGGCTGCTTCCTCATATAATTGTTATAAAAACTTTGAAGCCAGGGGAGATGATTTTCGCCGGCAGGTTTTGATCCAGGCGAGCCGCCAGACTGGTACCACCATGTAGGCGGGGCTGCCGCTGCTCCTCCCAAAGCCGCCGGCTTTAGTTTTACCTGAATTGACCGGCAGCCTTCTTCATGGTATCCGGGAAAGAGGCTGCTTATTGCCTGAAGCTGCCGGCTGCAATATTGACCTCAGCGATGAACTCAGCCCTGCGCTTCAGCCTCCTGTTGCTCCCGCTGAGCAGCAATCAGGCGCTTATTATAAGCAAAAATGGACTCCGGCGTAGCCTGAGGATGGTCAATCCCGCACTTGGTCAGCCAATTGCGGATAGCGTCAAACGTCTCCTGAGAAATAACATGCTCCATGCGGCAGGCATCCTGCGCTGCCGTTTCCGCATCTACCTGCAGGTGAAGCAGGAATTGTTGCAAGGTCAAGTGCCGTTGATAAACATGGGCGGCCGTGCTTTCACCCAGCTCCGTCAAAACCAGACGCCCGTCATCTTCAATTTCGAGATAACCATTATCTGCCAGGAGATGCACCGCACGGCTTATAGAGGGCTTAGAAAAGTTCATCTCATTAGCCAGGTCAATTGAATGAACTTCACCCTGCCGGAGTTGCAAGATCAGAATATTTTCCAGATAGTTTTCAGATGACTCCTGTAATTTCATGGTTGTACCACCTTGGTCATTCTAAGCGCTGAGCGCCTGAAGATAAAAAATGTAAACTGTTCTTATTGTAGCAAAAAATTAACTAAAAGAGAAGCTTAGGGCTAAACCCTGATTGTGCATCTGTGTGGTCTGACTCAGCCGGACCACAGCTGATATCCGCTTGCCGGACGGCTCCTGTGCAGTCGGCTTGTGCTATACTGACAGCAGCAGCAGCGTAGGGCTGCCTGGGGCAGGAGGGCTAAAATGCGGCAGGACAGCGAGCGGATCGACCGGATTTGTCAGGCAATTAAGCAACAAACAGGGTTTCAACCTAAATTGGGTTTAGTCTTAGGCAGCGGACTGGGTGACTTTGCGGATCAGGTAAAAGCGGAGGCCGTGGTACCGTATGGCTCACTGGAGGGGTTCCCCCATTCAACTGCCCCGGGCCACAAGGGCCGTTTTATTTTTGCGTATATTGAGGGAGTTCCTTGCGTCCTGATGCAGGGCCGGGTTCATTACTACGAGGGCTATTCCATGGCTGATGTGGTCTTGCCCATCAGGGTGATGGCGGCCCTGGGGGTCGGGCACTTAATCCTGACTAATGCCGCCGGCGGGGTCAATCCGGCTTACAAGGTCGGGGATTTTATGCTGATTACAGATCAGATAGCGTCCCTGGTACCTTCGCCACTGCTTGGCCCCAATGAAGAACGGCTGGGCCCTCGCTTCCCGGATATGACAGAAGCATACGATTTTGAAATGAGACAGTGCTTGCTGAAAGCGGCGGCCAACTGCGGCTTAGCCTTGCAAAATGGCGTTTACCTGCAGACTACCGGCCCTCAGTTTGAAACACCCGCAGAGATAAGGCTTTATCGCTGCATGGGGGCGGATGCCGTAGGTATGAGTACGGCTTGTGAAGTAATTGCCGCGCGACATCGGGGCATTAAGACAGCTGGTATTTCCTGTATCACCAATATGGCGGCCGGTTTATCTGATCAGCCGTTAAGTTCAGATGATGTAAATGAAACTGCCCGGAAGGTCGGCGGGAATTTCAGCCGGCTGCTGCAGGCGGCGGTTTCTGAACTGAGTTCCCTGATTTAATGGAGGTAAAGCAAGTTTAATGTCAGCTGAGGATCAGGCGGCAGCGCCGGCGGCCACAAGACCGGGATATATGCGCGCGGTGGTATTTGACGGACAAAAAGCTGTTTGGCAGCCCCAACGACCTTTACCGGAACCGCAGCCGGGGGAGAGCCTGCTGAAAATACTGCTGGCGGGGGTCTGCAATACCGATAAGGAAATTTTGCGTGGCTACCGGCCGGATTTTCAGGGGGTCATGGGTCATGAATTTGTAGCCCGGGTGGTCCGGTCAGATCAGCCGGAACTGACCGGCCGCCGTGTCTGCGGGGAAATTAATCTGGTTTGCCATCACTGCCTGTACTGCCGCAGCGGCCGGCCGCATCACTGCAGTAACCGCCGGGTACCGGGCATATCTGGTAAAGATGGCTGCTTTGCGGAGTATATGACCTTGCCGACGGAGCTACTGCACGTGGTGCCGGATTCACTGGCGGATGAACAGGCAGTGTACTGCGAGCCGCTGGCCGCGGCGCTTGAGATACCTGAACAACATCATATCAGGCCCTCTCAGGAACTGGCGGTTCTGGGAGACGGCCGGCTGGCATTTATGGTCGCACAGGTACTGGCCCTCAGTGGCGCTCCGGTAACGGTTATCGGCCGTCACCAGGACAAACTGGAGCGCTTTGCTCCCTTTGCCCGCACGCTTTTGCAGGCAGAAGGAACCTATGAGGTCGTTGTAGATGCCACCGGCCAGCCAGCGGGCCTGACTACGGCTATTGCCTTAACCCGATCCGGTGGCCGGCTCATTGTCAAGAGTACTTACGCAGACCTGAGCCAGATAGACATGAGTGAAATTGTTGTCAGGGAAATTCAAATTGACGGCAGCCGCTGCGGCCCGTTTGAGCCGGCTTTGCGCCTGCTTGAAAAAGGCTGGGTCAGCCTGCCGGAGGTGGAGCGCTATCAGCCGGAGGCGTTTGCGGCGGCTTTTTCTTCCCGCGCCTTTAAAGCTGTGCTGGATTTTAGAGGGAGTGATCAACGTGACTGAGGCAATAAAGCCATCTGACCTTACCGGTTCCCTCCGTCAACCGGTTAATGTCCGCTTAGCCGCGGACGGCTTAAGTGTCAGGATTCTGGATCAGACCCAATTACCTAATCGGACGGTGTATCTGGATCTGAGTTTACCTGAACAGCAATATGAAGCGATAGCAAAGCTCCGAGTCAGAGGTGCGCCGGCTATCGGCATTTTTGCGGCTATGGCCTATGCGGTCGCGGCCGCCCGCAGCCAGCAAACGGACCCTGCCGCTTTTATTGCTGAACTGGCTCAGTTCAGCGCTTATTTAAACCGCAGCCGGCCCACCGCCGTCAATTTAAGCTGGGCCTTACGCCGGATGCAGGCATTTACCGTAGCCCGACAAACTGCTTCAAGACCGCAATTGCTTGCGCAGATCCGTCAAGAGGCTGAACAGATTCAGCAGGAAGATATCGCCATGTGCCGGGCTATTGCGCAATTTGGTCTGTCTTTACTGCATGACGGCGACACCGTGCTGACGCACTGCAATGCCGGCCCGCTGGCCACCAGCTTATACGGAACGGCCCTGGGACCGGTGCTGCTGGCGCAGGAACAGCAGCGGCATCTAAAAGTGTTTGCGGATGAAACCAGGCCTTTACTGCAGGGCGCTCGTTTAACCGCATATGAATTGCAGCAAGCCGGCGTAGAGGTCACTTTGATTTGTGACAATATGGCGGGTTTGGTTATGAAACAGGGCTTGGTTCAGGCCTGCCTGGTAGGCTGCGACCGGGTTGCGGCCAACGGCGATGCTGCTAATAAAATTGGGACATCGCAGGTAGCCGTTTTAGCTCATTATTATCACATCCCGTTTTATGTACTGGGACCGGGCAGTACAATTGATATGAACTGCCCTGACGGTGACCATATTGTTATTGAAGAACGCAGCGGTGAGGAGATCCGCAGCCTGTACTATCGGGAGCCAATGGCGCCGCAAGGCATCCATTTTTATAACCCTGCCTTTGATGTGACGGATCACAACCTGATCACCGCTGTTATCACCGAAAAGGGTATTATCAGACCGCCTTTTAAGCAGGAACTGGCCCGCTGGTTTGCCTGAACTGGCCGTAAACTTAAGCAAAGCAGGTTAACGCCACGTATTTAACTTATCTTGGCGGAAAAATGACACAATCTTGCATTAATAACCGCGATATCTGCCCAAAAATCCTGATTTGTCAGGCAGACAAGTGAATTAATGAATGTTAAGATTAAGGCGACTTGCAAAGCAAGGAGGAGGAACATCATGAAACAAAAACATTTATTGGCAGCAGCCACTGCTCTGGCACTACTGGGCAGCCTGCTTACTGCCTGCAGCAGCAGCGGCACCACTGCCACGACCGCCGGCAGCAGCGCTGCGGCAACCACTGAGGCCGAGCTCACAACGGCTGCGGCTACTACGACCGCCGCGGCTGAAGCCACCACGGCCCCGGCAACCACGACGGCAGAGACCTCAGGCAGTGCCGCCGGTACCGGCGATGCCGCGCTGAAGATCGTCATTGTTACCAGTCCGTCCGGCGTTGATGACGGTTCATTCAATGAGGATAACTACAATGGCATTCTGTCCTTCATCGAGAACAACCCCGCTTCTACGGTCAAGGACATTAAGGAGCCGGATTCTGCCAATGCGGTTACGGCGGTAGCAAATGTGCTGGCTGACTATGACGTGATCGTTACTCCGGGCTATCAGTTTGCGGGTATTTATCAGCTGGCTGTGGATAACCCGGATAAAAATTTCATCCTGGTCGACTCCAATCCTTCTGATGCTGACGGCAATGAGCAATCGGCAGATAATATTTATGCCATGACCTTTGCTGAACAGGAGAGTGGCTTTTATGCTGGCATCGCGGCAGCGCTGGAGACCCAGAGCGGCAAAGTTGCCGTGGTCAACGGGGTGGCCTATCCCTCCAATGTCAATTATCAGTATGGCTTTGAATCCGGCGTGAATTACGCTGTCAAATATCTCAATGCCACAGCTGAGGTAGTAGAACTGCAACAGTATGCCGGTACTGATGTGACCGGCGCGGATGTCGGCGGCAACTATATTGGCGATTTCAGTGATCCTGCTACAGGTAAAAAAGTGGGTGAGGATTTGCTGGCTGAGGGCTGTGACATTCTGTTTGTAGCCGCGGGCAATTCCGGCAACGGTGTCTTTACTGCGGTAAAGGAAAACGGCGCGGCCAAAGTGATTGGCTGTGACGTTGACCAGTATGATGACGGCGCAAACGGCAGCAGCAATATTGTGCTGACCAGTGTCCTCAAGGTCATGAGCACCAATGTGGAAAAACAACTGCAGGCAATTGCCGACGGTACCTTTCAGGGCGGCAACGTGGTGTTAAACGCGACGACAGATTCTACAGGCTATGTCAGTGATCCGTCTCGTTCGCAGCTTAGCGACAGCACCAAAACAGCTTTGGAAGACGTTTACGCTAAAGTTAAGGACGGCAGTATCGTGCCGGCGGCAAACTTTAACGGCTACACCCCTGAAGATTTCCCTGGACTGAACTGATTTTGCTGCCGCTGCCTGAAACTGGCGTAGCAGCTGCAAGACAAGGCTGTTTCAAAGCGGGTGCTTTGAAACAGCCTTTTGATTTAAATCTGAATAAAGGGTGCACTAAGGTTATAATATAAATAAGAATCCCGGACAAATAGCAGGGGGATGTACAGATGACAGAGACTATTGTAGAGATGCGTCACATCACCAAACGGTTTCCCGGTATCATCGCTAATGATGATATTAATCTGAGCATTGGCAAAGGGGAGATCTTTGCCCTGCTGGGTGAAAACGGAGCCGGAAAAAGCACGCTGATGAGCATGCTGTTTGGTTTGTATGAACCGGATGAAGGTGAGTTTTTGGTGCGCGGACAGCCGGTCAGAATTGACAGCCCCAATCAGGCGGTGGCGCTGGATATCGGTATGGTTCACCAGCATTTTCAACTGGTCTCAAACTTTACCGTGACTGAAAATATCATCATGGGGGTGGAGACCGTCAAACGCCGGTTAGGAATATTTCCTGCGGTTGACCTTAAAAACAGCGAAAATAAAGTGGCGGCCTTATCGGAGCAATATGGCCTGGAGGTAGACCCGCGGGCCGTGATTGATGATCTGCAGATCAGTGAACGTCAGCGGGTAGAAATCCTCAAAATGCTTTACCGCAATGCTGAAATTCTGATTTTTGATGAACCAACCGCTGTCTTGACCCCGCAGGAGATCCAATTTCTGCTGCAGATTATCCGTAATCTGCGGGATAATGGCAAGACTGTGATTTTGATCACCCATAAACTGGATGAAATAAAACAGGTGGCGGACCGCTGCGCTATCCTTAACCGTGGGCGGCTGATTGCCGTCCGGGACGTTCGCACCACCAGTACTCAGGAGATGGCCCGGCTGATGGTCGGACATGATATCGCCTTTACCTTAGCCAAAAAGCCCGCGCAGTTTGGTGAAGAGATCCTGCGGGTTGATAAGCTTACCGTAGAAAATGAAGAGAAGTATGAGGCGCTCCGGCAGGTGAGCTTCAGCGTGCACCGGGGGGAGATTTATGCCCTTGCGGGTGTAGCCGGCAATGGACAGGTGGAGCTGGCTGACGCAATCTGCGGTTTACTGCAGGCTAAATCAGGCCGCGTTTATTTTAGACAGACTGATATCACGCAGGAAAGTGTGAGAACCCGCAATTTGCGGGGGCTGTCCTACATTCCTGAGGACCGCCAGAGCGTGGGCCTGATCCTGGATTTTTCCCTTCAGGACAATCTGGTGATGAAGCGCTATTACCAGCCCGGCTTCCGTAAAGGTCTGTGGATTAATCGGGAACACTGGCAAAGCTATGCTAAAAGACTCAGCCAGGCTTATGACATCCGCAGTGCCAACGGCATCCAGACGATTGTCCGCAGCATGAGCGGCGGCAATCAGCAAAAAGTGATCATCGCCCGGGAAATTGACCAGGACTCAGATTTGCAGATCTATGTGCAGCCTACCCGCGGTCTGGATATCGGCGCGATTACTTCTATCCGGGAAAAGCTGATTCAGGAGCGCGACCACGGCAAAGCTATTCTGCTGATTTCGCTGGAGCTGGATGAGATTATGGCCTGTGCGGATACCATTGGGGTTTTGTATCACGGCAGCTTGCAGACCGAGGCGCCGGCCGGCCAACTGGATCTGGAAACTGTCGGCGCATATATGATGGGGGCAAAACATGAGTAAGCATATGGGCAAAAAGCCCGGCTGGTTTTTACGGCTGCTGGGTTACAAAAAGACACAGTTCCTCACCATTCCCTTGTTCAGTATTTTCTGCAGTTTGCTGGCGATTGCTGTGCTGATTCTATTGATCGGTAAAAATCCGCTGACAGCTTTTCAAAGTTTACTGCAGGGCTCAGGCTGGCTGCCCAAACCTAATTACGCGGCAGGCAAAAGTATTCTGACCGATCTGCTGGACATGCTGGATGCCTACACCCCGATGTTGTTTGCTTCCCTGGCCGTAGCTCTGGCCTTTAAGGCAGGCTTGTTTAACATTGGCGTATCAGGACAGATGCTGCTGGCAGGCTTTGCGGCAACTGTTCTGGTTGGTTATCAGGACTTTCCGGCCGGCCTGGCCAAACCCTTAGTCGTGCTGCTGGGGTTTATCTGCGGCAGTCTGGTGGGAGCGCTGATCGGCTTCCTCAAGTACCGCTTTAACGTGAATGAAGTCGTATCGTCCATTATGCTGAACTACATCATTCAATATGTGGTCGGTTTTTTTATTCAGACACGTTATGTGGATGTGGTTTCCAGACAGTCCCGGGCTATAAAAGCCGCGGCCCGGCTGACCCTGGTGGATGTCGCCTGGGGCAATATGAAGTTACGGCTGCCTTTGCTGTTCATTCCGGCGCTCCTGGTGGCAGTTCTGCTGTACTTTTACCTCAAAAGTACTGTAGGGGGGTATGAGCTCAAGGCCGTTGGCCTGAACCGCCAGGCAGCCCGCTATGCGGGCATTAAAGTCGGGAAAAGGCTGGTCAGCAGCATGACCCTCAGCGGCGGGCTGGCCGGGCTGGCGGGGGTAACCTATTATCTGGGCTACTACGCGTCTATCAAACCTAATGAGCTGGCTGCCCTGGGCTTTGATTCCATTGCGGTCTCTTTGCTGGGCAATTCCCATCCTCTGGGGATCATCTTTTCTTCGCTTCTGATCACCTCTTTGGATAAGGGAAGCACGTATATGAACAGCACGGTGGGTGTGCGTCAGGAAGTCAGTTCACTGGTGACCGGGATGATCCTTTTGTTTTCTGCCTGCTCCGCATATATGCGTTATAAAGTTGATGCCAGCCTGCGTCTGGCCCTGGCAGGCTTTGCGGGAACCGCAGCGGCTTTGCCACAACAGGATTCTGCTGACGGCAGCGGAAAGGGAGGTAAAAAGGCATGAATACCATGATTATAGACGGCTTGTCTTACGCCTTGCCACTTTTAATTATTGCCTGCGGCGGCATCTTTTCTGAGCGCAGTGGGGTGACTAATCTGGCGCTGGAGGGCTTTCTGGGTTTCGGTGCTTTTACCGGCGGCTTATTTGTGGCCCTGACCAGCAGCTGGTTTGCTAACGGTTCCACCGTGCCCATGTATCTGGCCTTCCTGTTCGCCATGCTGGGCGGCGGTGTTTATGCCTTGCTTTTTGCCTTACTCTGTATCAAATTTCGCGCCAACCAGGTCATTGCCGGTGTCGTCATAAATATATTATCGGTAGCTTTGACCGGCTTTCTGACCAGCCAGATCAACAGCTCAGTCTTTGGCGAAGCTTCCAATAAGTTTCAGTTAGGGGTATCTCCGCGCTGGACTATCCCGGGGGTGTCGCAAATCCCGGTCCTGGGCGCCATTTTTACCAAATTTTACCCCTTCGAAATCCTGATTGTGGTCTTGGTGATCTTCCTAAACTATCTGCTTTACAAGACGCGTTTTGGTATGCACCTGCGCGCGGCCGGCGACAACCCGCACGCTGTGGACACTGCGGGTATCAGTGTGGTCCGGGTCCGCTTTGCTGCCGTGGTCATCGCCGGCATGCTGGCCGGCCTGGGCGGCATGTGCTACGCCTACTCAATTTCCACTAATTTTTCGCCCAGTATCTATTTTGGCGCCGGCTACCTGGCCATTGCGGCCATGATCTTTGGCAACTGGAAATTAATGCCCACCCTGGCGGCCTGTCTGATTTTTGGCCTGGCCCGCAGCGGGGCGTATCAATTGGTTGGCTACTTAAAGCTGTCTTCTAACTTTACTAACCTGGCCATGGCCATACCCTATGCGCTGACCTTGCTTTTATTGATTTTCTTTTCCAAATCCAACCGTGCCCCGCGCGCACTGGGTGAAATCTATGACAAGGCTAAACGCTGACACAAGCGGCCCGGGCCCGTTGCCTGTCCAATCCTGAGCCCCAGGCGCAGTAGGTTATCTCAGCCCCGACCGGACGAAAAGGAGATGTTATGAATATCCGTTTTTATCATGCCCGCCTGATGCCGCTGGCGGCCGACAGCCGTATCATAGACGGCGAACTGTGGACTGAAGACCGCCGGATCAGTTTTGTGGGCACCTCAGCCCAGGCTATACAACGGCAGACGCCGGCTTTTGACCGTGAAATTGATCTGCAGGGGGATCTGCTGCTGCCAGGTTTTAAAGATGCGCACACCCATTCTCCCATGACCTTTTTGCGCAGCTTTGCGGATGATTTGCCGCTGCTGGACTGGCTTAATAAGCAGGTCTTTCCCCTGGAAGCCAAGCTGGATGAGGAGGCGGTCTACTGGTTTACCCGCCTGGCTATTCTGGAATACTTAAGCAGCGGCATTACCGCTAATTACGATATGTACATGTTCCCGGCTCAGATTGCTCAGGCGGCAATGGACAGTGGCTTCCGCACCGTGTTGTGTGGCGCGCTCAATGATTTCAGCGGCTCTGTTGCTGAACTGGCGCATAATTATCAGTATTTTAACCAACTGGATGACCTGATCTCTTACCGCCTGGGCTTTCATGCTGAGTATACCTGCTCGCCGGACCTGCTGAGGGCTTTGAGCAGCCTGTTGCATGAGCTCAAGAGTGCGGTCAGTATGCACAGCAGTGAAACCAGGAGTGAAGTAGAGGCCTGTATCGCGCGGACCGGCCTGACCCCCACCGCCTGGATGGACAGCCTGGGCCTGCTGGATTTTGGCGGCTGTGCCTTCCACTGCGTCCACCTGACCCAGGAGGATATAGCCATCATGAAGCAGCGCCACCTGGCTGTCGTCAGCAACCCCGGCAGCAATACCAAACTGGCCAGTGGTATTGCGCCTTTAGTAGACTTACAGGAGCAGGGGCTTAAAATCGCGCTGGGTACTGACGGCCCGGCCAGCAATAACTGCCTGGACATGTTCAGGGAAATGTTTTTGGCAACAGGCCTGCAAAAATTGCTGCGCCAGGATGCGGCCGCGCTGCCGGCTGATCAGGTATTGCTGATGGCAACCCGCAATGGTGCGGAAGTGATGGGCCTGGAGTCCTGCCGTTACCTGGCCGCAGGACAGCAGGCCGATCTGGTCCGGATTGATTTGCAGCAGCCCAATATGCAGCCATTGAATAATATAGCCAAAAACCTGGTTTACGCCGGGTCAAAGAGCAATGTGCGCATGACCATGGTTAGCGGCCGGATCCTGTTTGAAGACGGAAACTACTATGTGGGGGAACCCGTGGAGACAATTTACCGGCAGGCTCAGGCTGCGGCAACAAGGATTCAAAACAGTTAAGTCAGTAACCACAAAACCCGGCAGTACTTTTGGGTATCATGGATAAAGAAAAACCCCAGAACATAGGCGTTCCGGGGCTTGGTGGTGGACTCAAAGGGATTCGAACCCTCGACCTCTGCGATGCGAACGCAGCGCTCTCCCAACTGAGCTATGAGCCCGAAGCGAGACTCAGTATAGCGCCAGTCTCGCGGCCTGTCAATGACTCTTGCTCCTTTGGCCAGCCTGGGGGCGGTAAACCGGTAAAGCGAGGCTTCAGGCCAGCTGCTGAAAGAGATGAGTTTCGCCGGTTCTGCTTGCCAGGAGGGCAAACTGAGGCACTGCGGCTTTAAAATGAACGGACTGTGAGTGTTTGGCCAAAGCCTCCTGGTCTGCCCATTCCTCCAGCATCGTCAAGTGCAGCGGATCGTTGACATCCTGCAGCAACTCATAGCGGATGCAGCCGGCGTCGTGAGCTCTGGTCTCCTGAACCAGCTGCCTGGCCAGAGTAAGAAATTCCTCCAGTTTATCTGCCCGGATGTAATTGTCAGCAACTAATTTAATCATGTTAAATTCCTTTCACACTACCATCTTTCATAGTGAACCCGCTGCGCCTGATAGCGGCTGATGACAGCCTGCTGCGGTCCGTCCGGATAGCCGGCGGCAATAATGGCAAAGGGCCGCAGGGTCTCCGGCAGGTTGAACAGGCTGCGCAGATTCTTCATCACTATATCAGAAGTCGCGGCGCCCAACCAGACGGCGCCAAGCCCCAGATGAACCGCTTCCAGCAGCAGGTTTTCAGCCGCTGCTGCCAGATCCTGCTCCCAGGCGGTCGGAACCTTTAATTTATTTTCATCCGCCAGCAAAATAAAGGCAACTGCCGCCTCCGCCGCGGGTTTGGCGTAGGGAGAGGTCTGGGCTACTTCAACCAGGCTTTGCCGGTCCTGCACGACGATAAATTCCCAGGCCTGCTGATTGGCCGCTGAGGGTGCCTGCATGGCGGCGCGCAGCAATTGATCAATCTTTTGTGCCTCTACGGGCTGTTGTTTAAAATGACGGACGCTCCTGCGGTTAAAAATTTCCTGCATTATTATCGCCTCCTGTTTATCTGCTTTCCGGCTGAGTTCAATCTGTCAGCTCGTCAGGGATAGTTGCTACCGGACAGTATAGCAATCTCTCGCACGAAAGCCAGCAGCTTGCACAGCTTAGGCCGCGTCTGGCCTGAACTGTCCTTCCGTGTAAATACCCCCTCAAAACATTAACAAATTTTGCCGTACAAAATGTTATTTAGGCAGCTAAATTCGTAACCCCGCGCGTAGATAAAAATTGTATATATTTCTATCATATAAAGGTAAACATATTATGACTGATCCAAATGCGATCAGGAAAGTGAGGGACTTATGAAAAAGTATATAGCAGAGTTCTTTGGCACCTTTGTACTGGTGTTCTTTGGCTGTGGTACCGCCGTGGTAACCGGCGGCTTTACCGGCGGGACCGGCAGCGGCTTTTTAGGGGTCGCGGCCATCGCGCTGGCTTTTGGCTTGTCCATTGTGGCTGCGGCTTACGCGATCGGGCCCATTTCCGGCTGCCATGTTAATCCGGCGGTATCGCTGGGCGTGCTGGTCAGTGGCAAGATGAGCTTCAAAGATTTTATCGGCTATGTGGTGGGGCAGGTGGCCGGCGCTTTTGCGGCTTCAGCCGTCTTTTCCATTGTGCTGGCTAATTCCACCCTGGAAGGCTATGGCGCTGATGGTTATGGTGAGCTGAGTGGCGTAGGCCTGGGTTTAGGCGGCGCGCTGGTGGTGGAGTTTGTCTTAACCTTTGTCTTTGTCATGACGGTTCTGGGGGTAACCTCCAGTGAGCAAACCGCAAATCTGGCAGGCCTGATGATTGGCCTGACTTTGACCCTGGTCCATTTAATCGGCATTCCCCTGACCGGGACCTCCGTTAACCCCGCCCGCAGTCTGGCCCCGGCAGTCTTTACCGGCGGGACTGCTTTGCAGCAGGTCTGGGTCTTCATCCTGGCGCCCTTTGCCGGCGGCGCTCTGGCCGGGGTGGTCCATCGCTATTTTTACAGCAAAAAGGCGCTGGCCTGAAACCGCAAAGCTCAGATCTTAGGTTTCAGGGACAGCTGGCTGGCGGACGAGCCTGAATAAAAAGCCGCCCGGCAATCCGCAAGGTGCTCCCGCGTTTCTGGCTGGACCAGAACACGGTAACCCTCTGCGCGCCGGGGGGCTTTTTTATCCCCGCACCCCCGGGCTCAGGTCCTTCCGTTCCCGCCGTTGCCCTGCTTGGCGTCAATATAGCCGTACATGGTGTATTTAGAGATGTTAAAAAATTTGGATATCTTATCACCGGACTTGGTGATTAAAAAGGCACCATTCTGATTTAAAAACTGAATGGCCGTCATCTTGTCATCCTTATTCATCAATGCAACCGGTTTTCCGACCATTTTTACGGATTCCCGAATCAGATCATCCAGTAACTCGTTTACCGTCTGCGGAATGGTCTGCGGTTCTTTATCCGGCACATCGGCCTCTACCGCCAGCAAATCCTTTAAAGCGCGATCTACCGTCAGCAAGGCGGAGATATCATAGTTTATGGATAGAATACCATCCAACTGCCCGCGCTCCCCTTTAATGTATAACGTACTGGACTTAAGAATCCGGCCATCGTGCGTGCGGGTCAGATAGGCCAGGCGGTCCTGGAGTTCAGCCGGATCCTTACGCATTGCTTCCAATACAATATGTGAGGCATCCTCTCCGACAGACCGCGAAGATACATGGCCATTTTCAATGAATTCTATATGGCTCTCCGCTTTGGCCGCATCAATGTTGTGGACAACGACCTCACAATCCTGGCCAAACTGCTTGGCTATTGCCTGAGCAAACTGCTTGAGGAAAATCAGCTTTTCACCAGATAACATATTAACCTCATTCCTGATACGGTTGCTCTTGTTACCGAAGCAACCGAGAAAAGTAGAATTGCAAGTCATTATGATATCATATGGTGATAAAAGATACAAAGAAATTTCTGCCATATATTTCAATAATAATAGCCATAAAAGACGTAAATATTGCTAACCCGTTCCCGAACCGGCAGTAAAAAAATTTTTTCAAGACAACTTGCTTAAAAAAATTCTTGCTGATATAATTTTATTTAGAATGATGGCTGTAAAGAAGTGCCAAGCGCACGGGCTGTTCATGCTTCAATGAGCACTGGTGCTTTTTCTTATTTGGCCAAATGAATGACCTGAGGTCAGGGATCAGCATAAATAGGAAAAATCCCCGGAGTGAGTTGAAGAATTTGCTTTAGGAGGATGATCGATGCTGTTAGTAACGAATGGGAACGTGGTAACCCGGGATCCTGTCCGCCCGCTGATTAACGACGGTGCCGTCCTGATTGAGGACAGCAAAGTCAAACAAATCGGTAAAGCGCAGGAATTGGCTGCTTTATATCCAGCGGCCAGTGTGGTGGATGCCCACGGCGGTTTGATTATGCCTGGCCTGGTTAACATGCATAATCATATTTACAGTGCCTTCGCCCGCGGCCTGAGTATCAGGGGCTATGCTCCCAGGGGCTTTCTGGATATTCTTGAAGGCCAGTGGTGGAAGATTGACCGCACGCTGAACAATCAGGACAATTATCTCAGCGCCATGACGACGTATATTGACTGTATCAAAAACGGGGTCACGACAGTTTTTGACCATCATGCCAGCTATGGAGAAATTGACGGCAGCCTGACGGCCATCAGTGAGGCCGCGGATCGCTGCGGGGTTAGGACTTGTCTGTGCTATGAGATTTCAGATCGGGACGGACAGGAAAAAATGCAGGCCGCGGTAGCGGAAAATGTGCGCTTTATTGAAGCCAGCCACAAGCGGACCGATGATATGCAATATGGCATGATGGGTATGCACGCAGCGTTTACCTTGTCTGAGGCAACGCTGGATTACTGCCGCAGCCGATTGCCTGAATACAGCGGCTACCATATTCATGTGGCGGAGGGGCTGGATGATGTCTATGATTCTCTGCACAAGTATTCTAAACGGATTGTTAACCGCCTTTATGACTGGGGTATCCTGGGGACCAAAACCATAGCGGCACACTGTATCCATATCAATCGGCAGGAGCGGGAGTTACTTAAGGAGACTGACACCATGGTGGTGCATAATCCGGAGAGTAATATGGGCAACGCCGTCGGCTGCCCTGCGGTACTGGACATGGTACATGAAGGGATAGCCGTGGGTCTGGGTACAGATGGCTATACCAATGACATGCTGGAGTCTTACAAAGTCGCCAATATTTTACACAAGCATTATCTTTGTGACCCAACCGTCGCGTGGACGGAAATTCCGGAGACGCTCTTTGTCAATAATCCGCAGCTGGCCAATCGCTACTTTAAAGCGCCGCTGGGCGTACTAAAAGCGGGGGCGGCGGCGGATGTGATTGTCATGGATTATAATCCGCTTACACCTTTGACCGCGCAAAATCTGAACTCACATCTGCTTTTTGGCACCAATGGGCGGCAGGTGACCGACACCATTATTAACGGTCGGGTACTGATGAAAAACCGGCAGCTGACGGAACTGGATGAAGCTGACATTTTCAGCCAGGCCAGGGCACAGGCAGCTGATCTCTGGGAACGCATTAATGCGTAACATGGCAGCTATTGCGGAGGATATCATATGAGTGACAGAATGACCCCGCTGAGTATGGCTCAGCTGATGGATTGGGTACAGACGGAATATCGGGAAGACGGCAAGATCTTTGGCGTTGCCCGGCATCACCTCCACCACGCCAACCCCAGGCGGCGCCTGGACTTATTTGGCGAACACCTTGAAACACCTTTTGGACCGGCGGCGGGGCCGCATACCCAGCTGGCGCAGAATATTATTGCGGCATATGTGGCCGGTGCCCGCTTTTTTGAGCTGAAAACCGTTCAAATCATAGACGGGGAGGACCTACCCGTCGCTAAACCTTGTATTGACGCGCGGGATGAATGCTACAACGTGGAATGGTCTACGGAACTTAGGGTTCCGCAGGCTCAGGACGAATATATCAAGGCCTGGTTTGTCTTAAAACTGCTGGCCAAAGAGTACGGCCTGGGCAGTCCGGACGGATTTATTTTCAATATGAGCGTCGGCTATGATCTGGCCGGCATCCAGTCGCCTAAGATTGACGGATATATTGAAAATATGAAGGACGCTGCCCGGACGGCCATCTGGGCTGAATGCACGGATTGGCTGCTGGCGCATCTGGACCGCTTTGAGCAGGTGGACCAGGCCTACGCGGAGACGATTTCACCGCAGGTCTGCCGATCAATCACGCTTTCCACACTACATGGCTGCCCCCCTCAGGAAATTGAGCGCATCGCTCACTATTTACTGACCCAAAAGAACCTGCATACCTTTATTAAATGTAATCCGACCATGCTGGGTTACGAGTATGCCAGGCAGGAAGCGGACCGTCACGGCTTCGATTACGTAGCGTTTGATGATCATCATTTTAAAGAAGATCTGCAATTTGAAGACGCGGTACCTATGCTAAAGCGTCTCCAGGCTGAGGCCGCGGCCAGGAACCTGCAGTTTGGCGTTAAACTGACCAACACTTTCCCCGTAGACAATGATGGCAAAGTGCTGCCCGGGCAGGAGATGTACATGTCAGGCCGTTCCTTGTTCCCGTTCAGTCTGGCCCTGGCTCGTCGCCTAAGTGAAGCCTTTAACGGCCAATTAAGAATCTCGTACTCGGGCGGCGCGGATGCCCGTAACCTCAGTGCACTGTACAACTGCGGCATCTGGCCGATTACGGTCGCAACGACGCTGCTCAAAGTCGGTGGCTATCAGCGGCTGCGCCAGTTAGCTTCGCTCAGCGACAGTCTGACCTATGCTCCTTTTGCCGGAGTGGATAACCGGCGGCTGGAGCATTTGCTGGCGGAGGCCAGTCAGGACGCGCATTATCAAAAGGCAGTTAAACTGCCGCAGTCGCGCAAGCTCAAAGAAACCGTGCCTTATTTTGACTGCTTTACCGCCCCCTGCCGCGGCGGCTGTCCGATCCATCAGGACATACCGGCCTACCTGCGCCTGGTTGCAGCTGAACGCTATCAGGAAGCGCTGGAGGTTATCCTGGAGCGTAACCCGCTGCCTTATATAACCGGCACCGTCTGTGCGCATCCGTGTATGACCAAATGTACGCGCGGCTTTTATGAGAGCTCTGTTAATATCCGCGGCGCCAAATTGGAGGCGGCGCGTGAAGCCTATGAAGAGGTCCTGCCAGCCTATCAGGACCGGATTCAAAAGGACCGCCCCCGCACCGCGGTGATCGGTGCCGGCCCTGGCGGTATTGCCGCAGCCCATTTTTTGGCCCGCAGCGGTTACCCGGTCACGGTCTTTGAGCGGGAACAGACGGCCGGAGGGGTTGTGCGCCATGTGGTCCCTGAGTTCAGAATCCCTTCCGACTGGGTGGAGCGGGATGTCGAGCTGGCCAGGCGTCTGGGAGCGACGTTTGTCTTTGGCCAGCCGGCGCCTGACGTGGCTACGCTGCGCGCTCAGGGCTTTACCTATGTGATCTTTGCTACCGGGGCACAGGCTCCGGGGGTGCTGCGGCTGCAGGCGGGGGAGGCTGTTAACGCGATTGAATTTCTGCGGCAGCGCCGCCGGGAGCCGGATATTAATCCTTACGGCCGCCATATTGTGGTGGCAGGCGGCGGCAACACCGCGATGGACTGTGCCCGGTCGGCTTTAAGACTGCAGGGAGTGGCGTCAGTTACGATTGTCTACCGGCGCGATAAACGTAATATGCCGGCTGATGCAGAAGAACTGGAGCTGGCGGTTAACGACGGCGCGGTGCTGGCCGAGTGCCTTGCGCCTGAAGCCCTGAAGGACGGTCAGCTGACCTTGCGGGTCATGAAACTGGGTGCGGCCGGGCCCGACGGCCGCCGGCGCCCGGAACCGACCGAAGCTGTCCGGGTGATGCCGGCAGATACCTTGATTGCGGCCGTGGGTGAAAAGGTGGATCCGGCAGACTTTGCCGCCAGCGGTATAGATATGGATAGCCGCGGCCGGGTGATCTGCCAGGACAATCTGGAAACCAGTCTCAAGGGGGTCTATGTGGTTGGTGACGCTCACCGTGGCCCGGCTACCATCGTTGAAGCCATTGCTGATGCCACCACGGTGGCCAAAGCCATTTGCGGCTTTAACCCTGAACAGTACCTTGGGCAAAATACTAACCCTGACGGACGAAAGGTGCTGGATAAGCGAGCGGCCCTGATTCTGAATGAGGCGGATTTTGGCCAGGCCGGTGCTTGTCTGGAATGCCAGACGATCTGCGAATGCTGTGTGGACGTTTGTCCCAACCGCGCCAATATTACGGTCCGCTCCGGCGGGCACCTCCAGATTGTCCATCTGGATCCCTTATGCAATGAGTGTGGCAACTGTGAGACGTTTTGTCCGTACAGCAGCGCGCCCTATCGGGACAAGTTCACCTTCTTTGCTTCAGAACGTGACTTTGCTGACAGTGAAAATGCCGGTTTTGTTTTCCTGGATGCGGATTGCCATCAGGTTCGCCTGCGCTGGCGGGGTCAGGTCAGTGACTTTGCCCTGACCGCAAAGACTAAGGCCTGTCCGCCTGAGGTCAGAAACCTGATGCTGGACTTTATTAAAGAGCGGGCTTACTGCCTGCCGGGTTGAGGTTTCCGGCCGCGCTGACTGTTTCCGGTCAGCGCGGCTGTTTTACCCTTTAAAATACGCGCATTGTAGAAAGAAGGTTCTTAACATGTCAGTGCTGCTAAAAAACGGAAGGATTATCACCGCGTCGCAAAGCTTTACGGCGGATTTGCTGCTTGAAAACGAAAAGATTGCGGCCTTGGGTCAGGGCCTGCCTTATAAGGCTGATGAGATCCTGGATGTCAGCGGTAAATGGATTTTCCCAGGTTTCATTGACGCGCACACGCATTTAGATATGGAAACTGCCGTAACGCGGACCGCAGATGATTTTGCCAGCGGTACCCAGGCAGCGATATTGGGCGGAACCACTACCATTATTGATTTTGCTACCCAGGACCGGGGCCACACGCTTAAGGAAGCTTTATCAGCCTGGCAGAAAAAAGCCGAGCATAAAAGTGCCTGTGATTACGCCTTTCATATGGCAATCACCGACTGGAATCCGCAAACCAAAGCTGAAATGACAGATATGCAAAAGCAAGGCGTCAGTTCTTATAAGCTGTATATGGCCTACGATAACCTCAGACTGCCGGATGATGTTATCTTTGAAATCATGTTGGAAATAAAACGGCAGCATGCTATGCTGGGCGTCCATTGTGAAAACGGAGATCTGGTAAACGGATTGATCCGCCGCCAGCTGCAGCAGGGCCATACCGCCCCGCTGTATCATCCGCTCTCCCGGCCCGCTGAGGTTGAGGCGGAAGCGGTGGAGCGCTATCTGACGCTGGCCGGTTTAGCAGAGCTGCCGGTTAATATTGTCCATTTAAGTACGGCTTTGAGCCTGGAGAAAGTGCGGACTGCTCGCAGCAAAGGGCAGACGGTATTTGTGGAAACCTGCCCCCAATACCTGCTTTTGGATGCCGGTTTATACGCCGGGACCGCAGCCGACCCATTCAGCGGGGCCCGCTACGTCTGCAGTCCGCCGCTGCGGTCGTTAAACGATCAAAAAGCTTTATGGCAGGGTCTCATAGCCGGAGAGATCGATACCGTTTCGACAGATCACTGCAGCTTCAACTATTACGGTCAAAAGGACCTGGGCAGAGACGATTTCAGCAAGATTCCCAATGGTTTACCGGGCATAGAGCATCGCCCGTCCTTAATGTACACCGCCGGTGTGGCGGCCGGCCGCATAAGCCCGGAACGTCTGACCGCCTTATTGTCAGAAAATATTGCCCGGCAGTTTGGACTGTACCCGCAAAAAGGGGTCATTCAGCCGGGCAGTGACGCGGATTTAGTCATCTGGCAGCCGGAGGGTGAAGGGGTGATTCGCGCCGCCACTCAGCACCAGCGGGTAGACTATACGCCCTATGAGGGCTTTAAAACGCAAGGCTGCGTGTCTGATGTCTATCTCAGAGGGCAGGCTGTGGTGCGCCAGGGTCAGTTGCAGGAACGTAAGGCCGGCCAGTATGTCCGCCGCGGACCGGCATCCTATCGGCGTCCCTGCTGATCGAGCCGGCCGCAGGCTGATTAAGCCAGCGGTGAAACCGCGCCGGGCTTTTGCTTTATCAGGGGAAAAAGGGTTATCCGCGGGGTGATACTGCCAAAAATCACGAAATAATCATAAAATAGACCTTGCATTTTCTGACAGACATGATAAGCTAAACACAGTGAAGCTAAAAATTATTTAGGCACGCTAAATAAATGTTGACAAGGAGGCACAATCATTTGACTACCATTAAATGGACAGCAAACCGGATGCCCAAAACAGCGGACAACAACCTGCAGCTGCTGGATACAAACAGCATTGAGGCCGCCCGGCGCTTTCACCAGAGCTTTCCTCAGTATCAGCCAACCCCGCTGGTTCACCTGAACCGGCTGGCCGCTTATCTGGGAGTGAAAGACCTATTTGTTAAAGATGAGTCCAAACGCTTTGGCTTGAACGCTTTTAAGGTGCTGGGAGGTTCTTATGCCATTGCCCGGTATGTGGCTCAGCGTTTGAACTGCCCAATTGAAGAGATCACCTATGATGCCATGCGTTCTCCCCAACTTCAGGAAAAACTGGGCCAGGTGACCTTTTATACCGCGACAGACGGCAACCACGGCCGGGGCGTAGCCTGGGCTGCCCGCCAGCTGGGCCAGAAGGCTGTTGTGCTGATGCCTAAGGGATCTACTCAAACCCGCTATAACAACATTAAGGCTGAGGGTGCTGAGGTTACGATAGAAGCGCTTAATTATGACGACTGTGTCCGCAAAGCCAATGATCTGGCTCAGACCAACCCTGACGGGGTGATGGTCCAGGACACAGCCTGGGAGGGATATGAAGAAATTCCAACCTGGATCATGCAGGGGTATGGCACGATGGCGCTGGAGGCGTTTGAGCAGCTGAAAGCGGAGGGTGTGGACAGACCCACCCACATTTTTGTGCAGGCCGGCGTCGGGAGCCTGGCCGGCGCGGTGCAGGGCTGTTTTGCCAACCTATACCCGGGCAATTGCCCGATTACCACGGTGGTTGAGGCCAGAGCGGCGGATTGCCTTTACCGCTCGGCGGAGGCCGCGGACGGCATGATCCGCAAGGTGGGCGGCGATCTGATTACGATTATGGCCGGTCTGGCCTGCGGTGAGCCCAATACGATTTCCTTTGATATCCTGAAAAATAATACCGCCTTTTTTGCTTCGGCAGAAGATGAAGTAGCCGCGGACGGCATGCGGGTGCTGGGTGCGCCTATTGTCGGAGATCAGCGGGTCATCAGCGGTGAATCCGGGGCGGTACCGCTGGGACTGGTCTTTACCATCTTAACCTCCCCTGAGTATGAGAGTTTCCGTCAGGCCCTCAAATTGGACCAAGACAGCCGGATCCTGTGTTTCTCAACTGAAGGCGATACGGATCCTGAAAATTACAAAAAAATTGTATGGAGGAGCGAACAATGAATTTTGCAGCGATTAAAGAAGCAGCCCAGGGTTATCAAAAAGACATGACCTCTTTTTTGCGCCGAATGGTGGCTATCCCGGGTGAGAGCACGCATGAAGAGGGAAAAATCAAGGTTGCCGCTGAGGAAATGCGCCGTTTAGGCTTTGATAAAGTGGAAATTGATCCGATGGGCAATCTGTTGGGTTATATGGGCAGCGGTAAGACCCTGATTGCCTTTGACGGACATATTGATACGGTTGGCGTGGGTGAGCGCGGCAACTGGAATTTTGATCCGTATAAAGGCTATGAAGATGAGGAGACGATTGGCGGCCGCGGAACCTCTGACCAGGAAGGCGGCATTGTTTCTGCCGTTTATGGGGCCAAAATCATGAAGGACCTGGGGCTGCTTAGTGACAAGTACACCGTACTGGTCACCGCGACGGTACAGGAGGAAGATTGTGACGGCCTTTGCTGGCAGTATATTGTTAATGAAGATAAAGTAAGACCGGAGTTTGTGGTCATTACGGAGCCGACTGACGGCAATATTTACCGCGGCCAGCGCGGCCGGATGGAAATCCGGGTGGAAGTCAAGGGTGTTTCCTGTCATGGCAGCGCCCCGGAGCGGGGAGACAACGCGATTTACAAAATGGCTGATATCCTGCAGGAAGTGCGGGCGCTGAATGACAAACTGCATCATGATGATTTCCTGGGTAAAGGTACATTGGCGGTTTCAGAAATTTTCTTCAGCTCGCCGTCCCGCTGCGCGGTGGCAGATGGCTGCGCCATTTCCATTGACCGTCGTCTGACCAATGGGGAGACTTATCAGTCAGCTCTGGAAGAGATCCGGCAGCTGCCCGCGGTTAAAAAGTATGGGGCTGAAGTGACGATGTATAAGTATGACCGTCCCAGTTACAAAAACCTTTCCTACCCCACGGATTGTTTCTTCCCCACCTGGGTCATACCTGAAGATCACCCCGCTACGGAAGCTATGGTAGCGTCCTATAAGGGCATGTATGGGGAGCCGCTGGTTGACAAGTGGACGTTTTCCACGAACGGCGTGTCCATCATGGGCCGCTTTGGCATACCCTGTATTGGCTTTGGCCCTGGTAAAGAAGCGCAGGCTCACGCACCCAATGAAAAAACCTGGAAGGAAGATCTGGTGCGCTGTGCCGCCGTTTATGCCGCTCTTCCCGCCATCTATTGTGAGAATAAGTGATTAGCTACCAGCCTGAAATTAATTTTGAGAGGGAACACAACATGGCAGATTTACAGGATTATTTAAAGCAGCTTGAACAACTGGACTATAGCAAGCTGTATGATTCAGACTTTTTCCTGACCTGGGAAAAAACACTGGACGAGCTCAAAGCGATTTTTACCGCAGCGGATGCGCTGCGCTACCTGCGCTCGCATAACATTTCGACCAAGCAGTTTGATTCTGGTCTGGGTATCTCTTTATTCCGTGACAACTCTACCCGTACCCGTTTCAGCTTTGCTTCTGCCTGCAACCTGCTGGGCCTGGAGGTACAGGATCTGGATGAAGGCAAGAGCCAGATTGCCCATGGAGAGACCGTACGGGAGACTGCTAACATGATTTCTTTCATGGCGGATGTTATCGGGATCCGGGATGACATGTACATTGGCAAAGGCAATGCTTACATGCATGACGTTGCCAATGCCGTGACTCAGGGCTATAAGGACGGTATTCTGGAGCAGCGCCCCATGCTGGTCAATCTGCAGTGTGACATTGATCACCCCACCCAAATCATGGCGGATACGCTGCATTTGATCAATGAGTTTGGCGGCATTGATAAACTGAAGGGCAAAAAGGTAGCTATGAGCTGGGCTTATTCGCCCTCTTATGGCAAGCCCTTGTCTGTACCGCAGGGCGCGGTCGGCCTCATGACCCGCCTGGGTATGGATGTGGTTTTAGCTCATCCGGAAGGCTATGAAATCATGCCTGAAGTTGAAACAGTCGCGCGCCGCAACGCGGCGGCTTCAGGCGGCAGTTTTAAGGTCACTCACGATATGAAGGAAGCGTTTGCGGGTGCGGATGTCGTTTATCCTAAGAGCTGGGCTCCGTTTGCCGCTATGCAGCAACGCACGGAGCTTTACGGCGCCGGTGATTATGAGGGGATTAAAACTTTGGAGAAGCAGCTGCTGCAGCAGAATGCTAACCATAAGGACTGGGAGTGCACTGAGGACTTGATGAAGACGACCCGCGATGGAAAAGCTATCTATCTGCACTGCCTGCCGGCCGATATCAGCGGGGTGAGCTGTGAGGAGGGAGAGGTTGCCGCTACTGTCTTTGACCGTTACCGTGACTCTCTTTATAAGGAAGCCAGCTATAAGCCGTATATCATTGCCGCAATGATCTTTATGAGCAAGAATAAAGATCCCAGGGCCGTTCTGGAAATGCTGCAAAAGCGCGGCCGGTCCCGCTTTGGCCTCTGAGTACCGCACACCTGAAACTAACCCTGCAAGATTATTCCAGACAGGATGGTTGAAATATGATGGGTAAACGGGTTGTCATAGCCCTGGGCGGCAATGCGCTGGGGAACAATCTGACTGAACAAATGGCTGCTGTCAAGGTGACCTCTAAGGCCATCGCGGACCTGATTGAAGCCGGCTGTGATGTGATTATCGCACATGGCAACGGCCCGCAGGTCGGCATGATCCAGCTGGCCATGGATGAGCTGCATGAGTCTGACCGCCGGCGCTATCCGCGCATTCCGCTGTCAGTCTGCGTAGCGATGAGCCAAAGCTATATCGGCTATGACCTGCAAAACGCACTGAGAGAAGAATTAGCCGGCCGCGGGATACAAAAACCGGTTTGTACGGTCATCACTCAGGTCAGGGTTGATCCTGAGGATCCCTCATTTGCCAAACCCAGCAAGCCAATCGGTCGTTTTATGACCGAAACAGAAGCCAGGGCTCTGGTTGCTGAAAAGGGAGCGGCGGTCATTGAGGACGCCGGCCGGGGCTGGCGGCGGGTAGTGGCTTCACCGCAGCCGGCAGAGATTGTGGAAATTGAAACGATTAGGGCCCTACAGACCGCAGGTCAGGTAGTGATTGCCTGCGGCGGCGGCGGCATACCGGTAACGCAGCAGGGCCTGCACCTGGCAGGGGCCAAGGCGGTGATTGACAAGGATTTCTGCAGTGAGCTGCTGGCAGAACAGATGGACGCGGATTTGCTGCTGATTCTGACTGCGGTTGAAAAGGTAGCGATTCGCTTTGGCAAGCCGGATCAGGAAGACCTGGATAAGGTAACCACCGCCCAGTTGCGCGCTTATGCCGCGGCAGGTGAATTTGCACCGGGCTCTATGCTGCCCAAAGTTGAGGCGGCACTGCGCTTTGCGCAGTCCAGGCCTGGCCGTCAGGCTATCATCACGCGTTTAGAAAAAGCCATTGACGCAGTCAGCGGCCGGACCGGAACCGTGATTGGTGCCTGACCTGCTTGGATGCACAGGCGACCCAAACTAAGCTTGTCATAACGGGTGCCGCGCTTGAATCTCAGGCCAGGGCATCCGTTTTGCTTTAAATCAGTTACAATAATATAAGGCGGTTAAGAAACAGACCGCGGGAGAGGACAATCATTATGGCAAATAAAAGTATTATTTCTTCAAATGCTCCGGCTGCAGTCGGACCCTATGTTCACGCAGTGGAGGTAAGCGCCGCGCAAAAGACGGTTTATGTCTCCGGCCAGCTAGGGCTGGTACCTGCCACCGGCGTGCTGCCCGAGGGCGTTGAGGCTCAGGCGGAACAGGCACTGACTAACCTTACGGCGGTTTTAGCTGCAGCAGGCCTGAGCTTGGCTGATGTGGTCAAAACGACCGTGTTTCTGGCTGATATAGCAGATTTTGGCGCCATCAATGACATTTATGCCCGTTATTTTGGCGCCAATAAACCCGCGCGTTCCTGTGTAGCGGTCAAAACCTTACCTAAAGCTGCTCTGTTTGAGATTGAAGCGGTTGCCGCCCAATAAGCAGTAGCAGCCAAGCCGGTAGTCCGGACATAAGGTGTCAATTGATTGGTTGACGCCATAAAATCCGCAAAGGAGAATCTTATGGCGCAGTTTTATGATAGGGTTGCGGCTAAACTGGCCGCCGGCCAGGCCCTGGAGCTGGTTTTAGTCCTGCAA